>NZ_JAWOTA010000042.1:0-25747 GCF_033338635.1 Vibrio sp. Vb1755 | reverse complement strand
GAGCAAATCGCGTTTTTACGTCAGCAATCAGCGTGGTCATTTCTTAATCCTCAGACAAATTGCCGAGCATTATACGCTTAACTTTCGTGAGCGCAAGCGATTACATCATGGTTTTTATCGGCTGTTTTTGCGCACTGGTTTAGCTTCCTAGCGTCGCAACCATCACGGCTTTGATGGTATGCATACGGTTTTCAGCTTCGTCGAATACGATGGAGTATTCCGATTCAAATACCTCTTCTGTTACTTCAAGGCCTTTCATACCGTATTTTTCAGCGACTTCTTTGCCGACGGTGGTTTCATCATTGTGGAAAGCTGGAAGGCAGTGCATGAATTTCACATGTGGATTACCCGTTTGCTCAATCACGTCCATATTGATTTGATAAGGCGTCATTAACGCTACACGCTCATCCCATGCCTCGGCAGACTCACCCATAGACACCCAAACGTCGGTGTATAGGAAGTCACAACCTTTCACACCTTCCTCAACGCTTTCTGTTAACGTGATTTTTGCACCGGTTTGTTGCGCGATAGTTTGACAAGTTGCCACGAGCTCCTCTTCAGGCCAGAACGCTTTTGGCGCGACAAGGCGAATATCCATGCCCATTTTCGCTGCGCCCACCATAAGTGAGTTACCCATATTGTTGCGCGCATCACCTAGGTAAGCGAAGGTTACTTCATGTAGCTGTTTACCACGGCCGTGCTCTTGCATGGTCAGGAAGTCAGCAAGGATCTGGGTCGGGTGGAACTCATCCGTTAAACCATTCCAAACTGGAACACCAGCATAAGTACCAAGCTCTTCAACAATGGATTGGCCAAAGCCTCGGTATTCAATCCCGTCGTACATACGACCAAGAACACGAGCGGTGTCTTTCATCGATTCCTTATGACCGATCTGCGAGCCAGAAGGGCCGATGTAAGAGACTTGAGCACCTTGGTCAAAGGCAGCGACTTCAAACGCACATCGGGTACGAGTCGAAGATTTCTCAAAGATTAGTGCGATGTTTTTACCTTGAAGTTTCTTCTGCTCTGTTCCTGCATATTTAGCTTTTTTCAGCTCTGCAGACAGTTCGAGCAAAAACTGGATTTCTTTGGTTGAGAAGTCCAATAGCTTCAAAAAGTTGCGGTTACGTAAATTGAAAGCCATAGCTCGTCCCTTAGTACATGTGATTAGATTAATAGAATTTATTAAAACATATAAATGCTTTTATTGTGAATAATTATTTTTAATTAAAGCTAAAAAAGGTTGATGTATTCACATCAACCTTAGTTTTGATTCACCTAATGTAAAGGGACGAGTAAGTTATATATCGTCTCGTTCTATTGGACAGCTCATACAGCGAGCGCCACCGCGACCACGACCAAGCTCGTTACCAGGTACTGTCAGTACTTTGATGCCAGCTTTATCGTATTTTTCGTTGGTGTATACGTTGCGTTCGTAACCAATTACTACGCCCGGTTTTACAGTTAGAACGTTATTGGCGTCATTCCATTGTTCGCGTTCCGCTTCATAGCTATCGCCACCAGTGGTGATGATTTTCAGCTGATCTAAGCCAAGAGCGGACTCAATCGCGTGCAGATAGTTATGTGAGGCTTCAACATGCATTTCACCGTTGCCTTTTGGTGTTAAGCGCCATGTGTCGAGATCTTTGCGCATGATCTCTGGGTAGACAGAGAAAGTATCTACATCCATATGGGTCATCACAGTGTCTAAATGCATACATGAGCGGTGTTTAGGCAGATCAATTGCAATCACCTCGGTAGCTTGGCCTGCTTTAAATAGGCTCGCTGCAAGGTTCTCTACACCTTGCGCAGTCGTACGCTCAGACATACCGATAAGAACTGCACCTTTACCAATAACCAACACATCACCGCCTTCGACATTCGCGTTATCATAATGCAGATCATCGTCACCGAAGTATTTGATAAAATCTTGGCCAGCAAAAATTGGGTGCCAACGATAAATCGCACGTAGGTGGTTTGTTTCACGTTGACGTGCAGGCATCATCATCGGGTTAAGAGAAACGCCGCCATAAACCCAACACGAGGTATCACGAGTGAATAGGTGATTAGGCAGTGGCTCAATAACAAAGTCGAGAGGACGCTTCATTTTTGGCAGCATAGAAGATGAGGAGATCGGTAGCTCTGAGTAAGCTAAGCCACCTAAAAAGATGCAGGCAAGATGTTCATCATCCATTTCTGAAAAGTATTGGCGTAGGTCTCGCGCAAATGTTGGCCCGTAGCGAAAGTCAGAAATCTGAGTGTTCAGCAGCCATTGTTTTGCTTCTGGAACGGCGAGGGTTTCGACCAGTAAATCGTGGAGGAGAAGCACTTCAACGTCTTGCTCGCGCAGCGTACGTGCGAATGCATCGTGCTCTTCACCTGCCGCTTCTACAGCAAGAACGTCATCAAATAGCAACTCATGACAGTTTGACGGAGTTAAGTGGGTTAGGGCGCGTTCAGGGCGATTTAATAGAACTCGTCGAAGTTGACCAACTTCTGATCCAACGTACAGCTTGCTCATTTTGTATCCTTACAAATTTTCCAGCCATTAGTTATGACAAGCTTCCTAGAAAGATGCAAGTCATCAAGCTTTGTTTATATTCTGGTGTTTATGAATTTGAGAGTTTTTTATTTTTATTTTTATTTTTATTAAATTTATTATTAGATGTAAATGCTATTTTACTAAAATTAGAGTGCGTGCGTTTTTATTCTAATTTTCCCGTTGAGAAAGAATACATGCACAGTGCATAAAATGTGCATTTTTATTCTAAATTATGCATTATTGAAGTGAATTTATTCGTTATGCTTCTTCGTTTTACACGTGAGTGTATTCAAGAAAGCATCATAAACACGCATAGAAAGAGAAAATAACCACATTAAGTGTCAATTAGGATGTTCTGAATATTAAAAAATGCCATTCTTTGTTAATTTTTTGTTTCTTTGTGTGGTCGGTTTAATATTTAGATTCAAATAACCGATAAGAATCGCAGTGGTATGATGTTTGTTTGTGGCTTTTCATCGCAATCCATGCCATATTTCACCGGATCAGCATACTCAGTATCGGGTATTGTGTTTCCATCAAGTAACTAATCTGGAGCCAAAACATGTCTCACGAAGATGAATATCTATCAGTAGAAGAATTAATTGAGATTCAAAAGGAAGAGACTCGCGATATCATTGCAGCATTGCTAGAAGATGGCAGCGATCCAGATTCGCTATACGAAATTGAGCACCACCTGTTTGCAGAAGATTTTGACACGCTAGAAAAAGCGGTAGTTGAAGCATTCAAGATGGGCTTTGAAGTTCTTGAAGCAGAAGAAACTGAAGATGAAGATGGTAACAAGTTGCTTTGCTGTGATGCGACTATGGAGTCCGCACTTGACGCAGAAGCGATTGATGCGCAAGTTGAAAAATTGATTCACTTGGCAGAAAAATACGACATCATCTATGACGGTTGGGGTACGTACTACGAAGGCGAAGATGCGCTTTACCCTGAAGAAGATGAAGACGACGAGTAATCAAAGCTCACTACTTTTGGAAAAACCAGCGTTTAACGCTGGTTTTTTTATACCTTGAAAAACTGACGAATGTGGAGGCGATAAATAATTCACATTGAGTTTATAGGGGATTTCTCCCTATAATGCGTGAAAATTGATCTAGCTCAAGGTGTATATGCAACTCTCACTCGCCGGTTTATGGCAAGTCTCTCCACTGACGGACCTTTCTATCCCACAGGATGACATTACTTTCCCTGCTCCTTTGAGTCAGGTATTGCCAGCTGAAATGACAGAAGAAGCAATTCGTCAGCAAGAGTGGCACCTGATGCATGACATTGAAGTGGACGAATCCATGATGGCATTCCCAGCGGTAGAAATGGTGTTGGGTGGTGTGGATTACCATGCAGAAGTGCGTTTGAACGGAGTAGCATTGTTCGACTGTGACGGTTCTCAAAATGTCTACAAGAAAGACATTCGTCCGTTCATGCAAATGGGGCGTAACCGCTTTGAAATCTTGTTCTTAGAGGAAGAAGAGGATCTTCTGTTTGATGAAGATAAACCTGAGCTGTGCTCTCTGTCCGATCATGAATATAAAAAAAGTGATGAGCGCTTAGGGGTATGGCAAGAACCGTATCTGCAGTTCATTCGCAATGTGCGTTTAGACCGCGTGGCTACCGAACAGATTTGGCACCACGGTGGTGGTTGTGAGTTTAAAGTAGACTTGTACTATCAAACTTTTTCGCCGGGCCTGGTCTCTGCATCGGTTAAGTTTAATGGTATGACTTACCATATTCCTATTGATGTCCGAGCGGAGCATGCGAGCGCTTTATTCCAGATCGAAGCGCCAAAGTATGCCGATCTTACTGATCCTGATCCAAGTGATCTCTACCAGTTGTCTGTTGAGTTGGATGGGCAGCACCAAAACTTCACTGTTGCCTTGAGCCAGGAGCTTTGTGTTACCCATGTTGTGCTTTAACTCTTAGTAATGCTCTTTATTACAGTGTTTTAAGCATTACGACTTCACATGCATCATGCCCTGTTTGTCCAAGCGGGGCATCGAGATGCTCAAAGCCTAGCTTTTCATACAAGCTTACCGCTTCTCTCAGACATTCAGTTGTCTCTAAATAGCACTGCTGATACCCAAATTGTTTCGCCAATTGTAAGCTCAATGCGACGATGCGTTTGGCTAAACCGTGCCCTCGTGTTTGAGGTAAGAAGTACATCTTTTGTAGTTCACACACATTTGGCTCGCCAGCTAAAGGGGCAAAGCCACCGCCACCAACGATCTCTCCGCGATGTTCAATGACCCAATAGGCGGCCCCGCATTGATTGTAAACCGAATACATATCATCAAGCGTTGGATCGGCCACACCATAACCTTTGTCTGCGGTTAAGCCGTATTCTGCAGAGACTTTACGAATCACATCTGCGACTTGCGGGTTGTCTGCTTTAGTAAGAGGTCGAAGAACGTATTCCTCAGACTGACACACTTTTGTTAGCCCTTTTAGGTAAGTCTCTAGACCAAGTTTGAGTTGCTCTTGCTCGCTGTCATCGAGTTGGGTAAGCAGTTGTTCAAAGAAGTGGTTTTGCTGTTGGTCCAGTTGTGATAACGCCTGTTGGCCTTGCTCTGTAATCGCTACGAGTTGACTACGTTTGTCTTTTGGGTTTTCGATGCTCTCGACCAAACCTAATTTAATCAAACCAGTAACGGTTCGGCTCGCGTTGGACTTGTCGACATTAAGCTGCTGTGCCAGCTGATTGATGGTCAATGGCTGCAATTGGATTTCACCCAATGCGTGTGCTTGCACTGGAGTGAGAGCGACATCGCCGCATTGTTTATCAAGCATACCAAGCAATCGGACGGCTTGACGGGAGTAGTGTCGAAGTTGACGAGCGTTCATTATCACTTACCTCTAAAAATAAAGTTGCGCACCGCAATTAAATTAAGTGCGGTACGCAACCTTGTCAATGGTAAATGTCATTTTTCTTGTTAGGAGACGTAGTGAGCCTCCATGTTTAAGCGTGGTGATGTAAACAAAACTGCGGTGCTGGAGCTTTTTCTGATGATTTACGCATCCATACTTTCTCGTGGAAGTAGTAAGCCACCGTGTTCAAACTCGGCTCTAGCATCGCCATTACGCCGCCGACAAATGCATCACCTGTTAGTAAGTAAACCACGGTAAAAGCGACGCTGAAGTGCACGGTCGCAAAGCTTGCGGTTTTTAATTTGGTCATCCACTGACGAGCTTTAAGTGCTGGGACTTTTGCCCATGCCTTTTCATGAAAGTAGAAGGCTACGGTGTTCACTGAAGGCTCAATCATGGCAATTAAACTACCAATTAGAATGTCGCCAGTAAGCACGTAAGCGACACTAAACGCGATAGTAAAATGGAGTGCTGCAAAGGTTAGTGTCTTTTTCATGATAATTACTCAATCGTTGTGTTGTTTCGATAGGTCTATTATTGAGAATTATTATCATTAAATCTAATGGGCAGTTAAGATTAGTTTGATAGGTAAAAACTATTAAATAGGAGTGGAAGTAGGAGAGAAGAGCGAATATCTTTGAAAGCTTTCCGAGTGATAAATGCAAAAAGGGTTGATGCTTTCACACCAACCCTTTGATTCTTTTACTCTAGCCTTTAGCGATTAAAGTGCAGCGATCGTTGTCTTCTGCTCTTCTAGCTTAGCTAGCGTCTCTTTGTAGCCTTCAAGTTTCTCACGCTCTTTAGCAACAACTGCTTCAGGAGCTTTCGCTACGAAGCCTTCGTTACCTAGTTTGCCTTCGATACGCTTGATTTCGCCGTGAGTTTTCTTGATTTCGCCATCTAGACGAGCAAGCTCAGCGTCTTTGTCGATCAGACCCGCCATTGGGATCATCAGCTCAGACTTAGCAACCAATGCTGTTGCACACGCTGGCGTTTCTTCGTCAGCAGCAAGTACGCGTACAGATTCTAGTTTCGCTAGAGACATCAGTACTTGTTTGTTTGCTTCTAGACGCGCTGCGTCTTCTGCGTTTGCAGCTTTCAGCATAACGTCAAGTGGCTTACCTGGGTTGATGTCGTATTCAGCACGTAGGTTACGGATGCTGGTAATGAACGCTTTCACCCATTCAATATCGTCTAGCGCTTCTTGGTTGAAGTTTGCTTCGTCGAATTGAGGCAGTGCTTGAAGCATGATTGTCTCGCCTTCTACACCTTCAACTAGTGGCTTGATGCTTTGCCAGATAGTTTCAGTGATGTAAGGAATCACTGGGTGAGCTAGACGTAGAGTCTTCTCAAGAACCGTGATTAGTGTACGGCGAGTACCACGCTGTTGCGCTTCAGTACCTTTCCATAGAACTGGTTTAGTTAGCTCTAGGTACCAGTCACAGAATTGGTTCCAGATGAATTCGTAAAGCGTGTTAGACGCCATATCTAGACGGAAGTTGTCGATATGGTTGTTGAACGCTTTCGCTGCAAGTTCAAACTGAGACTCGATCCACTTGTCTGCTAGTGAGTATTCAATCTCACCACCGTTGAAGCCACAATCTTGCTCTTCTGTGTTCATCATTACGTAACGGCTTGCGTTCCATAGTTTGTTACAGAAGTTACGGTAACCCTCAAGACGCTTCATATCCCAGTTGATATCGCGACCTGTTGATGCCATTGCTGCAAGAGTGAAACGTAGTGCGTCTGTACCGTATGCTTCGATACCGTTTTCAAACGTCTTACGAGTGTTCTTCTCGATCTTCTTCGCTAGCTGAGGCTGCATCATGTTGCCACAACGCTTCTCTACTAGAGACTCTAGGTCGATACCATCGATCATGTCGATTGGGTCAAGTACGTTACCTTTCGACTTAGACATCTTGTCGCCGTTTTCGTCACGGATTAGACCAGTAACGTAAACTGTCTTAAATGGTACTTGTGGTTTGCCGTTTTCGTCTTTCACGAAGTGCATGGTCATCATGATCATGCGCGCAACCCAGAAGAAGATAATGTCGAAACCAGTTACTAGTACGTCTGAAGGGTGGAATACTTTCAGATCGTCAGTTTGCTCTGGCCAACCTTGAGTACCGAACGTCCATAGTGCAGAAGAGAACCATGTATCCAGTACGTCTTCGTCTTGGTGCAGTTCAATGACTGACCCTAGGTTGTTGTTCTTACGAACTTCTTCTTCAGTGCGACCTACGTAAACATTACCTTGGTTGTCGTACCAAGCTGGGATGCGGTGACCCCACCATAGCTGACGAGAGATACACCAGTCTTGAACGTCACGCATCCAAGAGAAGTACATGTTTTCGTATTGCTTAGGAACGAATTGGATGTCGCCGTTTTCTACTGCTTCAACTGCAGTTTTCGCTAGAGGCGCAGTACGCACGTACCATTGGTCAGTTAGCATTGGTTCGATAACCACGCCACCACGGTCGCCGTAAGGAACTTGTAGATCGTGATCTTTCACTTCTTCAAGTAGACCTAGCTCGTCGAATTCAGCAACGATAGCTTTACGAGCGGCAAAACGCTCCATACCGTGGTATTTAGCTGGTAGTTCAGTGCTGTAAGCTTCGCTTGCTTCGCCGTTAGTGTTGAATACTTCTGCTGAGTCGCGGATGTTCGCGTCGAAAGTCAGAATGTTGATCATTGGTAGCTGGTGGCGCTTACCTACTTCGTAGTCGTTGAAGTCGTGCGCAGGTGTGATTTTCACACAGCCAGTACCTTTTTCCATATCTGCGTGCTCATCGCCCACGATTGGGATGCGACGATCAACGATAGGAAGGATGATTTCTTTACCGATAAGATCTTTGTAACGTGGATCTTCTGGGTTAACTGCAACACCTGTATCGCCTAGCACGGTCTCTGGACGAGTCGTTGCAACAACGATGTAGTCTTTGCCATCCGCTGTTTTTGCGCCATCTGCTAGTGGGTAGCGGAAGTGCCACATGTTGCCTTTAGTGTCTTTGTTCTCTACTTCTAGATCTGAAATCGCGGTGTGTAGCTTTGGATCCCAGTTAACTAGACGCTTACCGCGGTAGATTAGATCGTCTTCGTATAGACGTACGAACACTTCTTGAACGGCGTTAGATAGACCATCGTCCATCGTGAAGCGTTCACGATCCCAGTCTACAGATGCGCCAAGACGACGAAGCTGCTTAGTGATAGTGCCGCCAGATTCGCCTTTCCATTCCCAGATTTTGTCGATGAAAGCTTCACGACCGTAATCGTGTTTTGTTTTGCCTTCTTCTGCAGCGATCTTACGCTCAACAACCATCTGAGTTGCGATACCAGCGTGGTCAGTACCTACTTGCCAAAGGGTGTTTTTACCCTTCATACGTTCACAACGGATAAGCGTATCCATGATCGTATCTTGGAACGCGTGGCCCATGTGTAGGCTACCAGTGACGTTCGGTGGCGGGATCATGATGCTGTATGATTCTTTAGTAGTGTCACCGTGTGGCTTAAAGTAGCCTTTCTCTTCCCAAGTCTGATACAGAGCTTGTTCGATTGAAGTTGGGTTGTATGTCTTTTCCATAGCGCTCTTTTAATGGATACGTTGATGGTTGAATCTTAGTCAATCTTTATAAGTGAGGGATCTTAACAAGATCGCCTTAACTATAAGGATTGACCGTTAAGGATATTGAATTTCGATCGTTTGCAGCTGGTAACCTGCTTGACGGTAAATTTTATATCTTTCTCTTGCGAGTTGTTTAGCTTTTTCTTCGCAGGGCACGAAGTCTACCACTTGAGCAAACTTGTTCGCAAAGGTTGTCTCATTTTCCGCCAAATTAATTACCAGCTGACGGTTCCAATTAGGTTTTACACCTTCATGGCCGATTTCAATGTTGGTGGCGTATTTCGGTCCCTCGCCTACGAGGTTATGTGCCATGAACTTGTCTGCATCAACTTGCCAAAAGGCTTCAGCGAGCTGCTCGGCGTGTGGTTTGTCTTGGCAGTTTAAATACACTTTAGCGCCTTGGCGAGCAAAGTGCTGAGCCAAAAACACGATGTATTCTTCAAAGCCAGCCACCGTTGCTTGCGGGCTCTCTTCGTTAATGATGTAGAAGGTTGCAGTTTGCATCATTCTCTCACTTGCCTTGGGTCTCTTCCTAAGACCATCTTAAGTCCCACTTTCATTTTAGAAAATTAGGATAATAAAAAAGGGCCTTGCGGCCCTTTTAGATGTTGTTCAGAAATTACTCTTCTGTCTCTTGGCCGCTGCGGTTCAAAAGGAATTGGACAAGCATTGAGACAGGACGGCCCGTTGAGCCTTTCGCTGCGCCTGATTTCCACGCGGTACCTGCGATATCGACGTGTGCCCAGTTGTACTTCTTCGCGAACTTAGATAAGAAGCAACCCGCAGTAATTGTGCCACCAGGGCGACCACCAATGTTTGCCATATCCGCAAACGGGCTTTTCAACTGTTCGTGGTACTCGTCTGCCATTGGTAGACGCCATGCACGGTCACTCGCTTGCTCAGAAGCGTTTACTAGCTCATGAGAAAGAGGGTTGTGGTTAGAGATTACGCCGCTGATATGGTGGCCTAGTGCGATAACACAAGCACCAGTTAGCGTTGCAACGTCAACCACGCAGTCTGGTTCGAAACGCTCTACGTAAGTCAGTGCGTCACAAAGAACAAGACGGCCTTCAGCATCCGTGTTCAGAACTTCTACAGTTTGACCAGACATGGTCGTTAGGATGTCACCTGGACGGTAAGCGTTGCTGCCAGGCATGTTTTCACAACCCGCTAGAACACCAATAACGTTGATTGGTAGGTTTAGCTTCGCCAGCGCTTTCATTGTACCGAATACCGATGCCGCACCACACATGTCGTACTTCATCTCATCCATACCTTCGCCCGGCTTTAGAGAGATACCGCCTGAGTCGAAGGTTAGACCTTTACCTACGAGCACAATCGGTTTTGCATCTGAGTCAGGGTTACCTTTGTACTCGATGATAGACATCATAGATTCGTTTTTAGAACCACGGCCTACTGCTAGGTAAGAGGTCATACCCAGTTTTTCCATCTCTTGCTCACCAATAATTTTGGTGGTTACGGTTTCGTAGTCGTCCGCTAGACGACGAGCTTGAGAAGCAAGGTAAGCTGGATTAGCTACGTTTGGCGGCATGTTGCCAAGGTCTTTTGAGGCTTTGACACCTGATGCGATAGCAAGACCATGAGTGATTGCTTTTTCACCCAAGTTCAATTCACGACGCGTTGGTACGTTGAAAACAAGCTTGCGCAGTGGGCGGCGAGTCTCAGGTTTCACGCTCTTGAATTGATTAAATGTGTATAGACCATCTTTAGTCGCTTCTACAGCCTGGCGCACTTTCCAGTATGTATCACGACCCTTAACATGCAGTTCAGTTAGGAAACATACCGCTTCCATTGAGCCTGTCTCGTTAAGTGTGCTGATCGTCTTTTGAATGATTTCCTTGTACTGGCGCTCGCCAAGTTCACGCTCTTTGCCGCAACCGACAAGTAAAACGCGCTCTGACAAAACACCTGGTACTTGATGCAGTAGCAGCATCTGACCAGGTTTACCCTCTAGATCACCACGGCGAAGTAGTGAACTGATGTAACCGTCACTGATTTTATCAAGTTGTTCGGCTACTGGAGAAAGGCGACGTGGTTCAAACACACCAACAACGATACATGCGCTACGTTGTTTCTCTGGACTGCCACTTTTTACACTGAACTCCATGCGTACTCCTACATCCTGAAGACAAATTGCTCTAAATGTTAGATAATGATCGCTTACTTGTTGAATTTTAGCTCCAGGCTTACATGCAGAGCTGATTAAGCGACTAACATCTAGTTTATAATTTTTAAAAAAATAAATGGTTCAACGGGAAACTATAGTGATTCGACCAAAAAAACAAGTTTTGTATAGGTAATTTCAGCGTGATTATTGTTAGATATTTGATCCGCGAAACACTCAAGAGCCAATTTGCGATTTTTTTCGTACTTTTTTTGGTGTTTGTAAGCCAGAAATTCATAAGTGTTCTTGCTGATGCTTCTGATGGGGATATTCCTGCTGGATTGATTTTCTCGATTGTTGGTTTGAACATGCCAGCAATGGGTCTGTTAATGCTGCCTTTAAGTCTGTATATCGGCATATTGATCACATTTGGTCGTCTGTATGCAGAGAGCGAAATTGTCGTAATGAACGCGACAGGTATTGGTAATAAATTCTTGGTTCAAGCGGCCTTATACCTAGCGTTGATTACTTCAGCGGTGGCGGCTTTCAATGCGTTGTGGCTATCGCCGTGGTCTCAAGACCGCGTTGAGCAGCTTTATGAGCAGGTAGCGTCAGAAAACAGCGTTGACCTACTTAAAAAAGGTCAGTTCCAAGGTACACCAGACGGTTCATCGGTTGTGTTCATCGATGACATTAAAGACAATACCTTGAGCAACGTTTTTGTTGCGCAGATGCGCCCTCGAGATTCAGTGTTACCGAGTGTGATGTTCTCATCTTCTGGTGAAGTAAAAGAGCTTTCGGACGGTCGTCAGATCATCACTATGAAAGAAGGTACGCGTTATGAAGGTGTGCCTACTCGCGTTGAATATATGATCACGAAATTCGATGAATACGAAGGTGTTATCGGCCAACGTGAGGTCAAAAAGAAAGGGCGAGACTGGGAAGCATACCCAACGGTTGACTTGATAGGTCACCCAGATCCAGAGGCGCAAGCGGAGCTACAATGGCGAATTTCGTTATTTGTGTGTATTCCACTCTTAACAATGCTCGTTATTCCTTTGTCTGCGGTGAATCCGCGTCAGGGACGGTTTGCCAAAATGGGGCCTGCGATTCTGATCTATCTAGCGTATTTCTTGGCGATCAGTGCAACCAAATCTGCATTAGAAGATGGTGACATCCCGGCTGCTATTGGTATGTGGCCAATCAATGCGATGTTGCTGATTGTTGCTATCATGGCGAATATGATGGACAGCGTTGCTGCTAGACGAATAAAAGACAAATTCCGCAAGAAGAGGCTCGCGTAAGCTGTGTTCAAAATCTTAGACCTTTACATCGGTAGAACCATCATCTCTACCACTGCCTTGGTTTTAGCGACGTTTGTTGGCTTATCGGGCATCATCAAATATGTAGAACAGCTACGTAAAGTAGGGCGAGGTGTGTACGACCTCACTCATGCGTTGTACTTTGTGTTACTCAGTGTGCCGCGTGATATCGAAATGTTCTTTCCAATGGCGGCATTACTCGGTGCCCTGATCGGCTTAGGTATGTTGGCTTCAAGCTCTGAGCTGGTGGTGATGCAAGCTGCTGGTTTCTCTAAGCTGGATATCGGGTTATCGGTACTAAAAACGGCCGTCCCACTCATGATTGTCGTTATGGCGTTAGGCCAATGGGGCGCTCCTGAGGCCCAGAAGATGGCCCGTGACTTACGTGCGTTTGCGATATCAGGTGGTAGCATTGTGTCTGTGCGCTCAGGTGTGTGGGCTCGTGACGCAAACGACTTTATCTTTATCGGTAAAGTCGAAGACGACAAGCTTTATGCTTTAAATATGTGGCGTTTTGATGATGATAAGAATCTACAAAAAGTTATTTTCGCCGAAGAAGTCGACTACCAACAAGATAACAACTGGCTGATGCGCTACGTACAAATTACGGACATGGAAAATGAAAACGTAATTTCAAAGCAAGACATCGAACAGATGGAGTGGCACACCTCTTTGGCACCAGATAAGCTAGCTGTGGTGACCGTGAAGCCAGAAGAATTGTCACTGAGCGGTTTGTATGATTATGTGACTTACCTGAAAGCATCGGAACAAGATGCATCTCGCTATGAGTTGGCGTTTTGGCGTAAGTTGACTCAGCCGCTTTCAATTGCTGTGATGATGTTAATGGCGCTATCTTTTGTTTTCGGTCCACTCAGAAGCGTGACCATGGGGGCAAGGGTATTGTCGGGCGTGGTTGCCGGGTTTACTTTTTACATATCCAGTGAGTTCTTTGGTCCATTAAGCTTGGTGTATGGCATATCCCCAGTGTTTGGTGCTTTGGCCCCGAGTTTGGTGTTCTTAGCTATTGCGATTGCACTGCTACGAAGAAAGCTATAACTGAAGCATCATCGAATAAACCAAGTTTTACCGAACCAAATGTAAAAGGAAGGCATTACGCCTTCCTTTTTTGTGTTCCTAGACAAGTTAATTTGCCTTAGGTAATACAACAACCTCTGTTTTGGCCCAAATGTCGTGGAAACCACGTTTCTTCGGATCAATCGGTACAGTCAAATTTGCCAAGCCAAAGCCAGATGTCGAAATACGAATCAGAGCTTGAGTTACCGTAATTGGTGCTCCGTCTTTGGCATTGCGAACTCGAAGCTTCCAAGCGCGCATCCCAAGAGTTTGTCCTGCTCGCGTCCAGAAGAACACAAAGAAATATATCCACACACCCGCAAGGTAAAGTGTAAATAGAGGGCTCAATACAGGGTGCTTTCCGAGCATATCTGCGGCATCAGCGTACTCGCCATAGCTCAACAATCCTGCTGCATTTAGTGCAAACACAACGGCCATAACAATACCTGCGGCCATCATTTCAATTGCGATAATAATCAATGTGTCGTAAATCAACGCTGCAAGTCGACGAAACAGACCAGCAGGTGGAAGAGTTGTAGACGTTGTCATTATTCCATCACTTACCTTAAAAATTGTGCGTCAGAATATAGATTCCCTCACCAAGAGAAAAGAGACCTAACGCACAGAGTCTTTAATTGTGTATAAACTAAGTGACTTTTCTGCCCTACGTTATCAGCACATGTCATGATACACGAGGCCGTGCAGCAATATGTTTCAACTGAATTCGATTCTCTTAACCATTGGCTCTTTGGTCTGTGACCAGATTAGATAGCTGAGAGAGTTGGTGTTTCTCATCTTCGGTATAATGTTGGCTTAATGAAAGCTCTAAAGCTTTTTCTGACAGCTTGATTGCTGGTGACAAAAATAACTTAGGGTGCATACTAGAGAGAGCTAGCAAGGCCTTTTGTAGGCGAATCTGTATTTGGAGTTGCGCTGCACCATCGTGTGCTATCGGCAAAAAGACATCATCAAACAAATCCTGGCAGCTCAATGCGGGCACAAATAGTCTAGGATATCGAGTTTTGGTAGGCGGCTCACTGAGTAGGTCTCCCCATAATGAAAGTGCTCGTACAGAACGCCCAAGAACGTCAATTGCGGTGCCATTATCATTTACAGCCGGAGATAGTGCTCGTGAGGCGATTTCCGCCATAACGACTAAACCAAAGCGAGGGTCCTGATCATATGAACGCTCTGTTCGAATCGTGAAGGCTGCCGTTACTTCGCTTTCGTCTGGCAATTCTCCACAAACACAAGCCAATGGTTGACCTACGTACACAAAACTTCCCGGTTGTCGCTCAAGGTAGATGGTGCATTGGTTTGCTTCAGCAATACTATCGAGATGATGCATATCAACATGCTGTAAGTAGCCAATTTCTTGGCTCAAAATAGGTTTACTTCCTCTGGGTTTATGTTCTGGGTGGCTCCACG
Organism: Vibrio sp. Vb1755; assembly: GCF_033338635.1. Taxonomy (NCBI): domain Bacteria; kingdom Pseudomonadati; phylum Pseudomonadota; class Gammaproteobacteria; order Vibrionales; family Vibrionaceae; genus Vibrio; species Vibrio sp. Vb1755. The sequence continues at coordinate 10,754 of NZ_JAWOTA010000042.1, read as the reverse complement.
GGTGAGCACCTAGCCAACGCTCTTTGCCCCGTTTTCTTATCGCATCTAACAAGGCTTGCTCCACGTATGAAGTGGTTTCACTGACCCTTCCTAGTACGGAAAGGTGCTGAATCCAACGTAGCAGAGTGAGTATGATCATCACGATTACGGCGATAGTTACGATGAACAGATAAATTTGTGCTTGTTGATGATAGGCCCCAATACCTAGCGCGATAATTCCTACCAAACTAAATAGAAAAGAGCCAAGAAAGGTTGCTAAGGCATTTTGTGTTGTGCTGTCTTCCATCAACAGTTTTGTCGCTCGCGGCGTTACCCCTGCACTAGCGGCACTGTACGCTGAGACCATAATATTGAGAGAGAATGTAGTCACTGCAAGCATGGAGGTTGCGAGGATATTTAATATGTTGTTCAACAAATCCTTGCTGACGTTGATGGCAGGGGGCAGAGTAATGAACTGGTTTAAAACAATCGACATTAAGGCGGTAGCAACAGCAAGTAATGCGTAGAGTGACGTCCGGACCCACAGTTTTCGCGTCATCTGTTTCAGTAACCACTGCCATTTTGACCCAGTCATTCTTTGCTCCTATTCAGTTCTCACTAGAAAGTCGATAGAAAATTCAGAAAGTTATTCTTGCTTAAGCATAGGTTAAATGCCCGTCGTTCTGCTTGATATTTCATGCATCACGAAAGTAAGAAAGCTGCTTGCTTCAAAGAATGGTGCTCTTGAGGTGTGAATTACCACGATTCTGTTACCTTAATTGATAGATGAATTAAAAGTATGTGGTTGAAAAGAGGTAGCGCATGATTGTAATTACAGGTGCAAGTAGCGGTTTAGGGGCGGAACTAGCAAAGCGTTATGATGCGGAAGGCAAAGAGACGTATGTAATAGGAAGAAATACAGAAAAACTATCCGCACTAGCAAAACAACTCTCTCATAACGTTGGTTATCAAGCTTGCAACCTCTCATCGCACCAAAATGTGAAACAGCTCTTTGATGGGGTGAAACAGTCCCCTGAAATGGTCATTCATAGTGCGGGAAGTGGTTATTTTGGCTTACTGGAAGAGCAGGAGCCGGAAGAGATTCAAAAGTTGATTGATAACAACCTGAATTCTGCGATTCATGTGTTAAGAGAGTTAGTAAAGCGTTACAAAGATCATCCAATAAAAGTGGTCATGATCATGTCCACAGCCGCGCAACAACCTAAAGCGCAAGAGTCTACGTATTGTGCAGTGAAATGGGCCATCAAAGGATTAATTGAGTCGGTTCGTTTGGAGCTAAAAGGAAAACCTATGAAAATTATCGCGGTTTATCCTGGTGGAATGGATACGGAATTCTGGAAAACAAGCGGCAATACGATGGACACGAGTCACTTCATGCAAGCAGAAGATACCGCAGAGATGCTCCATAATGCGTTGTCGAGCATTGGGAATGGTTATGTTTCTGATATTACAGTGAATAGAACTTAAAAAGAGTTTCGTATACTCATTTTCATCTGGAAGAGTAGTAGAAAATGGAGCGTACGTTTCTTATGAGTACAGCTTTGTCACACTTTGTGGCGAAATTATCAGCAAACGATAGTTATTTAAGGTATTTCTGCTTGCGCAGGTCAAAAGCTTACGTATAATGCCAACCATCAAAGGGCAATAGCCCAAAGATGCCGGTGTGGTGAAATTGGTATACACGACGGATTCAAAATCCGTTGCCTTCGGGCGTGGCGGTTCAAGTCCGCCCACCGGTACCATACATAGAAAGGTCGCTTTTATAGCGGCCTTTCGTCGTTTTAGGTGTTCGTAAATATCAAAAGAAAGTTAGCGTTGCCTTCGCGGTGGAGTCAGGAGTGCCTGCCAGTCAAGTCACTCGCAGGTACCATATTTTAAGACAGAGCCTCGATGAAAGTCGGGGCTTTGTTGTATCTTGATCTTCAAAACAAAAAAGCGCGAGGGGTATGCCTCGCGCAAACTACTACATGGTGATAGTAGGAACAGCCTATAGAGCTGTGAACAAGGTATTTTGAGTGTTCGGAGTCCAGTCTGCTTGGGACACGTGCGGTACATCAACTAGATAACGCAAACCTTGATAAGTCACCACATCACCTTGTTTATAGGAAACATTCTGAGTCCAGTTAGTGGCTGGGTCTGCATTTGTCCAAAGGCTAGAGGTTGGAGACGGTGCCCAATCTTGTTGCGCAGTATGGTTTGTTACAGCCTGGTATACAGTACCTAGGTGTAAGACGTAATCGCCAGCGTCGTAGTTATGACCAACTTGCCAGTTCGGTGTGTAGTTATCCATTGTGTCGAAGTCATAACCCGCTTGTTTTGCTAACTGTATAAACTTAGCGAGCTTAGGTAGGTTTTGCGTTGCACCCATGCCACGCTTACCATCTTCAAATAGGAACTCGTGAGTTAATACGATAACTTTATCGGCGTGTAAAGGTGTACCACATGGGAACTCTTGAGCTTTGGAGTTGATCGGGTTAATCGTTGTTGGTGCACAAGTGTTTAACGCGGAATCCACATATCCAAGAAATGCTTCTGCTTCTGTAAGGCTGTTTGCTGGCATTTCAATGCCCCAATTTTCGGGTGCCCAGTCCACATCCCAACCGTGAGTTTGATAGCCGTTATTCGCTAGGATACTTTGAACCTCGATAGCTGCTTTTACACTGTTGGATGGGTTGGATGTATCGCATACATATCCTGGTTCCCAAGGTTTCAGGTCATCAGACGTGGCACATAACCCATCTGCTTTGAAGTCTTTCGTCACGCGCCAACCGTTGGTGTAGGGCAGTCTAGCAAACTCTGTTGCCTTGTAGTTCGGGTAGCTTGTAATGTTCGGCAAATACTTTGCTAACACAGATAAGTTTTCCGTAAACATTGAGGCATCGTAAACAGGGTCTTGATACGAGTTAAGCTGGTGGTCCCCGGTCGCATTACACTCCGCAGCACTGTTCGGTCCAAACTCATCCACGCAGTTGTGCACCATGTGATCGTAACTGTGGTTCGCAACAATATGACCAGTGTCTAATGCGAGCTTTAAGGCTTCTAGGGAACGGTCTTCATTCTCATCACCAATTCCATCTAAATGCCAAGCATTAAAGTAAAACGTCGCTTTGATATCTTCCTGGTTAAGTACTTGAATAACGTCAATAGATGCATTGATTGGTCCATCATCAAACGTTAGATAAATTGTGCCTTTAGAGTCGGTTTGAGCAAATGAGTGTTGTGATAGTGCGGCACTTACAAGCGTTGCAATAGCCAATTTATTAAATTTCATTCTCTATTCCTTTTAAGAAATTAATAACGACGTTGTCAGTAGTAAAATATTGATAATTTGAAACTTAATGTGATGTCTTAAATTATTTTATGACTTTTATCCTAGACCTAAATAATTACAAAAAAATAGGTGGTATTTTCTAAATTGGGATTGTGTTCACGAATAATGCAACCGGTTGCGCTTTTTTGTCTTGGTTATTTTTGCTACAGTTTTTGCAGGTTGAAATTTACACAACGGGAGTAAGGCTATGAAAAAGATCCTTTTATGCTGTAGCGCAGGGATGTCCACCAGTATGCTTGTTAAGAAAATGGAGCAAGCTGCTGAAAATAAAGGAATTGAATGCAAAATTGATGCGATGTCAGTGAATGCATTTGAAGATGCAATTAAAGAGTACGATGTTTGTCTTCTCGGGCCTCAAGTACGTTTTCAGCTAGAAGAGCTAAGAAAAACGGCGCAAGAGCATGGTAAAAACATTGACGCGATTTCTCCTCAGCATTATGGAATGATGAAGGGAGAGGAAGTACTAGAGCAAGCATTAGAATTAATTAACTAAACCATAGTTTTAAATTAAAAAAGATAACTGTACATCAAATATAAATATTTGATGCGGGATTCTTTTGCCTAAAATAAGGATGGATTCTATGAAGCTTTATGACGCAATTATAGGCGCAGTCGAAAAGCATATAGCCCCTATAGCAGCTAAAGTGGGGAATCAGCCCCATGTTCGCGCAATGAGAGACGGTTTTATTGTCGCAATGCCGTTTATTATTGTTGGTAGTTTCATTTTGATTTTTGCATTCCCCCCATTTGCCGAAGATACAACCTTTACTTTTGGTCGAATTTGGCTCGATTTCGCCACTACACATTTTGATACCATAATGATGCCCTACAACATGTCGATGGGGATCATGACCATTTTTGTTTCGCTGGGCGTTGCTTATAGTTTAGCGAAGGCTTACAAGATGGATGGGATCACGAGTGCTGTATTGTCACTAATGTCTTTTTTACTCATTGCGGCCCCAGCTAAAGATGGCGCGTTGTCTATGTCTCACATGGGCGGAACCGGGATCTTCACCGCAGTGATGTGTGCATTTTTCTCGGTGGAGCTCTACCGTTTTATGAAAAAGCACAATATTACGATTCGCATGCCAGAGCAGGTGCCACCGGCGATTGCGCGATCATTTGAAGTATTGCTACCAGTCTTAGCGATATTCATTACCTTATATCCACTTAGCCTTTTCGTACAAACCCAGTACGACATGCTGATTCCAGATGCTGTTATGGCTATCTTTAAACCGCTAATCAGTGCGTCTAACTCATTGCCTGCCATTATTGGCGCTTTATTGCTTTGCCAGCTACTTTGGTTTGCGGGTATTCATGGTGCTGCAATTGTTGTTGGACTGCTTTCTCCAATCTTTTTGACCAACATTGGTGCCAACATTGAAGCCTTTGTTGCAGGTGAACCGATTCCAAACGTATTTACTCAACCGTTCTGGGATTTTTACATCTTTATTGGCGGCTCTGGTGCAACACTTGCTCTTGTTATGCTGATGTCGTTTAGCCGTTCTGTTCACCTTAAGAGCATTGGTCGAATGAGTGCGGTGCCTGGCTTTTTCCAAATCAACGAACCAGTGATCTTCGGTAGCCCAGTTGTGATGAACCCGACCTTGTTTATCCCGTTCGTCTTCGCTCCAGTCATCAACGCTACGATTGCGTATTTTGCTGTGCATGTCGGCTTTGTGGGTATGGGGGTCGCTACAACACCTTGGACAACACCGGCACTGATAGGTGCTTCGTGGGGTAGCGGTTGGACCTTTGCGCCAGTATTGCTCGTCATTGGTTTATTAATTCTTGATCTAATCATCTACTTCCCATTCTTCAAAATGTTTGAGAAGCAAATGTTGGAGCAAGAACTACCAACGACGAAGGAAACTAAAGGTGATACGCAGCCGTCAGGCGAAGGCGTTACTGCTTAACTGTGCTTAATGGGCCGCAATTACCGCGGCCCGATTTTCGGAGAGAAAATGATGGAACAAGAATTGGTTGTAATGGAGATCATTTGCAATGCTGGTGAAGCCAGAAGTTTAAGCTACGAGGCATTGCGTTTATCTCGAGAACAAGATTTTGAAGCGGCTGATGAGAAGCTCTCTCAAGCAAGAGAGTGCATTAATAAAGCCCACTTAATACAGACTCAGCTTATTGAAGAAGATCAGGGAGAAGGGAAAGTCCCGATGACGTTAGTGATGGTGCATGCTCAAGATCACCTAATGACTACGATTTTGGCTCAAGAGATGGCTGTAGAAATCGTCGCACTGAACAAAAAAATCTCGAACAAATAAAGGGGGATGAAAATGTCTAGAGAGGCGATCAAGCTTGCCATTATTGGCGGTGGTAGTAGCTATACCCCGGAATTGGTTGAAGGGGTTATTAAGCGCTTAGAATATTTACCCGTTAAGAAAATCCATTTTGTGGACATTGAGTCAGGAGCTGAGAAGCTTGAGATCATCAAAGGATTGGCTCAGCGAATGGTCGATAAAGCCGGAGCAAAAATTGAGATAAAAGCCGGTTTCGATCGCCGTGCTGCGATAAAAGATGCGGATTTTGTGATGACGCAGTTTCGTGTTGGTGGCCTTGCTGCACGCGCTAACGATGAGCGAATCCCAATCAAGTACGACGTCATCGGCCAAGAAACAACGGGCCCTGGTGGTTTTGCTAAAGCACTGCGAACCATTCCGGTCATTCTTGATATCTGTAAAGACATTGAAGAGTTGGCTCCAAACGCATGGATGCTCAATTTCACCAACCCAGCGGGTTTAGTTTCCGAAGCGGTCAGTAAGTACACCAAAGTAAAGAGTATTGGTTTATGCAATGTGCCCGTTTCAATGGAAATGATGATTGCAGAAATGATGGAGTGCGAGCCAAAAGAGCTGCAACTTGAGTTTGCTGGGTTAAACCATCTCGTGTGGGTACACAAAGCATGGCTCAATGGGGAAGATATTACTCAAACGGTATTAGAGAAAGTCGGTGATGGTGCCAACTTCAGTATGAAGAATATCTGGGAAGAACCGTGGGATCCGGCATTTCTAAAAGCACTGGGGGCGATACCATGTCCTTATCATCGCTACTTCTATCAAACTGATGCCATGCTTGCTGAAGAGAAACAAAGTGCCGATGAAAAAGGCACTCGTGCTGAGCAGGTAATGGAAACAGAAAATGCGCTATTTAAGCTCTATCAAGATCCTACCCTCGATCATAAGCCGAAAGAGTTAGAGGAGCGGGGTGGTGCTTATTATTCTGATGCATCACTGAACCTAGTTGATTCAATTTATAACAATCGTAATAGTATTCATGTTGTTAACGTTTTAAATAATGGAGCGATCAACGGCCTACCTGACGATGCTGTGATTGAATGTAGTGCCGTGATTGGTAGCTGGGGGGCGAAACCTCTTGCGGTTGGCGAGTTGTCAAACAATATCAAAGGATTACTCCATCAAGTTAAAGCGTATGAGCAGCTAACAATAGAAGCTGCTGTCGAAGGTAATTATAACAAGGCGCTTATGGCATTAACCAATAACCCATTGGTGCCTGACATTGGCCGCGCCAAGTCAATCCTGGATGATATTCTGGCGGTGAACGCTCCGTATTTACCTCAATTTAAACTAACGACGTTGTAAAACTAAGGAAGGGCGCCGATGAAAGTCATTTTTAATGCTGATGATTTTGGTTTAACGAGAGGTGTAAATAGCGGCATCGTTAAAGCTCATCAGCAAGGTGTGGTTCATTCAACCACCATGATGGTGGGTATGGATGCTGAGCAACATGCCTTAGAACTAGCTCGCCATAATCCAGACTTGAAAACTGGCGTTCATCTTAGGTTTACAGCAGGTGTGCCTATAACGAAGCATCCTAACTTGACCAACGGCCGATCGCACTTTATCAACTATGACGAACTTTGGAGTAAGCAGGACTTCGAAACTCAGGTCGTTTATGATGAAGCAAAAGCTCAGGTGGAACATTTTTTATCGCTTGGGTTAGAGCTAAGCCACTTAGATAGCCATCATCACGCGCATACTCACCCTCAAATTTTGCCCGTTATTAAAGAAGTAGCGAATGAATACCGAGTGCCACTGCGGGGCACTGGCTTGTGTCAAGAATCGATGACAATCAGGTATATCTTTACTGATGAGTTTTATGACCAAAAAGTGAGCTTGGATGGTTTAATGACACATTTATTGAGCTTAAAAGCTGACTATGACTTGGTTGAGGTGATGTGCCACCCGGCAGAGGCCGATCAGGCGCTTATCTTAAAGAGTGGCTATGCGCTTCAGCGAGAGCTAGAGTTACAAGTTCTTACCTCTCCCATTTTAAAAGAACAGTTAGCTCATCATGGTATAGCTGTCACGGATTACTCTGAGCTCGTTTCTACCAATCAAATGGTCGGTGTATGATTAAAGGCTGCCAGCTTCGCCCCCTATAAGCACCTTACGAATTGCTGGCAGCCGTTCTACACAAACGGATATTTAATAACAATTGCAGTTGGACCCAATAGCATTATGGCAAGGATTAAAGATGTCGCCGAACTCGCCGGTGTAAATCGCTCTACCGTTTCTCGAATCATTAATGGGGAGGGGAAGTTTCGCGAAGAAACTCGAAAAAAAGTAGAGCAAGCTATGGCGCAACTGAATTATCGTCCCAGTGCAATTGCTCGTTCACTCGCAACCTCATCCAGTAATATGGTTGGGTTATTGGTGACTTACTATACGGGGGGCTTCTTTGGCGAGATGATGGAGCAGGTTCAAACCGAGCTGGATATTCATAAGAAGTTTTTGATTACAGCTCAAGGCCATCATTCTGCACAAGGTGAAAAAGAGGCAATTCAGCGTTTTAATGATTTACGTTGTGACGGCTATGTACTTCATAGTCGTTATTTGTCAGATGATGACTTACGTGAATTAGCTAAACAACCAACACCTTTCGTTCTCCTGGATCGCTACGTGGAAGGAATAGAAGAGCGTTGTGTTACCTTTAACCATCATCATGCAAGCCGTATTGCCGTTGAGCACCTTTTAGCTGGTGGTCATCGAAAGATTGCTTGTATTACCGGTCCATCCCAACGTCATAACAGTGTATTGAGAAAGCTTGGGTATATTGATGCAATGAAGGATGCTGGTATAGATATTGATGAAAGCTGGTGTGAAGAAGGGAATTATGGTCGGCAAAGTGGTTATGATGCAATGGCTGCAATTTTACAACGACACCCTGATGTGACGGCTGTCTTTTCGTGCAGTGAAGAAATGACGGTTGGCGCAATGCAGTACTTACACGAGCACAGTATTTCTGTACCAGAGCAAATCTCATTAACTAGCTTTGACAGTGTTGATCTTTGTGAAAGTCTTTACCCTACAGTATCAGCAGTGCACTTTCCTATCAGTGACATGGCCCGTGTAGCGGTACAAACGTTAATGGGGCTAGTCAAAGAGCAAGAAGTAATAGACAAGCCAGTGTTCGAGGCCAAGCTTAAAATACGCAAAGCAGATCGCTCCTTAAAGTAGCTTACTTCTATCTAATTAAGTGAGTCGCTTAGAAATAACGGTTTGATGTTTTGCTAGTTACTGATGAATTTATTCACAAAATTTACTAGTATTCTAACTCTCTTAAGAAATATAAATCAGTAGTGAATAAGTGGCAGCCATTAAACTAACGGTCGATCGTATTCAACCCGGATTACATATCCGTCTTCCGCTAAAGTGGAACGATCACCCCTTTCTACTCAATAGCTTTAAGATTAAAGACCAAGAGCAAGTCGAGATGATCCGCCACCTCGGCGTAAAGTTCGTTTACTTTAATCCAGAGCAAAGCGATGCCGTTCCACTCCCTGTTGATCAAAGACAAGCTGACAGAGTAACAAATGAAGCGTCGTTAGATCATGAAACTCAAAAAATGTGGCAAGAAAAACAGAACCGCATAGAAAAGTTAAGTGCATACCGTCGACGCGTGATTCAGTGTGAAAAAGAGTTTGAGCGCTCTCTGGCACGTATGCGTTCAGTCATGACTAAAATCCGTAACCGTCCGACAGCAGCAGTTGATGAAGCAAAGCTTCTTATTGAAGATATCGTCGAGAAGTTAATGTGCGATGATAATGTTACGTTACATCTGATGAACGGAAAAAATGAGTTTGAAGATATTTATTTCCACTCATTGAACGTGGCTGTTATCTCGATGATGATTGGCCGTGCTAAAGGGTACTCAGCAGCACAGTTGAAAGAGCTTTCCTTCTCCGCACTATTCCATGATATCGGGAAAATAAAAATCCCGACTGCAATATTAAGAAAGCAACTACCTCTAACAGAGCCAGAAACCAACTACTTAAAGTTGCACACTAAATATGGCGTCGATCTTGCGAGTCAAATCGAGGCTTTTCCCGAAGTCGCGAGAATTGTGATCGCGCAGCACCATGAGCTAAGAGATGGGTCTGGTTATCCTAAAGGCCTGAAAGGAGATGAGATCAACGAGTTTGCTCAAATTATTGCTGTAGCCAATGCGTTTGATAACTTGTGTCATACACCGATAGTCTCAGATCAAAAGATTCCTTATACCGCACTCTCTCATTTATATAAGAACTGTAAACACCTATATAAAGAAGAGAACCTGAACATCCTAATTAAGTTTATGGGCGTGTTTCCTCCGGGTACCGTAGTTCAGCTTTCTAATAATATGGTCGGCCTGGTTATCTCAGTGAATGCATCGCATTTATTATTCCCGAATGTCTTGGTTTACGATCCATCAGTACCAAGGACGCAAGCGCCAATCATTGATCTTGCCTCAAAAGATATAAAGATAGTTAACGCGATTCATCCGTCAAAATTACCGGATAAAGTAAAAGAGTATCTAAATCCGCGTTCGCGTATTTCTTATTTCTTTGATAGTGATGAGTAGTTATCCACAGCTTTTTGTGGGTAAATTGTATAAATCCTGAGTGTTATTTCTGGGTAATTTTAGGGTTGGATGGAAAGTATCCATTTGGCATGTTTTTTTAGAAAAAATGCATTTTTAGTATTGCCAAAGAAAATCTTCTCCCTATAATGCGCATCCATCGACACGGCAGACGCCACAAGGCTTTAGCAGGGTCGAAGAGGTAAAAAGCTTCTACAAAAAATTAGTTTAAAAAAGTGTTTGACACTAACAACTAAATCGCTAGAATGCACCTCCGCTTTGAGAGAAAAACTTCTCGCAAAGCAAGCTCTTTAACAATATAGACCTATCAATCTGTGTGGGCACTCGTTGATGATAATCCAATTAGATACCTCGGTATCAAATTAGGTTTCAATGAAACGAAGTGACCATTTGAATTGGGAAGCAGCCTTGAGCTGTTTTGTTTTACTTTTTCAAAAGTAAAAACCAATAAGAGCACAGTCAATTCAAACATTACTTTATGTAATGTTCAGTATTCATTGAGCCGAACAAAATCTTAAATTGAAGAGTT
>NZ_JAWOTA010000041.1:0-26533 GCF_033338635.1 Vibrio sp. Vb1755 | reverse complement strand
GCTTGTACGGCGTTGAATACCAAACCAAAAGCGATGATTAGGAAAACTGAGAACAACACGCCCATCCAACGCATGCCCAGGCCTTTTTCCATGTAGTAGGCAGGGCCACCACGGTAGTTGCCATCATCATCTTTGGTTTTGTATAGCTGCGCCAGTGTGCTCTCAGCAAACGATGTTGCCATACCAAGCATTGCAATCAGCCACATCCAGAAGATCGCACCAGGACCACCCGCAGTCAATGCAACTGCAACGCCCGCCATGTTACCTGTACCAACACGTGCAGCAAGACTAGTACAAAGCGCTTGGAAAGAGGAAATACCAGCTTTGTCTGCTTTACGGCTGTTCTTAAGAACAGAGAACATGTGGCCGAAATGGCGGAACTGAATGAACCCTAATCGAACGGTGAAGTAAATACCAACACCAACAAGAAGATAAACCAGAATCGAGCCCCAGAGGAGATCGTTCATCAAATTGATTAAGTCTGTCATGTGTACCTCAAAGTGAGTTGCGCCAGTCTATGCGTCCTAGCCATCCACCAAATTGCCTGCTAAGTGTCAAAGTGTGCTTAGCTTTTTAAGTAATGTTTATGGGCAATCTAGAATCGTAAACGTCGCTTCATGCATCCATTTTACGTACCAGCGTATTTTTTGACGGGCGGATAATGCAACCTAGGAGCGCAAAAATCAATATGCAACAATGAGAATAACATTGTTATTTTTCACTATAAAGTCACCAAAAAATAACATAAATAGAAGACTTAACACTCAAACTGCGCAACATTTCAATTACCAAACACCAACATAAATAATTATTCCTCATTAAATAGAATGGTAAACCGTATAAACAAGAACAAGCTAGTATTCACAAGGTGTTACATAAATTTACGCTAGTGACTTACCATCTAATTGAACACTATTTCATCAAACTGATTTTATGCAACTTTAACCTTTGCGCAGTGCACCCATTCATCAAATCGAATTAACATAGAAAATCTCTCTATTTAATCGTTTTCTTGAGATCGTTTGTGCATTTTTTATCCACATCGTTGCAATAAAAAGTGTGATTTTGAGAATATTTTTGCACGAAAATGTCATGCTACCGACACAAATGCGAAATATATCATGGTTATTCTCACGGCTATTGTGGTACTTAAAAAACTCCACAAGGACTGGTTACAACAGTTTAGCTTAAGAAAGGTAAAGGTGGCTTATGGAAGGCTTTCAACTAGATGACATTTTTAATCTGGATACTACCTCAACAACCAAATCTCGTGCCAAACCAGTAAAGCGAAAGTGGCGTGAAATAGAAGAGATGAACGACAGACGCAATTTGCTTAAAGAGCTGCGCGAACTTGATGTCTGTACCGATTATAACTTGGAAGACATTAAACTCTAATTCAAACAAAAGGCACCTTACAGGTGCCTTTTGTTTTTTGTTTACAGTGACCGTAAACACCGTGAGTTTATGTACCAAGGTTTAAGTATGAATACCATTATTACTCAATGAGAATCTTCCGTACTTTTTGCCGAGAAATATGCACACGAAATTTTCGTTTGATTCCCAATAAATAAGAAGTGTATCTCACAAACCCGAGAGACGACTTTCGCTCGCTCAGGTTTCATCATTCAGTCTTAAACATACTCAGTATCACTTTGACGAACACGTTCGGCCAACTGCTTATAACGATCAGCAATCGTGTCACCAAATACAGGGTCATCCTCACTGACGCTCCATAAGCTCTCGACATGCTGCCAATCTTCTGTGGTAAATAACTCTTCAATGAGAGGCAAAATTTTTCGCTCTTCTAGCTCCAAGTGGCGCCTTTGCGATTCAATGAAATCTTCTAGGTGAGCGACGAACATGTCTTGTGGCACAACAGCATCCTGAAGGATCATCTCTATCACGGATGAAAACTCTCTGGTTTTACTCGCTAACTCTAGATGTTCTTTCTCTAAATTTTCCATGGTTTGTTGCTTACCATAGTGTTCAAGAAAGTGGTGATAGAGGATATCTTCTTTCGGGTGGTGTACTTTCTCCGAATGATTAGAGAGGTAATCAACAATCTCGCTTACTAACGCATAGTTGATTACACGTTCTTTTTTTATCTCATTAAGCTTATGGCGCAGTATCGCCAACAGACGAACCATATAACCATGTTCGCGTCGAATTCTTTCGATCATCATAGCGTCTCTCCTTAACACCTACTTTTAGTAAGTGTACATGAGAAATTTACTATCAGCCTCGAGCGTGCTCAAAAAAAACAGCGATCATAGCATCCATGATCGCTGTCTCTTCATTTATACAGTTAATGGCAAATGCCAGTTAATTGGTGCTTTTTCTTGTGATGTAAGCAACTGGTTTGCTTGAGAGAAATGCTTACAACCGAAAAAGCCTCGATGTGCAGAAAGTGGCGATGGGTGTGGGGCAGCTAACACATGGTGCTTGTTGCGATCGATAAAGCGCCCTTTCTTCTGCGCGTGTGACCCCCACAGCAAGAACACTACACCTTCTTGATGCTGATTAATGGCTTCAATCACTCGGTCAGTAAACGTTTCCCAACCTGTCTTTGAATGTGAATGCGCTTTACCTTGCTCCACCGTTAATACCGTATTGAGTAACAATACGCCTTGTTCAGCCCAGCTTTGCAAAAAACCATGCTGAGGGATTTGGAAACCTTCAATATCTTGCGCCAGCTCTTTATACATATTAACCAGTGACGGTGGCGTTTTAATGCCAGGAAGTACAGAGAAACACAGGCCATGCGCCTGATTTGGGCCGTGGTATGGGTCTTGTCCTAGAATCACGACCTTAACGTCTTTGAACTCGGTAAAACGAAACGCGTTAAAGACATCTTTTGCGGGAGGAAAAATAGCTTTGCCTGCGGCGCGTTCGGCTTCAACAAAATTCAAGGTGTCTACAAAGTAGCTCTGCTTTTTCTCTTCGCCGATCACATCGTGCCAAGTGGGTGACTGATTCATGGAAAGTTCCTGTCCTAAATTTTGCTTCCATTCTAACGAGCGAAACTCAAACAAACAAAAACTTACCACGAACTTGAGACAAGTAATAAAAGACTAATGCTTCTGTGGCGTTCGAAAATGCCCCTGTCCGGTAATGTGACGATTAGGCATCGGTAAGCGAAGCACACGACGAGTGTAAGTATAAGGAGTAAAAGAGAATGGTCGAGACATGTTGGCATCCTTCTTTGCTAATTCAGAGATTGATGTTCAATGACTAAGAAAGAAAGGTGCCAACTTTGTGGTTACGCCATTAACTGTCAATGGCCGCTAAATGGAATTGACGCAACGTGTTGATCTCTTGCTGCCAAATATCTGGATCAATTGTTTCCAAAATCAGAGGGATACCATCAAAACGAGGGTCTTTCGCGATGTACTCAAAGCAATCCCACCCGATCTCTCCTTTACCTAGAGAATGGTGGCGATCTACTTTGCTGGCAAACTCTACTTTTGAATCATTTAGATGCATTGCTCTTAAATAGTGCATACCTACGATACGGTCGAACTCTGCAAAGGTGCGCTCGCAATCTTCTTTTGTACGTAAGTCATAACCAGCCGTAAAGGTATGGCAGGTATCAATACAAACGCCGACACGATCTTTATCTTCCACTTGCTCGATGATTTCAGCTAGGTGCTCAAACTTCCAGCCTAAGTTAGTGCCTTGACCTGCCGTATTCTCGATAACAGCGATCACATTCGGCACCGCTTTATGCGCAAGATTGATCGACTCGGCGATCGTCGCGAGACACTCCTGTTCAGAGACTTTCTTTAGGTGACTGCCCGGATGGAAGTTAAGCAAAGTCAGCCCCAACTGATTACAACGCTCCATTTCATCAATAAATGCCGCGCGGGATTTATTCAGCTTTTCTTCTTCCGGCGCACCCAAGTTAATCAGATAAGAATCATGGGGAAGAATATGCTCTGCTCCGAAACCCAGCATTTTACAGTTCGCTTTAAACGCACTGATGGTTTTTGCTTCTAAAGGCTTCGCCACCCACTGGCGTTGGTTTTTTGTAAATAGTGCGAAGGCATTCGCGCCAATTTCACGAGCTCTCAACGGAGCTTGATCGACCCCACCAGCAGCAGAGACATGTGCACCAATGAGTTTATTCCCAAGCTTGTTTTTCATGTTTGTCATTTAATCACTTTAGACTTTCAGTATTGCTACCTAAATACAGATAGTTGCGTTAACCAGTTTAAACTTTAATCTCAATTTGTAGTAAATTTACAACAAAACCAGTTATTAAATATTTTTTATATTCTCAAATAAATTGTAATTAGTTTGTTTTCAAAGGTTTTATTGATTTAACTCAATAAAATCACCTTAATAAAAATAATGTTTTTGGTTGTTTTTTGACTTAAATCAATATTAAAATAGTGGATATTAGCTATATAATACTCAGCTCAACGAAAATTCGAAAATTAACACCAATAATCACCACGTAAGTGGTCTAGGAGATAGTGATGATCCAAGGTATCCAAATTACAAAAGCGGCAAACGACGACCTACTAAACTCTATCTGGCTATTAGATAGCGAAAAAAATGAAGCTCGCTGTGTTGCTGCAACTGCTGGCTACGAAGCAGACCAAGTTATCGCAATCAGCGACCTAGGTGAATACGAAAGCCGTGAAGTTGCAATCGAAACTGCTCCTCGTATCGAAGGCGGCCAACACCTAAACGTGAACGTGCTTAAACGCGAAACACTAGAAGATGCAGTTGCACACCCAGAGAAATACCCACAACTAACTATTCGTGTTTCTGGTTACGCAGTACGTTTTAACTCGCTAACTCCAGAGCAACAACGTGATGTAATCGCTCGTACTTTTACTGAGACTCTATAATCTCTCAGTAAACTAGCTCGCTAGAATTTAAAAAGCTTGGTCTGCAATGACCAAGCTTTTTTTGTTTCAGAATCCTTCTAAACCCTTTCTATAATGGAAAGCAACTCGCCTCTAAGATGCATTTCTTTGCGAAGGATCTTTCTGAAACGCTTGCGCTACAGAGGTTGGATCAAGCCTATCTCTTTGCAGTGACGCCCCTTCTGCCCACCAAATCAATTGATGCATCGTGCGATTCATATAGTTGTCCCACTGCGTCTGCTCCGACTCATCCGCAGCAACGCCCTGTTCATCAAAGACTTCTTGCGCTTTCGGAATGTGGATCATCGCAGAGACAGGTAAACATCCAAGTTCAGATAAGAAGGTACGCATAGAAACGGCAGCTCTAACACCACCCCATTGTCCGGCAGAATAGGTCACGATAGCACTCGGCTTGTAAGAAAACAGCGAACTGCCGAAATGGTTAAGCATGTTCGCCAAAGCAGGACTCATCGAATGGTTATATTCCGGGCTAACCATCACATACCCATCCGCATGTTTGATTTTGTCTGCCAGCTCACTTAGGTGCTGCGGAACTTTAGAGCGGTGATAAGCAAACTCGGGCTTAAACACATCGCCAAAGTCGTAATTCAAAGGGTCGATGATTTCGACCATATGTTGCGAATGTTGACTCGCGATGAGTTTTTCACACGCTTTACTGACTCGCATTCCTAAACGGGCTGGTCGTGGTGGCGTGCTGTTTCTCACTGAGCCAAGAAAAATCAAAAAATGCATGCTTCTCTTTCTATCTCATTTAGTTAAGTTCGTTTCTCAATCATAAAGAGAGTCACAACTTACCGACAATAAAAAAGGTGAATGATTACTCATTCACCTCTCGTTATTTCTGTTTTTGATACTTACTATACTTTGAAGCTTACTGCACGCGGCGCAGTACTTGTTTCAATGCGTCAAAGTCTGCGTCGAGCTCTTCCGATAGCAGCTCCATCGCAGCGTGCTTCGCTAGTGGCGCAGGAAGGTCGATATCGGATTCTAGAATATCATCCACCACTTCTTTGAACTTCGCAGGGTGAGCAGTACATAGGAACAGACCGGTTTCACCGTCTTGCAATTGTTCTTCAAGCACTCGGTAAGCAATCGCACCATGCGGTTCGCATAGGTAGCCTAGAGCATGTAAATCTTTCACTGACTGTGCGCTTTGCTCATCAGATACTGCGCCTTTACCTAACGTCTCCAAGCCCCACTCTTTCACGCGGCACAGCTCTTCAATACGAGGCCAATTGTTTGGTTGGCTCACGTCCATCGCGTTCGATGTTGTTGCGACTGTTGGTTTTGGCTCCCACTTACCTGTTTCTAGGTAGCGAGGAACCGTGTCATTGGCATTAGTTGCAGCGATAAAGCGTTTGATAGGCAAGCCCAACGCTTTTGCCAATAGACCAGCAGTTAGGTTACCAAAGTTACCACTTGGTACAGACACAACAAGGTTTTCACGCTCTTGTTTGCTCATTTGCGCAGCTGCTTCAAAGTAGTAACAGATTTGCGCCATCAAACGGCTGATGTTGATTGAGTTTGCAGAGTTCAGACCGATCTCTTCACGCAGTGCAGAATCATCAAAAGCTTGCTTAACCAGTGCCTGACACGCATCGAAGTCTCCATCGATCGCGACAGTGTGAATGTTTTTACCAAGCGTACAGAATAGCTTCTCTTGCAGTGGGCTGATCTTGCCTTTTGGATAAAGAATCACAACGTTGATGTCTTCCATACCGTAGAAAGCATGCGCAACGGCTGCGCCAGTATCGCCAGAAGTTGCAGTCAGAATGGTGATCTTGCCACCGTCCGAAACGGCTGCAAGAGATTGCGCCATAAAGCGACCACCAAAATCTTTAAATGCAAGCGTTGGACCATGGAACAGTTCCAGAGCGTAAACACCGTCTTTGACCTGATTAATTGGCGCAGGGAATTGGAATGCAGCATCAACAAGAGCATTCACCTGCTCTTCTGCAAGTTCATCTCCAATTAACGCCGATAGAATCTTAGTGCTACGAGAGACAAAGTCTTCTGCAAGCAGCGCATCGATATCTTCAAATTTTGGTAATTCCGATGGGAAAAATAGGCCTTGATTGCGACCTAACCCTTGGCGAACGGCTTGGCCAAAGGAAACTTGTTCATCATTTTCTTTTATATTGTAAAGCTTCATAGCTCACTTCCTGTTACTTTCGAACCCTGCTTATCTAGACGACAAACGTGGACGAATCCTTCTTCGTTTTGTACGTAGTTTTGTTCTAACCAGCGAGCAACTCGCTCAGCGACATCTTTCTCTTTGCAAATACTGAACAGTGTCGGACCACTGCCAGAAATACCGGTTGCCAATGCACCCGCAGACGCTGCGTATTGACGTGCATTCGCAAAACCTGGAAGCAGTTTCTCACGATACGGTTCTGCGATCACGTCTTTGATCATTTTTGCAGCAAGTTCTGGCTGACCAGAATGACACGCATGAATAAAGCCCGCAAGGTGGCGACCATGAGCGATGATATCTTGTCGGCGGTATTGAGATGGTAGGATCTCACGCGCTTCCGCCGTTGATACCTTGATACCCGGATACGCCATCACCCAGTACCAATCATCAAAGCAAGGCACTTCTTGACTGATGATACCCAACTCTTCAAGCATCAGTTGCACACCACCAAGGTAACATGGCGCAACGTTGTCGTAGTGAATACCACCAGAGATCTTGCCTTCCATCTCTCCCATCAGCGCCAATAATTCTGTCTCGTTAAGTGGCTGTCCATGGAATCGGTTCAATGCATCTAATGCAGCGACGATAGAACATGCACTTGAGCCTAAACCAGAGCCAATTGGCATGTTCTTTTCTAGCGTCATCTCAAGTGGTTTTAGCTCAACGCCTTTTTTGTCTAACTCACGAGCAAACACGAGCCAACAGTCGTAGACGATGTTCTCTTTTGGTTCAGTTGGCAATTTCTCAACAAAATCACCCGCCGTTTTAAGGCTGAACGGATCAGCCCCAGATTTCACCAATACACGGTCACCCAATAGTGTGCCATCCACTGGAGACACGGCAGCCCCCAGCACATCAAAGCCAACGCTTACATTACCAATTGATGCTGGGGCATAAACCACTACATCCATATCACTTGAACTCATTATTGTTATACCCCTAGTTTCCAACCTAAAGTACGCATCACGTCAGAAAATACACCCGCAGCCGTTACTTCGGTGCCTGCACCATAGCCACGTAACACTAGTGGGATTGGCTGATAGTAACGGCTGTAAAATGCCAGTGCGTTTTCACCGTCCTTGATTTTATACATTGGATCGTTTTCATCCACCGCTGCGATGCTTACTGTGCACTTGCCCTCATTAATTTCACCAACGTAGCGCAGTACTTTGCCCTCTTCCGCTGCCTTTGCAGATAATTCTTTAAAGTAGGCGTCTGCTTCAGGTAAACGCGCCATAAATTCATCAACGCTACCAGAATCATCAAAACCTGGTGGCAGTGCTTGATCAACCACAACGTCTTCTAGTTCTAGAGACATGCCTGCTTCACGAGCTAGGATCAGAAGCTTACGCGCGACATCCATACCAGAAAGATCATCACGAGGATCCGGTTCAGTAAAACCATTTTCTTTTGCGATATTAGTTGCTTCACTTAGGCTCATACCTTCATCTAACTTACCGAAGATGTATGACAGAGAGCCAGAAAGAATACCGCTAAAGCGCTCTAGCTCATCACCCGCTGAGATTAGGTTTTGCAGGTTTTCGATTACCGGTAGACCCGCCCCCACAGTTGTTTCGTACATCAGCTTGCGACGAGAGCTGCGCGCAACATCGCGAAGCTGATGGTAGTAAGCCATGCTTGCTGTGTTTGCTTTTTTATTTGGTGTAACGACATGGA
This sequence comes from Vibrio sp. Vb1755, assembly GCF_033338635.1. Lineage (NCBI taxonomy): Bacteria > Pseudomonadati > Pseudomonadota > Gammaproteobacteria > Vibrionales > Vibrionaceae > Vibrio > Vibrio sp. Vb1755. The sequence continues at coordinate 17,767 of NZ_JAWOTA010000041.1, read as the reverse complement.
AACCAGCAGCTAAGAAATCAGCGTATTGATTCGCGATATCTTCACTTGATGTACAGTCAACCAATACTGGGTTGATGATGTGGTTACGTTGAACCAAAGAAATCAAACGCGCTAGGCTGAACTCTTCTGTCGCTGCCGACATACGATCACGCCAATGATCGAGTGGCAGACCTTCACTATCAAGCAGAAGACCTTTGCTGTTTGCCAAGCCACACACGCGAATAACGATGCCTTTTTCCGCAAGCTTCGCCTGTTGACGCTCGATCTGATCCACCAGCTCACCACCAACGCCGCCAATACCAACCACGAATACGTCTAAGAAGTGCTTAGAGTTGAATAGGTTCTCGTGACACGCTTTGATCGCTTCAGAGATTTTATCTTCAGGAATCACGGCTGAGATAGCACGCTCAGATGAGCCCTGTGCGATGGCTACAATGTTTACGTTCACTTCAGCAAGAGATGAGAAGAAGCGAGATGCAACACCGCGCGATGTACGCATGCCGTCACCAACCAACGTTATGATTGAAACATTATCAATAAACTCGACCGGCTCTAATAAGCTATCTTTCAGTTCCAACTCAAACGCATCGGCCAGTACTTGTTGCGCTTTTGCTTTATCTTCTGCCTCAATACAGAAGCTAATGCTGTACTCAGAAGAAGACTGAGTAATAAGAACAATAGACACACCAGCGGAAGACATTGCGCCAAATACGCGGCTTGCCATGCCAACCATACCCTTCATACCTGGGCCGGAGACGTTAACCATAGTTAGGTCGTTTAGCGTCGTGATACCTTTGATCGCCAGATTGTCTTCACCAGTGTCTTGCCCAATCAAAGTTCCTGCACCTTGTGGGTTAAAGCTGTTTTTGATCAGACATGGGATGTGGAACTGTGCGATTGGGGCGATGGTTTTCGGGTGCAGAACGGAAGCACCGAAGTAAGAAAGCTCCATCGCTTCTTGATAGCTAAGAGATTTAAGTAGGCGAGCATCTTCGACTAAGCGAGGGTCACAGTTGTACACACCATCTACGTCTGTCCAGATCTCACAGCAATCTGCGCGCAGACACGCCGCAAGAACCGCCGCCGAATAATCAGAGCCATTGCGACCAAGTGTTACCAATTCACCTTTCTCGTTACCTGCGGTAAAGCCAGGCATGATGTTCACATGACCTTGAGGAAGAGGATTCTGGTGGAAGTTCTGAGTCGAAACTTCAACATCGACCATGGCTTCAAGGTGATCACCTTTTGCGTATAGGTATTCAACTGGGTCGATAAGATGTGCAGGCTGGCCTTTGGCTTCTAACACCGCTTTCATCAATTGAATCGAAACGCGTTCGCCTTTGCTAATAATACGTGCATTAACATTGTTTGGGCACATGCCAAGAAGATTGATGCCATGAACGAATTGGCGTAATTGAGAGAGAGAAGTTTTCACTTGGTTATCGAAAGCTGAACCATCGATATTGGGTAGTACTGCTTGGACTTGAGTGAAGAGCGTTTTAAACGACTCCTCCAACTCTTTGATTTGTAGTTCTGCTTCACCATTGCGCAATGCGCCTTCAATGACCGCAACCAATTTGTTTGTTGTTTTACCAGGAGCGGAAAGAACAACCGCCACTTCTTCTTGTTGAGCGTTATTGGCAATAATGTCTGCCGCTCTCAAAAAGCGATCTGCATCAGCTAGTGATGATCCGCCAAACTTCAATACTCGCATCCCTTCCTCCGGTATATCTTCTTAAATTTGTCTAAATTCTGGATAAAAAAGCATAAAAAAAGGCCTGTATCTTGTTGGATACAGGCCTTTTTTGTGAATTTCTTTCGCTCAGCAGCCTGCCCCAACATGTGTCGTGTCGGTAATAATAATGGTCGTGGTCATTACTACTAGGCTGTTAGATGGCATAAATAAATATTCAACGTTAATTGTGTTTGCTTAACTCTACGTTTACCGAGTTTCTGATACATAGTCAACAAAAAATTGTTTGTTTTTCCATCTTTCAGAGAATTCTGCTAAGCAATGTCATTGATATTTATAGTTAATTACACATTATTGATCATTTAAAAATCTACAGTTAGTTTTTGTAAAGGACTTAACCATCATCACCAGTTCGGTTTTTTATCTAATAACTAGTCTGATCTTTGCCATAAAACGTACGATCAAATAATTCGAGAGGGTTGTGACACATAACAACAACTTAACTGTGACTTATGTTCATAGGATCGAATTATTTAGAAAATAGGTGAGCTAGCTTTCATATTCTATGCTTTAATAGTGAGAAGCTTTGGGCGCATACTAATAAAAAAGTTGACACAAGGAGTGGTGAACATGAAAAGATGGCTTTTTCTGTTGCTGTTTTTTGTGCCTGGTGTTTGTCTAGCAAACGAACTTCCGCCGCTTCCAGGTAAAACATCCCCTTCTCCTCATAAGCTATTCATTTCCAGCGACAGTTATCAGTCTGACAGTTTTGATGTTTGGAATATCGATACGGGTTACGCTTACGAGCTTTTTGATTCGGTAGACGTTTATGTCGGTGCGCGAGTCAATAACTCTCCTACCCAAAATCAAAGTGGTTTTTTGAGCGGGATCAGCTATCACTTTAATGATCGTGTCACGCTGAAAAGTACAGTTCGCTCTTACAAGAACGAAACAGTGGAAGGTATTCGCCAAGACGACAGTAGCCTCGCGGCTGAAGTCTCAAGTCGCGTAAAAATTACCGATAAACTGGATCTTCACGCGACTCTTGATTACCAAGATTGGCAACAAGGCTTTGAGGTTGGTTTAGGCTTTCGTTTTTAGAAGTCCAGCTTTTGCTTAGAAATCAACACACCGTTCCAGTCCGCGTAAACGTAGTGCTTAGGTTGAACGATTTGGTTTTGCATCGTTAAGGTTACGTTTACCTCTCCTATCCCGCGTTTCTCTGTTTTAAACGGGTTAGTTCCAAGAGCTTGAACGCCAATGTCCATTTGAGATATTTGTGCTACGTCGCGTATTGCACCATAGACAATGATACCTTCCCACCCATTTTCTATTCCGAGTATCGCTAATTGATCGCCGAGTAATGCTCTCTGACACGATCCATGTCCGTCAACAATCAATACTTTACCCGTTCCATCTTCGCCCAGTACTTCACGCACTTTCGAGTTATCGTGATAGCAGCGCACCGTAACGATTTCACCGTAAAAAGCGCTACGTTGACCAAAGTTCTGCAATGGTAAAGTAAGCAAGCTCACTTGGTCTTCAAATTGGTCACAAATATCGGGTGTAATGTCTCTCATATTTCCTCCGTGAATTTTCTCACCCAAGCGGTGCTTCAGTGAGCAGTATCCTTTTCTATACCTTCTATACGAGCCGAGGTTTAATGGAGCCTAACGTATGAAAAACTTTCGGCTGCGAGCACGCAATAAGATAAAGTTGGTCATTAATGACGTAATAAATCGCGTTTTGTTGAAAGTCACTCGCCAATTCAACGGCTACCTCTGGCGACAACTCGACGGCAAAGCTTTCCTCATACCATGTAAAAGCGCTATCACCTACCGTGACAGGCGCGTAATTAACGTGCTGTAGCTGTTTTTCTAACGCGTGATTGTTTATGCTGTTCTCTTCTTTGGACCTCAAGTTACTGTATGGGTTCCAAGCGGTTATCACAGCATAGTTTGAAACACGCCACTCGGCTTCGAATCTGAAAAAAGATTCTGAATAAGCATTCCATAACGATGCGTCTATGTTCTTATTACTTTTTTCTATCATAAGTCTTAAACGATTAATAACAGTTACATTTCATCAATTGATATAAATCAACAAACTGAATGGAATTAACATTTGAGCATTGTTAGCATGCTGTTAACAATATAAAATCCGCTCAATATCTTAGGGTGTTTACGTTTCAGGCCCCACTGAAAGCAGGAAATGAAAGGTAAACAAGCCCTTTAGAATAAACGTCGCCATTGGATACTGGTGAGTTGGCAAAATTCCATGGAGGGCGGATAACTGAAAGAAGTGTTTTTTTGATCAACTTGATTTATTATCAAAATCACATTACCTGTATGTTATATTTTTGCCTAGAATTTATTCTATTAGCACAATTTTGTCACAAATTTAGGTACCGCCAATGCAAACCCCGCAGATTCTTATCGTTGAAGATGAGCAAGTAACTCGTAACACTCTTAAGAGTATTTTTGAAGCAGAGGGATACGCTGTTTTTGAAGCCAGTGACGGTGAAGAGATGCACCAAGTGTTGTCTGATAACTCAGTCAACTTGGTTATTATGGACATTAATCTTCCAGGCAAGAATGGCCTTCTACTAGCGCGTGAATTACGCGAGCAAGCGAACATTGCTTTAATGTTCCTGACAGGCCGTGACAATGAAGTAGACAAGATCCTAGGTCTTGAGATTGGTGCAGATGACTACATCACTAAACCATTCAACCCACGTGAACTAACTATTCGTGCACGTAACCTACTTAGTCGCTCAATGAGCTCTAACGCGGTGCAAGAAGAGAAGCGCTCGGTAGAAAAGTATGAATTCAACGGTTGGGTACTAGACATCAACAGCCGCTCTCTAGTAAGCCCTGCTGGTGATAGCTACAAGCTACCTCGCTCTGAGTTCCGCGCATTACTGCACTTCTGTGAGAACCCGGGTAAGATTCAAACTCGTGCAGATCTTCTTAAGAAGATGACTGGTCGTGAACTTAAGCCACACGACCGTACTGTAGACGTAACGATTCGTCGTATCCGTAAGCACTTTGAGTCTGTTTCAGGTACGCCAGAAATCATCGCCACTATCCACGGCGAAGGTTACCGCTTCTGTGGCGATCTAGAAGACTAGATTTAACCGCTAATATGCAAAGGGCTTGCTCATTGAGCAAGCCCTTTTTGTTTTAGGTCTAACGACTAATGCAACATCATTGCGGTTAATAAACCTTGTTAATCTTCACGTACTTTTCGACTAACCAACGCTGTTTACCCGCATCGTCTAGAAGCACTGCGATATCAACCGATTTTTCTGTGTTCACATCAATGTGAGACGAGAACGCCACCTCCCATCGGCTTTCACTGTGCGTTCGAGTATCTAAAGACGCACTGTCCACCAACCACTCTTTTTGCCCCTGTTTAATAATAAGAGCTTCTGCCGTTAGATGTGCAGGAAGTAACTGATCTCCTTCGAGGTAAAGTGCACCTTGAATACTTTGCTCTTCCACGTCCCCAATATTCGGCATGAGGTTCACCCATAAATTACTTTTGAGCTCAACATTAACCTCATTAATCGTAATCTGACTGTTTTGTTGCCAATTCACATTTGGAACGGAACTACAGCCTGCCATCAATGCCATGGCTAATGCCAATGGTGCGATTCTTTTCATGTTATTTCCTTTGTTCCAACCAACTTTTGAGGACTTGAATATCGTTTTGGTATTCATTTTTGATCTCTTCAACCCAGTCTGAAATGTTTTCCCACCATGCTGGCATATCGGGCGATTGCGCTTTTTGCGCCACACTTTGGATACGTTTCAGGCCAATTGAACCTGCAGCACCTTTGATTTTATGCGCTTCAGAAACAATCCCATCTTGATCTTTCGCTGTCATGTTCGAATCTAAGACATCGATATAGTCTGGCATCATATCTTCAAACATTTTTATGCTGTCGTAGACAGGTTTTGCACCAACAATGTCGACGTAAGACTCTAACATATCCATATCGAGCAAATGTGTCTCAATCACAGGAGAAGGCACTGGCTCTTCCACTGTTTCGGGACCGCTCACCACTTCCTTAGGTTGTTCTAACTGGTGAGCGAAGAATTTATCAATCACTGACTGAATAGCATTCACTGCCAGCGGCTTACTGATCGCATCATCCATGCCGTTATCTAAGTATTCACGACGATCTTTCATTACATTAGCAGTTAAGGCGACCAATGGAGGAAGATTGTTATAATGCTTGCGGTAATAATTGGCGACATCAAAGCCCGTCATATCAGGCAGTTGGATATCCAACAACGCTAAGTCGTATTTTTCTGGCACAAAGTTCACTAACGCTTCTTGGCCCGTCATTGCCACGGTGACAGAGTGCCCTAGGCTCTCTAGTAACGATTTAGCCACAGTTACGTTAAGCTCGATGTCTTCGACCATAAATATGTTGAGGCGCACATTGTCGCGTTTCGCATCAATGACTGGCTCAGCTAGTTCAACAATCGGAACGTGGATCGATACAGTAAAAGTGCTACCAAAGCCTTCCTCACTGGTAACCGTAATGTCACCATCCATCATATTGATCAGTTGCTTAGATACCGCCAAACCAATACCTGTACCGACCGCATGCAGGTTGTCCTTGCCTGATTTCACTTGGTAGTACATCGCAAAGATCTTATCTAGCTCTTCGTCTGGAATACCAATACCTGTGTCTTCCACTTCCATAATAATGGTCGCAAAATCGTCTTCGACATCCGCACTCACTGTCATCACAACGCCACCTTCTTTGGTGAACTTCATTGCGTTGCTGACTAGGTTCCAAATCACCTGACGTAGACGGGTTGCATCCACTTCAATTGCTTTTGGCAAGTCGCTTAAACGTTCTAAATCAAAGCGTAACCCTTTTTGTTCCGCCATCAGAGCTGAGATACTCTCAATCTCTGCGACGAAGTCTTCGAAGTTAAGTGGCGCAGGTAATAGTTCTAACTTACGGCGATCAAATTTATCCATATCGATAATATCGTTGAAGATGTTACCTAGCGTAATCGCACTCACATTGATGGTCTGCATGTGTTTACGCTGCTCTTCTGTCAACGGACTATCTAGAAGCATACGACTTAAGCCTACAATGCCATTCAGCGGCGTTCGCAGCTCATGACTGATGGTTGAGATGAAGGTAGTTTTGTCGCGGCTTGCTTTCTCTAACGACTCTTCATGGCGCTTACGTTCAGTGATATCACGACCGAACCCAACGAGACCAAGGTGGCGGCCATCTTTGCTGTAAAATGGCACTTTACGCAGCTCAAAGTAATGCTTGCGACCATCTGGGTATTCGAGCCATTGCTCGTAAGTAATCGCTTGATTATCGGCAAAAACCTTTTGGTCAGTATCAACGATATGCTCGGCGATTTCTTTGCTATACACATCCCAAGGGCTTAATCCGACTAACTGGTGCTCTTTCTTGCCCGTTAGCTCTTCCATCGCGCGGTTACAGCCAGAGAAAACACCATCCGCATTGCGGTAGTAAATTAAGTCTGGTGAGGCATCAATAAATGAACGCAGTAATGCGGTACGTTCTGCCAACTCTAATTGAGTACGTTCGCGTTGGAACACCTCATTTTCGAGGTCTTGCATCGCCTCTTCACGTGCTTCTTCCGCTTTAATACGCTCTTCAATTTCTTGGTTAAGCTTTTCAATGTTTTGTTGAAGTTGGTAATTCAGCTCTTGATCTCGCGAACGCATGTCCTTCAGTTTGGACACCAGCTTAGTTAAACGCTGGCGAGACTCTTCTAGTTGATCGACAACCACAGAGAGGAAGTAAACCGCCCAAGGGGTGATCAATAGACCAAAAAACACCGAACGGACAATGTCGATATCATCTACTCGCCCTTTAAGAGCTAAAGTAATCCCTACCTGCACCACAACAGCTAATGCCACCAGCGCAAGGGCTAGCAAAATAGAGAAGCGAACAATCCCCAGTTTGACTAGCAAGTCGACATAATACTGGGCGAGATTTTTCATGGGTTTCATTAACTACTCCATGGTGGTGGCTAGATAGCGCCATTCGATGATGAAAAACAGGTAAATGCACTCGACCTAACGCAATTTAGGTCTGTTTGATTAGTGAAAAACACACGGTGCGATCTGCGCTTGTGACACGAGATAGAAAGATAAACCAACGAGCGCACAGGCTTCTGTAAGTTTAACGTGTTTAATACGGTGATTTAAACAATCAGCTATCAACTTAGAGCAAGCGGTCACAAAGCGTTAGCAAGAACTGGGGTGAATACAGGTGCGATTACGTCCATCAGCTTTAGCTTGATATAACGCACTGTCAGCCATAGCGATGCCCATTTCGGGTTCATCACCATGCTGAGGAATGTAAGAGACCAGACCGATACTGACGGTAAGGCGTTCAGATGCTTCTGAACTGTCGTGTTCCATATCAAGCTGTAGAATTTTCTCATGAATACGCTGCGCTACGTTGCGCGCACCTTCCGTGGTGGTATTCGGCAATATAAAACCAAACTCCTCGCCACCATAACGCGCAACACAATCCGAAGAACGATTGATGACTTGTGTAAACACGGTAGCGACACTGACTAACGCTTCATCACCTTGTTGGTGACCGTAGCAGTCGTTGTAATCTTTGAAAAAGTCGATGTCACATAACATGATGGTGAGCGGCAGCTTTTCTCTAGCATGGTGGTACCACAATACCTGCAGTTGTTCGTCGAAACGGCGTCGGTTCGATACTTGAGTTAAGCTATCCATAAAGCTCAATTTTTCTAACTCTAGGTTGGCTTTTTCCAACTTTTGTTCTGCAAGATAACGCTCAGAAATATCACGCGCCATGATCAGCACACCATTCGTTCCTGATGCTTTATCTTTAAAAGGCGATTTCACCACATCAAACCACGTACTTTTACCATCACTACTCACGACTTTATCTATGTATCGAACTGGCTCTAACTGGCGTAATGCTTCTAAGTCACTGTCTGCTAAGCGCGCGTACATCTCTTTAGGAATCACGTCTTGGAGGCGCTTACCTATCAAATCAGAAATTTTTGAAATGCCTAACGCCTTAACAAAAGGCTGATTACACGCTTGATAGACCATGTTCTCATTGAAAATACCAATAGAGTCCGGACTGGCATCCAGAATCGTTTGTAAGATAGTATCTCTTTGCGCTAGCGCCACCTCTGTATCTTTGCGACGCTCCATTTCATCTCGCAGATTCTGTTGCATCTTGTGCCATTCAGTCACGTCATGACTAATAGACAGCGTACCGATAAGCTCACCACTCGGCGAAACAAGAGAGTTTTGATTGACTTCCAATAAGCAACTTCGACCTTGTGGATCCGTTGTCCATTTACGTTCGCTCTTTCTGGTCATCTCACCCAAGGCCTTGGATGCGCAAGCTTCTTCCCTTCGCCCTTGCCAGAATTGATCAAATGCTCGATTGGTCGTTAACAGATTGCCTTGGCGGTCTTGGGTACAAATTAGCTCTGAAAGTGAGTCTAATGCCGAACGTGCGATGATTAATTGGGCAAGTTCTTGTTGCTGCTCTTGGTGAGTGGCTTGATATGGCTGAGCATAAAGAATCCAAACTCGATGATTGCGCAATAAACTCTTTCTGCCTGACAGCTCCACTTTAATAGATTCACTATCAGATAGTCGCCAGTCAAAAGCCTGCTGACGAAAATGACGACTAGAGAAGCGCTCGAGAAACTGCTCAAGCTCATGAATATCGAATAAAGCAGGATACAAATACCCCGTTCCCAAAGAGCGAATGCCTAATAACTGCATCGCAGCCTGGTTAGATAGCAAGAGCTGAGCATGGCTAGTGTCCACCACTATGACTGGATAGGGAGAATCCGTTACTAGTTGCTTAAGTGACGTCTGAAAGTGCAAATAGATCAGTGCTAACGCGCACACGCCTGCGATTAACAACAAGACGACATAGCCATAACCGCCTTGACCACCCCAAAGCCAATTGAGTAACTGATCCATCGTTTAAACCTTCAAAGAACACTGGTTAAAATATATCAGTTATTTATTGAGCGATCTGCTATTAATTCCGGTTTAGTATAGATAAAGGTATTCCCCGTAAGACTCCCTTGAGCACCATGAGCACTGAGATCTCGACCAATTTCCGTCATCGCTAGCCAACGGTTTTCACACCACAGAGGCGATAATAACGTGGGCCTCCTGGCTGCTGATGAAACGCGATGATAAATCACATCTGGTGGTGTCATACGAATCATTTCACTGGCGATCGCAACATATTCTTCTAATTCAGGGGCTTCTAGCTTTCCAGCACGCCAAGCTTTCGCCATGGTGCTACCTTCGACAATATGCAAGCCATGTAACTTGATGCCATCCGTTCCCACGGCCAACACTTTTTGCAGCGTTTCAATATTTTCGGCGCGGGTTTCTTTGGGTAAACCCACAATTAAGTGAGTACAAACCTTGATTCCGAGTGTTCGAGCACGCTTAGTGATTTCGGCATAACACTCAAAGTCATGACCACGATTGATACGTTTTAGGGTGTCATTGTTGGCGGTTTGAAGACCTAGTTCTAGCCAAATTTCATAACCTTGCTGTACATAGCCCGACAGTAAATCCAATACCGCATCAGGGACGCAATCAGGACGCGTCCCCACACAAAGACCAACCATGTCTGCAGCCTTTAGTGCTTCCTCATACATGTTTTTGAGAACTTGTACCTCGGCATAGGTACTGGTGTAGGCCTGAAAATAAGCGAGATATTTCTTCGCTCTGTGAATTTCACCTGCGCGATCTTTTAACTGTTCGTGAATGCTTTTTATCTGGACTTCTTCATCTGCAAACGAAGCCACATTGCAAAATGTACATCCTCCCCGCCCAATCGTGCCATCGCGGTTAGGGCAACTAAATCCACCGTGCAATGTTAACTTATGAACCTTTTCACCGTATCGACGCTGAAGATCTTGGCCGATTGTATTGACCAACTCATGTAACTGCATAAATTCTCACCAACAATAAATCGTAATCAATCTCACTACGATCTGTGTAAATAAATTACATCCCTGCAAGAAAAAACACACAATATTAATCAATTCAAACACCCATCATGCGGGTCAAAATCAATAAACTTGCATAATTAAAGACAAAAATCGTTCATGTTGCGTAAATGTTAAACTAAAAATGCATAATTAAACGAAAAAATTGGGTCACAACGCCGAGTTTTTCATTGCATTCTGAAGTGACAAAATTGTAGGATACTTACACAACCCCGTTATTTTTGTGACTTTTATTACAAAGCACACTGCGGGATTTGTCGGTGTTATCCCACTCCTACCTATATAAATCACTAGATAGTGATAATAAATAAAGGGATACCACCAAGGATTGTTTTTCTCGCAAAACTTTTCCTGCGAGATACGGAAAGGAATCAAGACCGGTCAACCTAGATCGGTGGCGATAATAAATATAAAGGACAAGACGTAATCAATAGTCTAGGTAGTATTTGCTGCCCGGTACTTTTGCGTCGACATTGAACTGGAAGGATGTATCTATGGTAGATAGAGAGCAAAATCCACAGGGTCTGTACACTCCGGAACTGGAGCATGACGCTTGTGGTATCGGTTTTGTTGCTCACCTTAAAAACCGTAAATCTCATGAAGTAGTGACTCAAGCATTGGATATGCTGGCTCGCATGGAACACCGTGGTGGTCAAGGTTGTGACCCATGCAGCGGTGATGGTGCGGGTATCTTGCTACAAAAACCTCATGAATTCCTATTAGAAGAAGCCGTTAAGCTAGGCATTAAACTGCCTTCGTTTGAAAAGTATGGTGTTGGTGTCGTTCTTTTCCCGAAAGACGAATACAAACGCGAGCAATGCCGTGACATTCTAGAACGTAACGCACAACGTCTAGATCTTGAAGTTATCGGCTACCGCGTATTGCCAACCGATAACTCAATGATTGGTGCAGACCCACTAAGCACAGAGCCTCAGTTTGAGCATGTGTTTATCTCTGGTGGCCCTGGCATCACACCTGAAGAACTAGAACGCAAACTGTACGTGCTTCGTAACTACACAGTACGTGTTTGCCTAGAAAGCGTTTCGAACATTGGTGACGACTTCTACATTAACTCCATGTCTTACAAGACATTGGTGTACAAAGGTCAGTTAACGACCGAGCAAGTACCTCAGTACTTCCTCGATCTGCAAAACCCGACCATGGTGACTGCACTGGCACTGGTACACTCTCGTTTCTCTACCAACACCTTCCCGAAATGGCGTCTTGCACAGCCTTTCCGTTACATTGCCCACAACGGCGAAATCAATACAGTTCGCGGTAACTTGAACTGGATGAAAGCCCGTGAAGCAATCCTAGAATCAGACCTGTTTACTCAGGCTGAAATCGACATGCTTCTTCCAATCTGTCAGGAAGGCAGCTCGGATTCATCTAACTTCGATATGGCACTTGAGCTCCTAGTTCTTTCTGGTCGCAGCCTGCCACACGCATTGATGATGATGATCCCGGAAGCATGGCAAGAAAACAAAAACATGGATCCTAAACGTCGCGCGTTCTATCAGTACCACGCGAACATCATGGAACCATGGGATGGTCCTGCTTCAGTATGTTTTACTGATGGTGTTCAAGTTGGTGCGACACTAGACCGTAACGGTTTGCGCCCTTCTCGCTACACAGTGACCAAAGATAACTTCCTAGTGATGGCATCTGAATCTGGTGTTGTGGATATTGAACCAGAGAACGTAGAGTTCCGTGGTCGTCTACAACCGGGTCGTATCTTCGTTGCAGACCTAGAGCAAGGTCGCATCATCTCCGATGAAGAAGTGAAAGACACCATCGCAACGGCACAGCCTTACGAGAAATGGGTAGAAGAAAACCTACTGAGCTTGAAGAAGCTGCCAGATGCGAGCAACCAGTTCAGCCAACCTAAGCCAGAACACCTTCTACACCGCCAACAAGCGTTTGGCGTAAGCACTGAAGAAGTGAACGAAATCATCGTTCCAATGGCGAATGACGCGAAAGAGCCATTATCAGCAATGGGTGCCGACTGGCCTCTTGCGGTTCTATCTCATCAGTCTCAACATCTTTCTAACTACTTCAAGCAGCTGTTCGCACAGGTAACCAACCCACCGATCGACCCGATCCGTGAGCGTATGGTTATGTCGCTGAACACTTACTTGGGTAAAGACCAAAACCTTCTGACTGAAACACCACTTCACTGTCAGAAAGTCGAATTAGAATCGCCGGTTCTGGCGAACTCAGAGCTTGAAAAACTACGTGCGATCGATAACGAGCACCTACAAGCGAAAACGTTGGATATCGTATTCCAAGCTAGTGAAGATCAAGGCAAACTTGAGCGTGCATTAAAACGTATCTGCCAATACGCAGAAGACGCGGTTATCGATGGTTACTCAATCATCCTACTCACTGACCGCGCAGTGAATTCAAACCACGCGGCGATCCCAGCAATGCTGGCAGTTGGCGCAGTGCACCACCACTTGATCCGTAAAGGTCTACGTGCGAAGTGTGACATCGTGGTTGAAACTGGTGACGCGCGTGAAACGCACCACTTTGCAACGCTACTTGGTTACGGTGCGAATGCGGTTAACCCTTACCTAGTGATTGAAACCATCATTGAACTTCAACGTACGAAGAAGTTGGATCCAGAAGCGAACCCTCGTGATCTGTTCAACAACTACCGTAAAGCGATCAATGGCGGTCTTCTGAAGATCTTCTCGAAGATGGGTATCTCGACGCTACAGTCTTACCACGGCGCACAAATCTTCGAAGCGTTGGGTATCCACAAGTCAGTGGTCGACAAATACTTCACAGGTACGGTTTCTCGTATCCAAGGTCTTACCCTTGATGATATCGCCAAAGAAGTGCTGATCCGTCACCGCATCGGTTACCCACAACGCGAAATCCCAATTCAAATGCTGGATGTTGGTGGTGTTTACCAATGGAAACAGCGTGGTGAGAAGCACCTATTCAACCCAGAAACCATTTCTCTACTGCAAGAGTCTACGCGCAACAAGAACTACGATCAGTTCAAGCAATACGCGACTGCTGTAGATAAGCAAGGTGACAACGCGGTAACCCTACGTAGCCAACTTGAGTTCATTAAGAACCCAGCTGGTTCTATCTCTATCGACGAAGTCGAGCCAATTGAAAGCATCGTGAAACGCTTCGCGACCGGTGCAATGTCATTCGGTTCTATTTCTTACGAAGCACACTCCACACTAGCTGTTGCGATGAACCGTCTTGGCGCGAAATCGAACTCTGGTGAAGGTGGTGAAGACCCAATGCGTTTCGAGCGCAAAGAGAACGGCGATTGGGAACGCTCTGCAATCAAGCAGGTGGCTTCAGGTCGTTTCGGCGTAACCTCTTACTACCTAACTAACGCTGAAGAGCTGCAAATCAAAATGGCTCAAGGTGCGAAGCCAGGTGAAGGTGGTCAGCTACCAGGCGATAAAGTAGATGACTGGATCGGTGCAACGCGTCACTCGACTCCGGGCGTTGGCCTTATCTCTCCACCACCACACCACGATATCTACTCAATCGAAGATTTGGCTCAGCTTATCTACGACTTGAAGAACGCGAACCGCGCAGGCCGTGTAAACGTGAAGCTGGTATCAGAAGCAGGCGTAGGTACGATCGCTTCTGGTGTAGCGAAAGCGAAAGCGGACGTTGTACTAATCGCAGGTTTCGACGGCGGTACAGGTGCATCACCAATGTCTTCAATCCGCCATACCGGTCTTCCTTGGGAACTTGGCTTGGCAGAAACGCACCAAACGCTACTGAAGAACGGTCTACGTAACCGTATCGTGGTTCAAGCAGATGGTCAGATGAAGACACCTCGCGACCTTGCAGTGGCAACACTACTTGGTGCAGAAGAATGGGGCGTAGCAACCGCAGCATTAGTGGTTGAAGGTTGTATCATGATGCGTAAGTGTCATAAGAACACTTGTCCTGTTGGTATCGCGACTCAGAACAAGACGCTTCGCGAGCGCTTTGATGGCCGCGTAGAAGACGTCGTTACCTTCTTCCAATACATGGCACAAGGTCTACGTGAAATCATGGCTGAGCTTGGCTTCCGCACTATCGATGAAATGGTCGGTCAAGGTCAGAAACTGAAGATCCGCCAAGACATTTCTCACTGGAAATACAAGAACCTAGATCTGTCTCCTGTTCTCCACGTTGAGCAACCACGTGAAGCTGATGGTGTATTCAACCAAGCTCAACAGAACCACAACCTAGAAGAAGTGCTAGACCGTAAGCTGATTCAAGCAGCGATTCCTGCACTAGAGAAAGGCGAAGCGGTGAATGCCGAGTTCCCTATCGTCAACACGGACCGCTCTGCAGGTACCATGTTGTCGAACGAAATCTCGAAAGTGTACAAAGATGCGGGTCTACCTCAGCCAATGAACGTGAAGTTCAAAGGTTCTGCGGGTCAGTCATTCGGTGCATTCCTAGCTAAGGGCGTGAAGTTCGAAGTGGAAGGCGACGCGAACGACTACTGGGGTAAAGGCTTATCTGGCGGTACCTTAGTACTTTACCCAGATGCAAAATCAAGTATTGTCGCGGAAGACAACATCGTGGTTGGTAACGTGTGTTTCTACGGTGCAACTTCGGGTGAGTCTTTCATTCGCGGTATGGCTGGTGAACGTTTCTGTGTTCGTAACTCAGGCGCGAAAGTAGTAGTAGAAGGCGTCGGTGACCACGGTTGTGAATACATGACGGGCGGTGCAGCAATTATCCTAGGTTCAACAGGTCGTAACTTTGCCGCAGGTATGAGTGGCGGCGTGGCATACGTATGGGATAAATCAGGTGACTTTGAGTCGAAACTGAACCCAGAGCTAGTAGACCTAGATCCAATCGAGCAAGAAGACAGAGATCTATTACTCGACATGCTAACTAAGCATGTTCAATTCACAGGAAGTGAAGTCGCTCAGTCTTTCCTAGACAATTTTGAAGCTAGCCTAGCCTCTATGGCTAAGGTAATGCCGCGTGACTATAAAGCGGTTCTTCAAAAACGCAAAGCTGAAGCACTGTCTCAAGGAAACGAAACTCAAGTGGAGGCCGTATAATGGGTAAGCCTACTGGATTTTTAGAGCATGGTCGTGAACTACCACAGAAGATTGACCCAGCTGAACGCATCAAGAACAACAAAGAGTTCGTTCTGAACGAGGAGTTTGGTGACAAGATCAATACTCAAGCTTCTCGTTGTATGGATTGTGGCGTGCCGTTTTGTCATAACGGCTGCCCTATCGGTAACATCATCCCAGAATTTAACGACGCGGTTTATCGTGATAGCTGGGAAGAAGCTTGGAACATCCTAAGCTCGACGAACAACTTCCCAGAGTTTACTGGTCGTGTTTGCCCTGCTCCATGTGAAAGTGCTTGTGTTCTTGGTATCAACCAAGACCCAATCACTATCTGTAATATCGAAAAAACCATCGTAGAAACGGCGTATCGTGAAGGGTACGCCAAACCAAAAACACCACGCTCTCGCACTGGCAAAACCGTTGCGATCATTGGTTCAGGTCCTGCTGGCCTTGCAGCTGCTGAGCAGCTAAACAGCGCAGGTCATACTGTGACGGTATTCGAGCGAGACGAGAAAGTGGGCGGTCTACTACGTTTTGGTATCCCAGACTTTAAACTGAGCATGGAAGTCATTGATCGCAAGATCAATCTAATGGCAGAAGCTGGCATTGAGTTTAAAGTAAACCAACACGTCGGTGTTGATGTAAATGCTCAACAATTGCGTCAAGAGTTCGATGTGGTTCTACTAACCGGTGGCTCAACGGTTCCACGTGATTTGCCCGTTCCGGGTCGTGAGCTCAAAGGCGTTCACTTCGCGATGGAATTCCTAGGTCAAAACAACCGTCGCGCCAATAACATGGACCTGAAAACGGAAGAGATTCACGCAAAAGGTAAACATGTGGTTGTCATTGGTGGTGGCGATACCGGTTCAGACTGTGTAGGTACGTCAAACCGTCACGGCGCAGCAAGCGTAACTCAAGTGGAAATCATGCCGATTCCACCAGAGAAGCGCCCAGCCAATATGCCTTGGCCTCAATACCCAATGATCCTACGTACTTCGACCTCTCATGAAGAAGGTGTCGATCGTCACTGGAACATCCTGACCAAAGAGTTCATCGGAAATGACAAAGGTGAAGTCACAGGCCTTCGTCTTGCTGATATCGTTTGGCAAGATGCAAAACCAGGCGAGCGCCCAAGCTTCAAAGAAGTAGAAGGCAGCGAGCGTGTGATTCCATGTGATATGGCATTTCTAGCGATGGGCTTCCTACACCCTGAACCAACAGGCGTACTTGCTCAACTGGATATCGCACTAGACGATCGCGGTAACGTAGCAACTCAAGATTTTGCTACTAACCAAGAAGGCGTATTTGCTGCTGGTGATATGCGAACAGGCCAATCTTTGGTGGTTCGTTGTATCAATGAAGGCCGCGAATGTGCCCGTGCTATCGATGATTACCTAATGGGTGGCACAAACCTAGAAGCAAAAGCAGATTCACTGATGCTTTCTGCTTAACGAAGCAGTCATGCTTCTCTCTTTCAATTGCCTAATAGCCATCAGCAATATCGATGGCTATCGGTGAAGAAAGAAAACAATTCCTTCCAATCTTTCTATTTTGACCAGCATTTTATGCTGGTCTTTTTTATCTCCCACAGAATCAAATGTTACTTTTTTGTAACAATCAATTTTCTATCTATTTGAAATTATTAAACTATTTTAGCTTATTAAATGGTAAATCGTATATTCACGTGATGATCCACTAATAACTTGACCTTTTTTACAATAAGCTATAGCTTGTGAAGTTGATGAAAATAAAACACTCAAAAAATGTTAAATATTTCACAACTTTTACTGAATAATTATACATAAAGCTATAAAGATGACGCATAGTTAGTCATCGATATCAACGTAAGCAGTGTTGATATATCTGTCGGGATGACGGATAAGCAAAGGGAGAATTGCAATGGCTCTTTATGATCCAAGTCTTGAGAAAGACAACTGTGGATTTGGCTTGATCGC
>NZ_JAWOTA010000040.1:0-29360 GCF_033338635.1 Vibrio sp. Vb1755 | reverse complement strand
GTTACGTCTTCGTAGCAAGTTACTTTTTCTTGGTCAGTGAAGAAGAAGCCGAACATACCGCCCACTTGGTTAACAACTAGCGGAATACCGTGTTTTTCTGCTAGAGACTTAAAACCTTCAGCAAGTTGTTTCGTTTTAGAAGCTAGGCGCTTTTCGTTGCCTTCTTCTTTTAGAAGGTTCAAACATGCGTAGCCTGCTGCCATTGCGACAGGGTTACCGGAAAGGGTACCAGCTTGGTAAACTGGGCCTGTAGGTGCAACGTATTGCATCACTTCTTTACGGCCACCGAAAGCACCTACTGGCATACCGCCACCAATCACTTTACCCAGTGTCGTTAGGTCGGGTTTGATGTTGTAGTGTGCTTGCGCGCCGCCTAGAGCAACACGGAAGCCTGTCATTACTTCATCAAAAATTAGTAGCGCGCCTTCTTGATCACAGATTTCACGTAGCCCTTCGTGGAAGCCTTCCACTGGTGGAATACAGTTCATGTTGCCTGCTACTGGCTCAACGATGATACAAGCAATTTCGCCTTTGTTAGCAGCAAATAGCTCGCGTACAGAATCTAGGTCGTTGAATGTTGCTGTTAGCGTGTGCTTAGCAAAATCTGCAGGAACGCCAGGAGAGCTTGGTTGGCCTAGAGTTAGTGCTCCAGAACCTGCTTTTACTAGCAAGCTGTCAGCGTGGCCGTGGTAACAACCTTCAAATTTCATGATCTTGTCGCGACCGGTGAAGCCACGTGCAAGGCGAATCGCGCTCATAGTAGCTTCAGTACCAGAACTTACCATGCGGATTTGCTCCATTGATGGAACAAGCTCAGAAACTAATTCTGCCATCGCGATTTCAAGTTCTGTTGGCGCACCGAAGCTAAGACCGCGTTGCGCTGCATCAATTACTGCTTCGCGGATAACCGCGTGGTTGTGGCCAAGAATCATTGGACCCCAAGAGCCAACGTAATCAATATACGCTTTACCATCGGCATCAAAAATCAGTGGACCGTCTGCTCGTTCGATAAATAGCGGAGAGCCGCCAACGCCGTTGAATGCACGAACTGGTGAATTGACACCGCCAGGGATGGTTTGCTGAGCTTTTTGATACAGCTCTGATGATTTGGTCATGGGGTTATCCTCTTTTGATTGCTCGGACCAAGTGGAGCGCATTGTACCTAGCTATAATCAAGTTAGAAACGTTTTGCTTAATTTATGTGTTGTTTCGCAGTGTAATCTTATATATCCGCATCTGTTATAAAGAATCGGCGGCGAATACTTGAACGAGTTTGTCAGGTATTGGATAATCGTCTCAATTAGCACAAATTTGACGTCTTGCTTCAGGCTTGACGCATTACACGAGTGAGAGAGGTCTTCGTGAGCGAAGTAAACGTACCATTATCTTTTTCTGACGCAGCAGCATCTCGCGTTAAAGCATTGATTGCTGAAGAAGAAAACCCAGCATTGAAACTGCGCGTATACATTACTGGCGGCGGCTGCAGCGGCTTCCAATACGGCTTTACTTTTGATGAAAATGTAAACGAAGGCGATACGACAATCGTAAACAGTGGTGTAACACTGGTTGTAGACCCTATGAGTCTGCAATATCTCGTTGGCGGTATTGTTGACTACACAGAAGGGTTGGAAGGAGCGCGCTTCTTCGTAAATAATCCAAATGCAACGACAACATGTGGTTGTGGTGCATCGTTCAGTGTGTAATTAACACCTAACAGGCAGCTAATGGCTGCCTGTGCTTTATGTAGAAGGATGTCACGTAAAGCACACGCTCGCAGATATGCAGAGAAATAATAAAAAGGACTTTATATGTCTGGACTTTCTTTTGGACGCCGAATTGTCGAGCGCCCTTGGCTAGTATCTCTTATCCTCGTCTTACTTCTTGTTGCGTGGCTAACCATCGGCCAACTCAAAGCACAAGATGATCATCCTAACTCTTCAACATCCACGAACACGACACCACTTGCAAAGGTGATGTTTGATACTTTTCTTGCCGAACCTACCAGTAAAACCATTGAATTGTATGGACGAACAGCGCCCAATCGTCAAGCGCGTCTTGGCGCCGAAGTTGCCGGTAAAATAGTCAGTCTTAACATAAAGAAAGGCCAAGCGGTCAAACAGGGACAAGTGATCGCAAACATCGATAAGCGCGACCTTGGCATTCAACTTAAACGGGCCCAGGCGATGCTGTTGGTTAAAGAGAAAGAGTTTAATGCAGCTAAATCGCTAAAAAGTCGTGGACTGCAAGGTGAGGTTGCATTTGCGACAGCGCAAGCAGCGTTGGTAGATGCACGTGCGAATTTGAGTAACGTGCAAACGGCTTTAAGAAATACTGAGGTTAAAGCGCCATTTGATGGCATCGTAGATCACCACTTTGTTGAGTTAGGTGATTTTGTCGGGATTGGCGATCCTATTGCGACGGTCATTGATTTGGATACTTTAGTGATTGAAGCCGATGTCAGTGAACGGCATATACAATACCTTAAGGAAGGCCTAGAAGCCGACGTAAGAACCATTAACCAACAGCATCATCAAGGTCGTGTGCGCTACATTGGACGTGTTTCTTCTGCTTCTACTAATACATTTCCAATTGAAATCGAAATTGATAATCAAGACGCAAGAATTCCTGCCGGTATGAGCGCAGAAGTACAGCTGCCTTTGAGTGAAGTGTTGGCAGTAAAGATTACGGCTGCCATGTTAGCACTAGATGAAGAAGGTAACTTAGGTGTCAAGACACTGCGTAATGAGTATGTTGAGTTTGTTCCAATTCAACTCGTTAAGGCCGAGGATGATGGTGTGTGGCTCTCTGGGTTAGGAGAGCGTGCAGACATTATCGTGCTGGGACAAGGTTTTGTGCGAGATGGTGATCAAGTACTGGCCAATAAAGTTGATGACGTAGTTATTGAAGCGGCTAATGAGCAGTAAGGAGCACCTATGTACACTCTGATTGATGCTGCGTTATCTCGCGCTCGCACTATGCTGACATTGTTGGTGATGATATTAATTGCTGGTGTCATTACTTACGTCACAATCCCCAAGGAATCGAGCCCTGATATTACCATTCCGATCATTTATGTTTCTGTTGGACATCAAGGCATTTCTCCTGTCGATGCCGAACGTTTATTAGTTCGGCCAATAGAGCAAGAGCTGCGTTCAATTGAAGGCGTAAAAGAGATGACCTCTGTGGCATCAGAAGGTCATGCTTCGGTGACGCTGGAATTTAGTGTCGGAGTGGATCTTGATAAAGCGATGGCAGATGTGCGTGATGCGGTTGATCTTGCGAAGCCAAAGTTACCAGAGGACAGTGATGAGCCGACGGTAAACGAAGTCACGTTTGCATCTGAAGAGCCTGTTTTGACCGTTGTGCTCTATGGCACCGTACCAGAGCGAACCATTGTTCAGATTGCCAGAACGTTACGTGATCGTTTGGAAAGTTTCCGTCAGATTCTTGAGGTTGAAATCGCAGGAGATCGCGAAGACATCGTGGAGATAGTTGTCGATCCGCTATTGATGGAAAGCTACGGTCTTGATCAAGCGGATATCTATAATTTAATCGCCTTGAATAACCGAGTTGTGGCAGCGGGGTTTGTCGATACTGGGTATGGACGCTTTTCGGTAAAAGTCCCATCGGTTTTTGATTCACTGAAAGATGTGCTTGAACTACCGATCAAGGTGAATGGCAAAGAGGTGATCACTTTTGGCGATGTGGCGACAGTACGACGTGCATTTCGCGATCCTGAAAGTTTTGCTCGTTTAGATGGCGAATCTGCCATCGTTTTGGACGTAAAAAAACGGGCAGGGGAAAACATCATTGAAACGGTTGAGCTGGTAAAAGAAGTACTGGATCAGGGACAGAAGCGCGCCGAGTGGCCCGACAATTTGCAAGTTAAATACACTTGGGATCAATCCGACGATGTCAAATTGATGCTCAGTGATCTACAAAACAATATCTTATCCGCAATTATCCTCGTAGTTATCGTCATTATTGCCATATTGGGGGTTAGGACCGCGCTTCTCGTGGGGATTTCTATTCCAGGATCGTTCTTGACTGGGTTGTTGGTGTTATCGGTATTTGGGCTGACGGTCAATATCGTCGTACTGTTTGCTTTAATTATGGCGGTAGGCATGTTGGTGGATGGTGCCATTGTGGTGACAGAGTTTGCAGATCGGCGCATGCAAGAAGGAACGCCACGTAAAGAAGCCTATCGAGATGCAGCAAAGCGAATGGCCTGGCCTATTACCGCATCCACAGCAACCACATTGGCTGCGTTTGCTCCGTTACTTTTCTGGCCAGACATCACTGGTGAGTTCATGAAGTACTTACCACTTACTTTAATTGCTACCTTGGCCGCTTCGCTGATGATGGCTTTATTGTTCGTTCCTGTCATCGGTGGGATCATTGGCAAGCCTCAAGTAGTCAATCAGAAAGCTCAGCGAGAAATGGTGGAGCTGCATAACGGCAACTTTGAAAAAGCGACTGGCATTACCAAGCTTTATTACCAGACTCTGTCGGTAGCGATTCGTCATCCATGGAAGGTCTTACTCAGTGCGATACTGCTAGCGGCAGGTGTCGGCTTCACTTACAACAAAGCTGGCTTGGGTGCAGAGTTTTTCCCTGAGGTGGACCCTGCCTTTTTTACCGTTAAAGTTCGTTCTTATGGTGACCTGTCTATTTACGAAAAAGATGTTGTTATGCGCGAAATCGAGAAGGTGATGCTCGGTCATGACGAGTTTGAAAGTGTCTACACGCGCACAGGATCGAGCGATAATGGGGACGAGATTGGCCAGATTCAAATAACGCCTGTGGATTGGCAGTATCGACGCAAAGTGAAAACCATTATTGAGGAACTAAAAGAGACGACAGACCGCTTTTATGGTGTTGAACTTGAGTATAAATTCCCGGACGCAGGACCGCCTGTCGAGCATGATCTCGTGATTGAAGTGTCATCACGAAATTTGAGTGTTAGTGTGTTAGATGAAGCAGCCAAAAAAGTACGACATTGGGCTGATGGTAATCCTGCACTGACCAACTTGAGTGATACCACTAATAAGGAAGGGATTGATTGGCAAATTGATATCCAGCGAGATGACGCCTCTCGCTTTGCAGCGGATGCTACTTTAGTCGGGAATACCGTCCAGTTTGTTACGAACGGTTTGAAAATAGGCGATTATTTGCCCGATGATGCGGATGAAGAAGTCGATATTTTGGTGCGCTATCCGCAAGATAAGCGCGACATAGGTCGATTTGATCAACTGAGAGTGAAAACGGCAGCTGGTCTGGTACCGATTACGAATTTTGCTCAAATCAAACCAGATCATAAGCAAGACACTATTCGTCGGGTCGACGGTCATCGAGTTATCAATATTAAAGCGGATATGGTGGAAGGTTACAATTTGGCGCTTGAGTTACCTAAGATTGCCGCTGGAATGGAACAGCTCGACTTACCGGAAGGCATTGAATATAAAATTCGGGGTCAAAATGAAGAGCAGGAAAACTCATCAGCATTCTTGCAAAATGCTTTTATTGTCGCGCTTGGTGTGATGGCTTTGATTTTAATTACGCAGTTTAATAGCTTTTATCAAGCTTTCTTAATCCTTAGTGCAGTGCTGTTTTCTACTGTTGGTGTCTTCGCTGGGTTACTTATTTTCCAAAAGCCATTTGGCATCATTATGTCGGGAATTGGAGTGATTGCGTTGGCTGGTATCGTGGTAAACAACAATATTGTTTTAATCGATACTTATAATCAGATGCGTAAACGTGGTTTAGAAAAACCTGAGGCTATTTTGCGTACGGGTGTGCAGCGTTTAAGACCCGTTTTACTCACGACGGTGACCACCATATTAGGCTTATTGCCAATGGTGTTAGAAATGAACATCGACTTAGTTAATCAGAAAGTGGAGTTTGGCGCACCAAGCACTCAATGGTGGTCTCAGCTTGCGACCGCTGTCGCGGGTGGTTTGGCGTTTGCGACTTTGCTAACGTTGGTTCTGACCCCGTGTTTGCTTATGCTCGGGAGAGAGCATCACCCCGAGCAGTAAGCTTTATCGTGATGATATCGACAAAACAAAAAGGGCAGCGAAGCTGCCCTTTTCAATACCTTGCCTTACTTCATTGCTAACAGTTTGCTGTAGCGTTCAAGCTTGTCCATGCTAACTTTCGCGTTTGCCATGAAAGTTTGTCTCGCTTTTCCTGTCAGGGATTTAGATTGTGGCAAATTCACCGTGCGCGGGTTTTTATGGACACCATTCACAAGGAACTCATAGTGCAGGTGAGGGCCAGTTACACGGCCAGTTCCGCCAAGCGTACCGATGGTTTGGCCTTGCTTAACGCGTTGACCAGCTCGTACAGTACGTTTGGTTAAGTGCAGGTACTTGGTAATGTAAGTATTACTATGTTTAATGAAAACGTAGTTACCATTAAATTTGTTGTAAGACGATTTTTGAACGACACCATCACCAGCCGCCCAAATCGGGGTGCCCACTGGTGCTGCATAGTCCGTGCCTCTATGAGGACGAACGCGTCCCGTCACTGGATGTAAGCGGCGTGGGTTGAAGTTAGACGAAACTCGACGGAAATCCAACGGCGCGCGTAAGAATGCTTTTTTCATTGCACGCCCATTTTCGTCGTAATACTTGCCACTTTTCTGATCCAATATTGCGGTAAAGGTATCGCCTTGGTTTTTAAAGATCGCAGCAATGATTTTTCCACGGCCGATTACTTCTCCTTCTACCACTTCCTCTTGGTAAAGTACTCGGAAGCTATCGTTTTTACGAATATCTAAAGCAAAGTCGATGTCCCAACCAAATATGCCAGCCAGTTCCATGATTTGGTTACCATTTAATCCAGAAGATATTCCTGCATTCCAAAAGTTTGATTTGATGGTGGCTTCTGCGTAGTTGTACTGGAAGTCGACTTCTTTCTTATCAACTTCAGAAACGTACTTGCCGTCTTTTAATGTGATACGAAAAGTCTCGAACGCGCTTAGTGTTCTTCTTAGCTGCACCAAGTCGTTATTTTCGTCAAAACCAAATTGCAATCGGTCACCAGGTCGAAGCCGAGTTAACTGTTTTTCCACTTCTTTATCTGATGACACCAGTTCATGTAATAGACGAGCGGAAAGCCCTACGCGACTAAATAAGATGGCAGCACTCTCGCCATTTTTTACCTTGTATGTCTCCCAGCGCAGCACGGCGGGAACCGCAGGCGATGAACTATTTAGTGCACTGAGTTCGAGGGAAACTGGCACAGGATAATGTTGACCAACTTTTAATCGGCTCTGCTGCGGGTCTAGGTCTTGCGGATCAGGTAAAAAGAAGAGCGCGAAGATAATCAGCGCACTAAAAAAACCGATCAATACTTTGTGCAAGAGTGGAAGTCGGACAAAAATCGAATGCATGAGGTACTTGATTGCTAAATTAAACGGAAAAAGTGACAACTACCTAGTCTAACGTGTTTCAAAATGCATCGCTATTCAAGTAATATGTTCAGCTATTATATTTTTGCCAAATCTGTGGGAGTGAACAAGAATGGCGAGCATTGAAGCTGCACTAGCCGAGATTAAGCGCGGTGTTGAAGAGCTGATTCCAGAAGAAGAGCTAATCGCAAAACTAAAAGAAGACCGTCCTCTACGTATTAAATTGGGCGCTGATCCAACAGCACCTGACATTCACCTAGGCCATACGGTTATTTTCAATAAGCTTCGCTTGTTCCAAGAACTAGGTCATGAAGTGACGTTCCTAATCGGTGACTTCACTGCAATGGTTGGTGACCCAACAGGTAAAAACACAACTCGTCCACCGCTAAGTCGTGAAGACGTATTGCGTAACGCTGAAACGTACAAAGAGCAAGTGTTCAAAATTCTCGATCCTGCAAAGACTAAAATTCAGTTTAACTCTGAGTGGCTGTCTGAACTGGGCGCAGAAGGTATGATTCGCCTTGCGGCAAACCAAACCGTTGCTCGTATGCTAGAGCGTGACGACTTTAAAAAGCGTTACGCGGGTGGTCAGCCAATTGCTATTCATGAGTTCATGTACCCACTTCTACAAGGTTGGGACTCAGTAGCAATGGAAACGGATGTTGAATTAGGTGGTACAGACCAGAAGTTCAACCTTCTAATGGGTCGTGAACTGCAAAAGTCTCACGGTCAAAAACCTCAGGTTGTACTGATGATGCCGCTTCTAGTGGGCCTTGATGGCGAGAAGAAGATGTCTAAGTCAGCAAACAACTACATCGGTATCAGCGAAGCGCCAAGCGAAATGTTTGGTAAAATCATGTCTATTTCTGATGACCTAATGTGGAGCTACTACGAGCTGCTCTCTTTCCGTCCTCTGGAAGAGATTGCTCAATTCAAAGCTGATGTAGAAGCGGGCAAAAACCCTCGTGACATCAAAGTATTGCTAGCAAAAGAAATTATTGCTCGTTTCCACAGTGAAGCCGATGCCGATGCAGCAGAGCAAGAATTCGTAAACCGTTTTGCGAAGAACCAAATTCCTGATGAAATGCCAGAGTTTGACTTTGACGCAGGTCGCCCAGTGAGTAATCTGTTGAAAGAAGCAGGATTATGTCCATCATCGTCAGATGCGATGCGCATGGTTAAGCAGGGCGCTGTGAAGATTGATGGTGAAAAAATTGCGGACAGCAAATTTGCTCCAGAAGCGGGTACTTACGTGTTCCAAGTAGGCAAACGTAAATTTGCTCGTATTACTATTCAGTAATTCATAATGACTGCAAATGAAAGCGTCCGAAGGGCGCTTTTTTTGTATGAAAATTTAGCAAAAACGGCAAAGTAAAACTTCCATACCTGATGAACTTTGCTACTATACTTGCGCTGCCAATAATGGCAGCGCTATCGGAGATTTACATGAACAATACCGACCATCCTCCCAGTCGTTGGGTGAGTAAGATTAAGGGAGCGAAATAACCCGCTTCGGTATTGGCGATCTCCGCCTTACCTAAGTGGTGAGGCATCTTTTCTAATTTTCTTCTCGTTATTTCCTTCATACATTCTGAATAGACAGTGCATTCGCATTGGTTTTCTCTGTGCATCTTAATTGTTGTCTGACTTTTAGCGTGCAAGAGTGGCTTTTCATGCTTTGTCGATGGTCGTTACCAATGCCAATCGGGAGATTCGCCATGACGGTAATGAACAACACTTTTATTGAAACAACACCAAACTTTTCTGAAGTAGAAATTGGTGCAGCTCGCAATGCATTCTTGCAGTACGAGCAAGAGCAACAAGTCCATTTGCTTACGGTTATGCCGATTGATGAGGCTGTAGGTATTTTACAGCATTGCTCTGTCGGCTATGTGAATAGTCTTATTGCTCAACTTGAGCAAGCAGGTCATGACAAACGCGCACGTCATTATGCTCACCAACTGGGTCTGCATATGTCTGAAGTTGATACACCCGATGGTTATTTATCAACTAGTGTTTTAGGGCATGTAAAACAGCGTATTGGATGGATCATTGCGCTGGCTCTTTTAGGGATAGTGTCAGGCTTGATCATCGCTCAGTATGAGGACACCCTTAGTCAGCTTGTTTTACTTGCAGTGTACATGCCAGTGATTGCAGCTGCTGGTGGTAACACAGGAACACAAGCAGCAACTTTGGTGATTCGTGCTCTTGCTACTGGAGAGTTAAAAAAACGCCAATGGTTAGAAGTTTTGTGGAAAGAGAGCCGAGTCGCTCTATTTATTGCGCTAGCGATCGCTATCGTGATGATTGGACGCATTATGTTATTTAGTGCAGGACAATCAACAGGAGGCTTTGAACTGACCGATATCGCACTGGCAATAGCAGTTGCGCTGTTCATTCAAGTCACCATTTCTACAACATTGGGCGGGCTGTTGCCAATTATTGCACGAGCTTGCAAGTTGGACCCAGCCGTATTGGTGAGTCCAGTTCTTGCGTCTATCGTCGATATTTCAGGAATGTGGATTTACTTTAACGTGGTGAACTATTTCTTAGGTATTGCCTGACTAAAGTTCACAATGTCATTGTAAAAAAGCTGCTCAAAATGTGTAATCGGGGCGATGACAGGTGTGTTGTCGTCCCGTTTTTCTGGGAAGTAGTCTGAAACAAACTGAACAAAAATGGTGTTAGGTTGACCATTTTTATCCAAGCCATATCCAGCCATATTGTAAGTCCCGTAGATAGAGCCACTTTTCGCGATCAGCTGTCCTTTAATTGGAAGTTTTCGCATACTTTGTCGGTACTTTAATGTGCCGGATTCACCTGATTTCGGCATGATGGCAATCAATTTGAGTTCGTTTTCATGCTTCCAAATATAGCGCAGCATTTCAGCCATCTTGGTCGCGGAGATCCGGTTATTTCGCGAAAGTCCTGAGCCGTCTTCTAGGCGCGCATTACGAATATCAATACCAGTGTTGGCGAAAATGATCTGCTTGATCGCTTCTGTCCCGTTAGTAAAACTGCCTGGCTGAACGAAAAATTTAGCGCCAAGTGTTTTGGTTAATGTGTCGGCAATTAAGTTGTCAGAGTTTTTGAGCATATCTTCGAGAATGTCTGGTAAGGCTTTTGATTGATGCATTGCGATGAGCTTTCGCTGCTTTTCTGGCGCCGTACCGACCCTAATCTTTCCCGATACCCCAATGTTGAGCTCCTTGAGCAAAGCCGCCAACCTTTGACTGGTGTAACGCTCAGGGTCTTGAACCGCAAATTTCAGTGGCAATGGTTTGTCTCTTTCAACCAAGCACCCTGTTAGCTTGTAGTTGTTATCGGGATTTGCAACTAAACCTAAGTCACAATGACGACTTTTCTTAATGGTTTTAGAAACTGTTTCTACGGTACTTGTGACACGAATAGGTTGATGCTCTGGTACGTAGACCCGCGTTCCACCATCTTTTTGTGTATAGATAGAGGCTTGTACACAGTTGTTATTGAGTGTGATGGTCGATGCCGGAGCGCTGTAGCAAACTCCCAAGATATCCCACGGCCAGCCCACCGCACGGTTATAACCAGTGAATGCGCTGTTATCGAGCCATAGGTCACCGTTAATCCGTTTTAAGCCATTTTTCTTAGCTAGAGTGAGAAGTGATTTTAAGTCGTTGGTTTGGAGTGTTGGGTCGCCGACAAAGTAAATCACTGCATCTGAGTTCGACGTTTCCAGCTTGGTTCGAAACCGGAAATTATCACCCAGTTCTAGCTTTGCGGCTAATGCGGTGACGATTTTTAATGTACTCGCTGGTGGGAACAGTTGTTCGGTAGGATGAACACCGTCAAGCTCAGCATTTTCACTGAGTTTTTCCGCAACTAAACTGATGCGGGCGCCTTCAGGCAACACCTCTTGATGAGGGTACGCTTGTGAAAAAGCAGAAAGTAATGAAGAGAATATGAGCAAGGGCCAACGTAAACGCATAATGATACTTTCTAAGGTGAGTTATGTGATTGAGTATACGCAAGTCCTTTCAATATGCTAGGTAACTAAAGAAATGCTTCAAATGTCTTCATGAATGAGACACGAGAGAAAGGCGCGCTGCTTAAAATGAAGTATAAAAAATGCCCGCTTAAAGCGGGCATTCGATATTCTAGTCAAAGACCGGAATTAGAAGTCGTAACGTAGACCTAGAGCTAGCTCGTCTTCAGCATCGATCTTAGTTGCAACTGTTTTGCTCGTGTCAGTTGAACCAAACTTGTCACCTGCATCAATCAGGTTGAAGTTGTAAGAAATGTAACCACGGAAGTTAGGCTTGAAGTAGTAAGAAGCATCAACAGCGAAGTTGTTTGCAGAAGTTTCGTTGTTAGTTTCTGCATTGTTGTATGATGTTGTAAATACTGTTTGGCCTAGAGTGTAAGCACCCGCTAGCTCGTAACCAGTGTAATCAACTGTGTTACTGTTGTTTGAATCTTCCATTTTCTCGCCGTCAGTGAATACACCAGCGAAGTAAAGATCAGACATTGTGTAAGATGCAGCTAGCATGTACTCGTTAGCTTTGTCTTGATCTGCGTAACCAGCACCTAGCTCAAGACCAGTGTCAGCTAGAGCGTAGATTGCAGATAGAGAGTAACCGTCTTGTTTGTTGTCGTAGTACTCACCAGTGTTTTTGTTTTCCATACGATCAGCGAAGCGGTAGCTTGCTTTTACGCTTAGATTTTCAAACTGGCCTTTGTAAGCCATCATGTTGTCTGTACGGTCTGATACAGCTAGTTTGTCTGCTGCAGAGTTACCGTGGTAAGCCATGATATCTGTGAAGTCAGTGATAACGCCTAGTGCACCTTCAGTTTTACCGTATGCGAACTCACCGTAAGCACCGCCAAGACCAGCGTAAGCAAGACGAGTTTCTAGATCGCTCTTGTCGTCGCCGTCTACAGTACCGTTTTGAGCAGTCTCAAATTCACCTTCCCAGAAACCAACACCGTATAGGTTGTCATTGATTTCTTGTTTACCAAGGAAGTTTAGACGGATGCGAGATTTGTCTTGAGCGTCGCCATCTTTCATAGATAGACGTGCTTCAGCACGGCCGCCCATTTCTAGAGAAGTACCGTCTTGGTTGTAAAGTTCAGCTGCGTTTACGCCAGTTGCCATAGCTGCTGCAGATACAGAAAGAGCAATTAGAGTCTTTTTCATCTTATTTGTCCTAGTTAGCTGTCCATAATCATTGTTGTATGGGGGAGAGGTGATCTCTCACAAGTTGTTGGTCCAAAATTGGCTAATTGAGCGATATAGTTCGCACTTGTAAGCCATTGATCTAACAACTCGCTGGACATGTTTTACTGCTAAAGTTTCCGTATGAGTTAGTAAAATGATATAAATCCCACTGATGAACACTGTTCAATTGTGCGTTGTTTTTATTTAAATTACTGTTTTTGATTGAAATTATTGGCAATGACATTGGCCTGACATTGATTAGTTTTTATCTTTTTTGAGGTTTTTGGTGTAATGAACAGTGTTGTTTTTCAATAAATTGAGAAGGTGATTCGCCCTAGAACCGCTCTAAAAGTGAGTTATATCATTATGCCGAAAAGGCATAGTCTTGCTGTCTTTCGAATTAAGATGATTTCGTCCGGGAGTTTGTTTACACTAAACGAAATACATCTTTAAGCGCACTACCCAGTCCTATGACAGGGTGGGCTTTTTTTTGTCCAAAGACCCATTTGGGCTTGAGGTTATAAAATGGAAAAAGTTCCAATGACACTACGTGGCGAGCAAAAGCTACGTGCAGAACTCGATCGTCTACTTAAACTACGTCCTCAGATCTCAGAGGCAATTGCTGAAGCTCGTGAGCTAGGTGATTTAAAAGAGAATGCTGAATATCACGCCGCTCGTGAAGAGCAGGGCATTTGTGAAGCACAAATCCGTGACATTGAATACAAACTGTCAGTTGCTCAAGTTATTGATGTAACGAAGATGGAGAACACGGGTAAAGTTATTTTTGGTTCAACCGTAACCTTGATTGATATCGACACCGAAGAAGAAAAAACGTACCAAATCGTTGGTGATGACGAAGCCGATATCAAAGCAGGTCGCATTTCAGTGAGCTCACCTATTGCTCGTGGCCTGATTGGCAAGATGGAAGGCGATGAAGTTGCTATTCAAACTCCGGGTGGCGCGAAAGACTTCGAAATTGACCGAGTAGAATATATCTAGGTCGTTTGGAGTAGCATTACTGCCCTGATAAAACGCAAAAAGGTCGCCTCAGGCGACCTTTTTTCTTCAGCAACGTAAGTAGAGTTACTTACGAGGGATTTCGATTTTACGCTCTTCAGACTGGCGGTATAGCACAAGCACTTTACCAATAGTCTGAACTTTTTCAGCGCCCGTCTCACGTACGATAGCGTCGATGATTAGCTGTTTTGTTTCACGATCTTCCGAAGCAACTTTTACTTTGATAAGTTCGTGATGGTTAAGAGCGATTTCAATTTCTGCTAGCACGGCTTCTGTAAGTCCATTTGCGCCCATTAGCACAACAGGTTTTAAACTGTGAGCTAGGCCTTTAAGGTGCTGCTTTTGTTTGGTGCTTAGGTTCATTACGCGGCCAATTTTCTTTAAAATAAGGGTTGAAAAAAGCTATTTTAACGCCATCTATTGCTGAAGACTATAATTTATTGAGTAATAGGTAGCGCCTATTAAAACAATAGCTCCAATTTGTGCCTTGTTGGGATTAAAATGAGTAAACAAAAACATTCGGCTAGTTCTGGTCGTTGGTTGAAAGAACACTTTGATGATAAATACGCGAATGAAGCCCGAAAAAAAGGCTACCGCTCACGTGCTTATTTCAAGATCGATGAGATTCAAACGAAAGATAAATTGTTAAAGCCTGGAATGACAGTCGTCGACTTGGGGGCTGCGCCGGGCGGATGGTCTCAATATGCTGCTAAGATAGTAGGGGACAGTGGTCAGATCATCGCGTGTGACTTGCTTCCTATGGACCCGATTGCTGGCGTTAGCTTTTTACAAGGCGACTTTCGTGATGATGCGGTATTGGAAGCTTTGCTAGAAAGGATCCAACCTTCCATGGTAGACGTAGTAATGTCTGATATGGCGCCTAACATTGCTGGAAACAATTCTGTTGATCAACCTCGCGCTATGTATTTAGTTGAATTAGCTTTAGATATGTGTCGACAAGTTCTAGCGCCTAATGGTAGCTTTGTCGTAAAGGTTTTCCAAGGGGAAGGCTTCGATCAGTATGTGAAAGAAGTCCGAGACATGTTTAAAGCCGTAAAAATTAGAAAACCAGACTCATCGCGAGCTCGCTCTCGAGAGGTCTTCGTCGTAGCCACTGGTTACAAAGGTTAACCATTTTGCTCTCTTGAGAGCGTGTTAACACTATAGCTACAGTTAATGAACTGTAGTACCCTACCTTTAATTACAATTAGTTATCGAGAGGCTTACACCTTGAGTGACATGGCAAAAAATTTAATTCTGTGGCTTGTTATCGCCGTCGTATTGATGTCGGTATTCCAGAGCTTTGGCCCTGGAGAAAGCAATGGCAGAACCGTGGATTACACCACGTTTGTACAGGAAGTTGGCCAAGGCCAGATTCAAGAAGCAACTTTTAAAGACGGTGAAATTAGCTTTGTTCGTCGTGGCGGCGGTGCCAAAATGGTCACTTACATGCCAGTGTATGACCAAAAGCTTCTAGATGACCTAATTAACCAAAACGTGAAAGTACAAGGCACGCCTCCAGAAGAGCAAAGCTTGCTTGGTACTATCTTCATCTCTTGGTTCCCAATGATCTTACTAATTGGTGTATGGATTTTCTTCATGCGTCAAATGCAAGGCGGCGGTGGTAAAGGCGCCATGTCTTTTGGTAAGAGTAAAGCTCGAATGATGAGCGAAGAACAAATCAAGACAACTTTTGCTGACGTTGCAGGTTGTGACGAAGCAAAAGAAGACGTGAAAGAGCTGGTGGACTACCTACGCGATCCAAGCCGCTTCCAAAAACTGGGCGGTAAGATTCCAACGGGTGTTCTAATGGTTGGTCCTCCTGGTACGGGTAAAACGCTTCTGGCGAAAGCCATTGCCGGTGAGGCGAAAGTACCATTCTTTACTATCTCTGGTTCTGATTTCGTAGAAATGTTCGTTGGTGTTGGTGCATCTCGTGTGCGTGACATGTTTGAACAAGCAAAGAAAGCCGCACCTTGTATCATCTTTATCGATGAGATCGATGCGGTAGGTCGTCAACGTGGCGCAGGTGTTGGTGGTGGTCATGATGAACGTGAACAAACACTAAACCAAATGCTCGTTGAGATGGATGGTTTCGAAGGTAACGAAGGTATTATCGTTATCGCTGCGACTAACCGTCCGGACGTGCTAGACCCTGCGCTACTGCGTCCTGGTCGTTTTGACCGTCAAGTGGTAGTTGGTCTTCCAGATGTACGTGGCCGTGAACAGATCCTAAAAGTTCACATGCGTAAGGTCCCTCTAGCGGGTGATGTAGAGCCTTCTCTCATCGCACGTGGTACTCCAGGCTTCTCTGGTGCTGACCTAGCAAACTTAGTTAACGAAGCAGCCCTGTTTGCTGCGCGCGGTAACAAGCGCAACGTTTCTATGGTTGAGTTTGAACTGGCGAAAGACAAAATCATGATGGGTGCTGAGCGCCGTTCAATGGTGATGTCTGAGGAAGTGAAAGAGTCAACCGCATACCACGAAGCGGGTCACGCGATTGTTGGTCGCTTGGTTCCTGAACACGATCCAGTGTACAAAGTGTCTATCATTCCACGTGGTCGTGCGTTGGGTGTAACAATGTACCTTCCAGAGCAGGACCGCGTGAGTATGTCTCGCCAACACCTAGAATCAATGATTTCTAGCTTGTACGGTGGTCGTTTAGCAGAAGAACTTATCTACGGTGCTGACAAAGTATCAACCGGTGCTTCTAATGATATCGAGCGCGCAACAGATATTGCTCGTAAGATGGTTACTCAATGGGGTTTCTCTGAAAAGCTTGGCCCTCTGCTGTATGCAGAAGATGAAGGCGAAGTGTTCTTAGGGCGTAGTGTAACTCAGACTAAACATGTGTCTGACGATACAGCGAAGTTGATTGATGACGAAGTTCGTCAGATCATTGACCGCAACTACGATCGTGCGAAGAAGATTCTTCAAGAGAACATGGATATCATGCATGCGATGAAAGATGCGCTGATGAAGTATGAAACCATTGATGCTCGCCAGATTGATGACTTAATGGAGCGCAAAGCTGAAATTCGTGAGCCTGCGGGCTGGAGTGATAACTCAGCAAGCAAACCAGAAGACAGCGACAAGCCTCAAGCAAAGCAAGAAGTTAAAGAAGAAACAACGGAGACTGCGAAAGATGCAGAACAGCCTAGCTCTTCTGAAACAACTTCTAACGAAGCGCCTGAAAAGAAAGACTCTGAATAAAGAGTATCGATAATATTAAACCCCGAGTTATCTCGGGGTTTTTGTGTTTATGATGATGATTACAGCAAATAACAAATCTTTGGACCTTTCGCGTCCACATGTCATGGCCATTCTAAATGTGACACCGGATTCCTTTTCGGATGGCGGTAAATACAACTCAATTGAACTTGCTCTTGCTCAAGTTGATAAAATGATAAAGGCTGGTGTAAGTATTGTTGATGTTGGTGGTGAATCAACAAGACCTGGTGCACCGGATGTGTCTTTGGAAGAAGAGCTTAGGCGTGTTGTCCCAGTAATCAAAGCCATTCGTGAAAAATATGATGTATGGATTTCCGTTGACACCAGTAAAGCAGAAGTGATGCGTCAAGCAATTGATGCTGGGGCTGATTTGATCAATGACATCCGTTCGCTGCAAGAGCCAGGTGCTCTGGAAGTCGCAGCAGAAGCAAACCTTCCAATTTGTCTGATGCATATGAAAGGTCAACCTAGGACCATGCAAGTTGACCCTCATTATGATGATTTAATGGGGGACGTGTCGGCTTTTCTAGAAGAACGTATCGCGGCGTGTGAAGCTGCAGGGATTGATAAATCTCAACTGATTCTCGATCCTGGGTTTGGCTTTGGCAAAACAATCGAACACAATTATCATATGCTTGCTCATCTTGAAAAGTTTCATGAATTCGGCCTGCCTATTTTGGCTGGCATGTCTCGTAAATCCATGATCTTCAAACTGTTAGACAAGCCAGCGGCAGAGTGTACGAACGCAAGTGTTGTTTGTGCTACGATTGCCGCGATGAAAGGCGCGCAGATCATTCGCGTGCATGACTTTGAAGAGACAATCGAAGCGATGAAAGTTGTTGAGATGACGAAAAACAATATTTAAAAATAATAAAGGAAAGTTTATGTCGAATGAAAGACGTTACTTTGGTACTGACGGTGTGCGCGGTAAAGTAGGACAATACCCAATCACTCCAGACTTCGTACTTAAGCTTGGCTGGGCTGCTGGTCGTGTACTAGCGAAACAAGGCACAAAGAAAGTTATCATAGGTAAAGATACACGTATTTCAGGTTATATGCTTGAATCTGCACTAGAGGCTGGCCTTGCAGCTGCGGGACTTAAAGCAACATTTACTGGTCCCATGCCAACTCCAGCTGTGGCATATTTAACTCAGACTTTCCGTGCCGAGGCTGGTATTGTGATTTCTGCATCACATAACCCATATTACGACAACGGCATTAAATTCTTTTCTTCTGAGGGTACTAAGCTACCTGACGATATCGAATTGGCGATCGAAGCTGAGTTAGATAAAGAAATTGAATGTGTGGAGTCTGCTGAGCTTGGTAAAGCAACCCGCCTAAATGATGCAGCTGGTCGTTACATCGAATTCTGTAAGAGTACTTTCCCATCTGAGTTGAGCCTTGCGAACTTTAAGATCGTAGTAGACTGTGCGCACGGTGCAACGTACCACATCGCTCCAAATGTTTTCAAAGAACTTGGGGCAGAAGTTATCGCTATGGGCGTAGAGCCTAACGGCATCAACATTAATGAAAAAGTGGGCGCAACAGACGTACGAGCTCTTCAACAGCGTGTTGTTGAAGAGCAAGCGCATCTTGGTCTCGCATTTGATGGTGATGGTGACCGCATCATTATGGTCGACCACCTAGGTAACAAAGTTGATGGTGACCAAATTGCTTATATCATCGCTCGTGATGCACTTCGTCGTGGTGAGCTAAAGGGTGGTGTTGTTGGTACACTAATGACTAACTTGGGTATGGAAAATGGTTTAAAGCAGCTAGGCATTCCGTTTGTACGTGCTGCTGTTGGTGACCGTTATGTCATGGAGCAACTGCTAGAAAAAGGTTGGAAAATTGGTGCTGAAAACTCAGGCCATGTGATCTTATTAGATAAAGTCACAACCGGCGATGCGATTGTTGCTGCACTTCAAGTACTTGCTTCTGTAATTGGCAGCGATATGTCTTTATATGAACTATCGCAAGGAATGACATTATATCCTCAGGTTTTAGAAAATGTCCGTTTTTCAGGAGAAAGTAACCCTCTTGAAGCTACAGCTGTATTAAACGCTGTCTCTGAAGTAGAGGCGACACTTGGTGATAAAGGGCGTGTACTGCTGCGTAAGTCTGGCACTGAGCCTTTGATCCGCGTTATGGTGGAAGGTGAAGATGGTGAACTAGTTCAACACTCAGCATTGAAAATCGCTGAGGCTGTTAAAGCAAGTTGTTAATCATTGCGTTAAAGCATGTCTTGAATGAAAAGGGCATCTTTTGCCCTTTTTTTGAGCGCTTAACGCATTGGCATTGATTTTTTACTAATTTTCCCTTGTCAGCGTTACTGGCTTTCGCTAGTATTGCTCCGCCTCCCGTTAGGAGGTCGCTAGCCTTGTTCATTATGATTTATTGTTTTGAACGGCGCTGGCTCAACAATTTGGAACATAGGTGGAAAAAATGTTTTCAGTTCTACTTGTGATTTACCTGTTGGCAGCGCTTGGTGTGATTGGCCTTGTGTTGATTCAACAAGGTAAAGGCGCAGATATGGGAGCCTCGTTCGGTGCTGGTGCTTCAAACACAGTGTTTGGTGCTGGCGGCTCAGGTAATTTCTTAACCCGAACAACTGCTATTTTAGCAACCGTATTCTTTATCGTTAGCTTGTTACTTGGTCGTATGTCTACGCACCAGACTGAATCACAATGGGTAGACCCAACGTTAGGTCAACCAGTTGTTGAACAAGTTAAGGATGCAGCGAGTGAAGTTCCTGCCCCTGCGGGTGATGAAATTCCTCAATAAGCTGTAAGGTTTTGATGCCGAGATGGTGAAATTGGTAGACACGCTAGCATGAGGTGCTAGTGCCTTAGGTGTGAGGGTTCGAGTCCCTCTCTCGGCACCATGTATTTACAAACTTGTAAATCACTTGTTTGCGAGTATAATGCTCAGCAAGTCGGACGCGGGGTGGAGCAGCTTGGTAGCTCGTCGGGCTCATAACCCGAAGGTCGTCGGTTCAAATCCGGCCCCCGCAACCAATCTCTTTCTTTGAAAGGAAATCGTAGATTGGCAAGTTTGCGTAGTGCTAACCACACTACGAGTTAAGAAAAGCAATTGTTGGCTATTCTTAACGTATCAGGGTCCAGCAGCATAAAACCCCGACTATCGGGGTTTTTTGTTATCTGAGCTTTTTGAAATAGCTCAGATACTGCTTGGTTTTTTGATTGGGCTCTGAGCCCTTTTTTTGTTTCTGGAGTGGTTAAATGACTGGTTTAGAAAGACAACTTACTGAAATGCTTGACGCGCCAGTAGCGGCATCAGGTTATGAGTTAGTTGGATTAGAATTCATTCGTGCAGGCGCGCACTCAACGTTACGTATCTACATTGACCATGAAAATGGTATTAACGTAGACGACTGTGCAGAAGTTAGCCACCAAGTTAGTGCAGTTTTAGACGTTGAAGATCCAATTTCTGTTGCTTACAGCCTAGAAGTGTCTTCTCCAGGTTTAGAAAGACCACTT
The DNA here is from genome assembly GCF_033338635.1 of Vibrio sp. Vb1755. Classification (NCBI taxonomy): domain Bacteria; kingdom Pseudomonadati; phylum Pseudomonadota; class Gammaproteobacteria; order Vibrionales; family Vibrionaceae; genus Vibrio; species Vibrio sp. Vb1755. The sequence continues at coordinate 9,004 of NZ_JAWOTA010000040.1, read as the reverse complement.
TTTAAAGCAGCACATTACGAGCAATTTATTGGTCACGAGGTCAGCATCGTATTGAAAATGGCTGTAGCAAACCGTCGTAAGTGGAAAGGTATTATCCACGGTGTTGATGGCGAAACAGTGACAATTACTGTAGACGGTCAGCAAGAAGAGTTTGCTCTAAGTAACATTTCCAAAGCTAACCTGATCCCTAAATTTTAGTTCCCTAAAAAAGTTTAAGCTTAGAGGCTAAATACAATGAGTAAAGAAATTTTAGCGGTAGCAGAAGCGGTATCGAACGAAAAAGCGGTACCTCGTGAGCGTATCTTTGAGGCTCTTGAGATTGCTCTAGCAACTTCTACAAAGAAGAAATACGAAATCGAAATCGACGTACGTGTTGCCATTGACCGTAAAACCGGTGAGTTTGTAACTTACCGCCGTTGGTTAGTTGTTGATGACGTTGAGAACCCTACAAAAGAGATCTCACTAGAAGCAGCGCAATACGAAGATGATTCAATCGAGCTTGGCGACTACGTAGAAGACGAAATCGAATCAGTAACGTTTGACCGTATTACGACTCAAACTGCTAAGCAAGTTATCGTACAAAAAGTTCGTGAAGCTGAGCGCGCACAAATCGTTGAACAGTTCATCGACAATGAAGGTGATCTAATCACTGGTGTCGTGAAAAAAGTAAACCGTGACACAATCGTGCTTGATCTTGGTAATAACGCTGAAGCGGTAATCCTGCGTGATGACCAACTTCCTCGTGAAAACTTCCGTCCAGGCGACCGCGTACGTGGCCTTCTTTACAAAGTCGCGCCTGAAGCACGTGGTTTCCAATTGTTCATCACTCGTTCTAAGCCAGAAATGTTGGCAGAACTGTTCCGTGTTGAAGTGCCTGAAATCGCAGAAGATATTATCGAGCTGAAAGGCGCAGCACGTGATCCTGGTTCTCGCGCTAAGATCGCTGTCAAAACAAATGACAAACGTATCGACCCTGTAGGTGCGTGTGTTGGTATGCGTGGTGCACGTGTACAAGCTGTTTCTGGCGAACTTGGTGGTGAGCGTATCGATATCGTTCTTTGGGATGATAACCCAGCTCAATTCGTTATTAACGCAATGGCGCCAGCTGATGTTGCTTCTATCATCGTTGATGAGGATGCACACTCAATGGACATCGCAGTTGAAGCTGACAACCTAGCGCAAGCTATTGGTCGTAACGGTCAAAACGTGCGTCTAGCATCTCAACTAACCGGTTGGGAACTGAATGTTATGACAGTTGCTGATCTTCAGAAGAAACACGCTGAAGAATCACAAGCATCTATTGAAAACTTCATGAAGTACCTAGATATTGAAGAAGACTTCGCTCAACTTCTTGTTGAAGAAGGTTTCTCAACGCTAGAAGAAATCGCATACGTGCCAGTTAACGAGCTACTAGAAATCGATGGTTTGAATGAAGAACTAATCGAAGAGCTTCGTGGACGTGCAAAAGATGCACTAACGACGATCGCACTAGCACAAGAAGAGTCTTTTGAAGGTCTAGAACCAGCTGAGGACCTACTTGCACTTGAAGGTCTTGAGCGTGAGATGGCATTTAAATTGGCAGCGAAAGGTGTAGCGACACTGGAAGATCTTGCTGACCAAGGTATTGACGATTTAGAAGGTATCGAAGGCCTGACCGAGGAACGTGCAGGTGAGCTAATTATGGCCGCACGTAACATCTGTTGGTTCGGCGAAGAAGCATAATTTTCGGCAAGGAGGAAGCGGCATGACACAATTAACAGTTAAAGCACTGAGTGATGAGATTGGTACGCCAGTCGACCGCTTGATTGAACAACTTGCTGACGCTGGCATTAAAAAGGCGAGCTCTGACAATGTTACTGATGAAGAGAAGCAGAAGCTTCTCTCTCATTTAAAGAAAGAACACGGTGATAAATCAGGTGATTCAGAGCCGACTCGCCTTACGCTTCAGCGTAAAACTCGTAGTACACTTAGTGTGAACGCGGGTGGTGGTAAGAGTAAGAATGTTCAGGTTGAGGTGCGCAAAAAACGTACATACGTGAAGCGCAGCACAATTGAAGATGAAGCGAAACGTGAAGCTGAAGAAGCAGCACAACGTGAAGCAGAAGAAGCAGCAAAACGTGCAGCAGAAGAAGCTGCAAAACGTGAAGCTGAAGAAGCTGCAAAACGTGAAGCTGAAGAAGCTGCAAAACGTGAAGCGGAAGAAAAAGCGAAACGTGAAGCTGAAGAAAAAGCGAAGCGAGACGTAGATACGAATGCACAACGTAATGCTGAAGAAAAAGCAAAGCGTGATGCTGAAGAGAAAATTAAGCAAGAAGCAGCGCGAAAAGAGGCCGACGAGCTTAAACGTCGTCAGGAAGAAGAAGCTAAGCGTAAGGCTGAAGAGGAAAGTCAGCGCAAGCTTGAAGAAGCTCGCGAATTGGCTGAAAAGAATAAAGAGCGTTGGTCTGCTGCAGAAGAGAAAAAGGGTGATATGGAAGATACAGATTACCATGTAACGACTTCACAATACGCACGTGAAGCCGAAGATGAAGCAGATCGCAAAGTAGAAGGCGGTCGTCGTAAGAAGAAAAAAGCAGCTTCGGGTAAAGACGACCAAGCTCGCGGTGGCCGTAACAACCAACGTGGCGGTAGAGGTCGTAAGGGCAAACTTGCTAAGCCGACTTCAATGCAGCACGGGTTTGATAAGTCAGCAACGGTTGCTAAGCAAGACGTTGTAATTGGCGAAACGATCGTTCTATCAGAACTTGCTAACAAGATGTCGGTTAAAGCGACAGAAGTTATCAAAGTAATGATGAAGATGGGCGCTATGGCGACTATCAACCAAGTGATCGACCAAGAAACAGCACAACTTGTTGCTGAAGAAATGGGCCATAAAGTAGTTCTTCGTAAAGAGAACGAACTGGAAGAAGCGGTACTATCTGACCGTGACACTAACGCGGAAGCAGTTCCACGTGCTCCAGTTGTTACTATCATGGGTCACGTTGACCACGGTAAAACGTCAACACTTGACTACATCCGTCGCACACACGTTGCTTCTGGCGAAGCGGGTGGTATTACTCAGCACATTGGTGCGTACCACGTTGAAACAGACAACGGCATGATCACGTTCCTTGATACTCCTGGACACGCAGCGTTTACTGCAATGCGTGCTCGTGGTGCTCAAGCAACAGATATCGTTGTTCTTGTAGTTGCAGCAGACGATGGCGTAATGCCACAAACAGTAGAAGCGATTCAGCACGCGAAAGCGGCAGGCGTTCCTCTAATTGTTGCTGTGAACAAGATCGATAAAGAAGACGCGAACCCAGATAACGTTAAGAACGAGCTTGCTCAATACGACGTTATTCCTGAAGAGTGGGGCGGTGAGAACATGTTCGTTCACATCTCTGCTAAACAGGGTACAAACATCGATGGTCTTCTAGAAGCAATCCTTCTTCAGTCTGAAGTTCTTGAACTTACAGCTGTAGCTGAGGGCATGGCATCTGGTGTTGTTGTTGAATCTCGCCTAGATAAAGGTCGTGGTCCAGTTGCAACAGTACTTGTTCAATCAGGTACACTAAACAAAGGCGACATCGTTCTTTGTGGTCAAGAATACGGCCGTGTTCGTGCAATGCGTGATGAGCTAGGTAAAGAAATTACTTCGGCTGGCCCATCTATCCCTGTAGAGATCCTAGGTCTTTCAGGTGTACCATCTTCAGGTGATGAAGCAACAGTAGTTCGTGACGAGCGTAAAGCGCGTGAAGTAGCTAACTACCGTGCTGGTAAGTTCCGTGAAGTGAAACTTGCTCGTCAGCAGAAATCTAAACTAGAGAACATGTTCTCTAACATGACTGCTGGTGAAGTTGCTGAACTTAACGTTGTACTTAAAGCAGACGTTCAAGGTTCTGTAGAAGCAATCGCTGACTCACTAGTTAAGCTATCTACTGACGAAGTTAAAGTGAACATCGTTGGTTCTGGTGTAGGTGGTATTACGGAAACTGACGTAGTACTAGCGGAAGCTTCAAACGCAATCATCCTTGGCTTTAACGTTCGTGCAGATGCTTCTGCTCGCCGTGCTGTTGAAGCCGCAGCTGTTGACTTACGTTACTACTCAATCATTTACCAATTGATTGATGAAGTGAAACAAGCAATGGGGGGTATGCTTGCTCCAGAATTCAAGCAAGAGATCATTGGTCTTGCTGAAGTTCGTGACGTGTTTAAGTCACCGAAACTGGGCGCTATCGCTGGTTGTATGGTTACAGAAGGTGTGATCAAGCGTAACAACCCAATCCGTGTACTACGTGATAACGTTGTTATTTACGAAGGTGAACTAGAGTCACTACGTCGTTTCAAAGATGACGTTCAAGAAGTTAAGAATGGCTACGAATGTGGTATCGGCGTTAAGAACTACAATGATGTTCGCGTTGGTGACCAAATCGAAGTCTTCGAAATCGTTGAAATTAAACGTACTCTAGACTAATTGACTAAAATTACTAATATTGTCTTTGAAAGATAAGTAGTAATTGGTTGTTGAATACACCATGGGGGGCTGGCTTTGACCAACCCCCCATTCTTTCTATATAAGAGTAAAGATATGTCAAAAGAATTTAGCCGCACGCAGCGCGTTGCACAGCAGCTGCAAAAAGAACTAGCGATGATCCTTCAACGTGAAGTTCGTGACTCTCGCCTTGGCATGGTGACGATCTCAGACGTAGAAGTCTCTCGTGACCTAGCTTACGCAAAAGTATTTGTGACCTTCCTGTGTGTGGGTGAGCAAACACCTGAATCATGTCTAGCAGCGCTACGTGAGCACGAAGTGCACATTCGCATGATGTTAGGTAAGCGTATTCGTCTACGTTTAACGCCAGAAATCCGCTTCCACTATGACAATACGCTTGTTGAAGGTATGCGTATGTCTAACCTAGTGTCTGAAGTCGTTAGTTCAGACAAACAAAAGCAAAAAGATTCTGGTCGTGAGGACGAAGAATAATGGCTCGTCGTCGTAAAGGTCGTCCAATTAATGGCGTTATACTGTTGGACAAACCAACAGGTATCTCTTCCAATGATGCACTGCAAAAAGTAAAGCGAATCTACTTTGCTGAGAAAGCAGGCCACACTGGAGCCTTGGACCCATTAGCGACAGGCATGCTGCCAATTTGCTTGGGTGAAGCGACAAAATTTTCTCAGTTTCTTCTTGATTCTGATAAACGCTACCGTGTGATCGCAAAGCTGGGTGAACGTACCAATACGTCTGACTCGGATGGTGAAGTTGTAGAGACGCGTCCAGTCGATGTTACGTTAGACAAGCTAGAAGCGTGCATCGATCAGTTCCGTGGTGAATCTGATCAAGTGCCTTCCATGTTCTCTGCGTTGAAGTATCAAGGTAAACCCTTGTATGAATACGCTCGTAAAGGCATCGAAGTTCCGCGTGAATCTCGTAAGATCACGGTATATGAGATTGTTCTTCACCGTTTTGAAGGCGATGAAGTAGAGATGGAAGTGCACTGCTCTAAAGGTACCTATATTCGTACTATCGTTGATGATCTGGGCGAAATGTTAGGTTGTGGTGCGCACGTAACTATGCTTCGTCGTACTGGTGTTGCTAAATACCCTTACGAGAATATGGTAACACTTGAGCAACTAAATGAGTTGCTAGAGCAAGCTCACCGCGAGGAACGAGCGCCTCGAGAACTACTGGACCCACTGCTTTTGCCAATGGATACAGCGGTAGAAGACTTACCAGAAGTCAACTTGGTGCCTGAACTGGCGGATATGGTCCAACATGGGCAGCCCGTTCAAGTATTTGGTGCTCCGACAGAGGGCTCACTTCGCCTTACTATGGGTGAAGAACGCTTGTTTATTGGCGTTGGCGAAATGAACGAAGATGGCAAAATCGCTCCTAAGCGATTGGTCGTGTTCCGAGATGACGTTGCATCCAAGTAAATGATTGAAAATACCGACCTGAGTGTCGGTATTTTTATATTGCACGAGATAGGAAATTTCCCTATAATCCGCGCTTCGCGTAGCGGCTGAATCAGAGATTGGCTGCTACAACTTTAAACCTACTCTTATTAGGAGAGAATTATGTCTCTGAATGCAGAAACTAAAGCAGCAATCGTTGCAGAATACGCACAAGGCGAAGGCGACACTGGTTCACCAGAAGTTCAAGTAGCTCTACTTACAGCTTCTATCAACCACCTACAAGGTCACTTCAAAGCGCACAAAGGCGATCACCACAGCCGTCGTGGTCTTCTACGCATGGTTTCTCGTCGTCGTAAGCTTCTAGATTACCTAAAAGGTAAAAACCTAGCTCGCTACCAAGACCTAATCAAACGTCTAGGCCTACGTCGCTAATCAGCGACTGCATAGCAGTTTGTCTAAAAAGGGGCTTTATGCCCCTTTTTTGTTGCCTAAATTTAGCCAAATTAGACTTATGCCGTTATAATACTGGCGGCTAAACCTTGTAAGAGGTTTTCTCAAAAGCTCATAGCATTACAGTCAACCACGTCGACCAAAAGGTCGCGACTATTCAAAAGGAACTTCCGAGTTTCTTTTTACTAGTCGCGATTCGTAATGCCTTGAGTGTCAATTAACACATCTAAGATTTCTTTAAGCACTAAAGGAAGATTAGAAACAAGGAATAACAATGTTCGAAAAACCAGTTGTTAAAACGTTCCAGTACGGTAACCACACAGTTACTTTAGAAACTGGCGTTATTGCACGTCAAGCTACAGCAGCAGTTATGGTCACAATGGATGATACGTCTGTATTCGTATCTGTTGTAGGTAAAAAAGAAGCCGTTGCAGGTCAAGACTTCTTCCCACTAACGGTTAACTACCAAGAGCGTACTTACGCTGCGGGTAAAATCCCAGGCGGCTTCTTCAAACGTGAAGGTCGTCCTTCTGAAGGCGAAACGCTAACAGCTCGTCTAATCGACCGTCCAATCCGTCCGCTATTCCCAGACGCGTTTAAAAACGAAGTTCAGGTTATCGCGACAGTAATGTCTGTAAACCCAGATGTTCAGCCAGATATCGTTACAATGATCGGTACTTCTGCTGCTCTTGCTATCTCTGGCATTCCATTCAACGGCCCTATCGGTGCGGCGCGTGTTGGTCATATCGATGGTCAGCTTGTACTTAACCCTAGCCAAACTGAACTAGAAACTTCTAAGCTTGACCTTGTTGTTGCAGGTACAGAGTCAGCAGTATTGATGGTTGAGTCAGAAGCGGACAACCTAACTGAAGAAGAAATGCTAGCGGCGGTTGTTTATGGTCATGACCAACAACAAGTTGCTATTAAAGCTATCAACGAATTCAAAGCAGAAGTTGCAACTCCTGCTTGGGATTGGGTTGCTCCTGAAGAGAACACAGCGCTTAAAAATAAGATTGCTGATCTAGCAGAAGCTAAACTTGTTGAAGCCTACCAAATTACTGAGAAAATGGCTCGTTACGACCGCATCCATGAGATCGCTGCGGAAGTAAATGAAGTTCTTCTTGCTGAAGATCCTGAAGCAGATACAAAAGAAATCCACACTATCTTCCATGATCTAGAGAAGACAGTAGTACGTAGCCGTATTATTGCAGGTAACCCTCGTATCGATGGCCGTGAAAAAGACATGGTTCGTGCACTAGATGTACGTACTGGTGTTCTTCCTCGTACTCACGGTAGCGCGCTATTCACTCGTGGTGAAACTCAGGCGATCGTTACGGCAACGCTAGGTACTCAGCGTGATGCTCAAATCATCGATGAGCTAACTGGTGAGCGTAAAGATCACTTCCTACTGCACTACAACTTCCCTCCATACTGTGTAGGTGAAACTGGTTTTGTAGGTTCTCCTAAGCGTCGTGAAATCGGCCACGGTAAACTGGCGAAGCGTGGTATTGCTGCAGTAATGCCTTCTGTTGATGAGTTCCCATACACAGTACGTGTTGTATCGGAAATCACTGAATCTAACGGTTCATCTTCAATGGCTTCAGTATGTGGTACTTCTCTTGCGCTTATGGACGCAGGTGTACCAATCAAAGCATCTGTTGCTGGTATTGCAATGGGTCTTGTTAAAGAAGGTGACGATTTCGTTGTACTTTCTGACATCCTTGGCGATGAAGACCACCTAGGTGACATGGACTTTAAAGTAGCAGGTACTAACACTGGTATCACTGCACTTCAAATGGACATCAAGATCGAAGGCATCACTAAAGAAATCATGCAAATTGCGCTTAACCAAGCTCAAGGCGCACGTAAGCACATCCTATCTGTAATGGATGAAGCAATCTCTGGTGCTCGTGAAGACATCTCTGAATTTGCTCCGCGTATTCACACGATGAAGATCAGCGCTGAGAAGATCAAAGACGTTATCGGTAAAGGTGGTGCAGTTATCCGTGCTCTAACTGAAGAGACTGGTACAACTATCGAAATCGAAGACGACGGTACTATCAAGATTGCGGCAACTGAAGGCACTGCTGCGAAAGAAGCTATCCGCCGTATCGAAGAGATCACTGCTGAAGTTGAAGTGGGCCGTATCTACACAGGTAAAGTTGCACGTCTAGCAGACTTCGGTGCATTCGTAACGGTTCTTCCAGGCAAAGATGGTCTTGTACACATTTCTCAAATCGCAGAAAAACGCGTAGAGAAAGTGTCTGACTACCTAGCTGAAGGTCAAGAAGTTCAAGTTAAAGTTCTTGAAATCGACCGCCAAGGCCGTGTACGTCTAAGCATGAAAGAAGCGGTAGAAAAGCCAGCTGAAGAAGCTGCTGCTGAAGCACCAGCTGCTAAAGACGAGTAAGACAAAATGAGACTTTCAGCCTTTTATTAGATTAAGGGCCTGAAAGCATGTTATAAAAGGGGAGCATTTTCGCTCCCCTTTTTTGGTTTGTTTCGATGTATTAACCTCAAACGAGGTTATCGCCTATATTGCATTAAGAGAAATAAATCTTGAGCGGTCCAAACAGGAGTATCAATTAGTGAAATGGTTTCAAACCGCAATTTTATGTGTTGCTATCGCGCTGACCGGTTGTGCAAATACTTCTCA
>NZ_JAWOTA010000039.1:0-30752 GCF_033338635.1 Vibrio sp. Vb1755 | reverse complement strand
AGGTTCTTATTTTTAAAGAGCTTTTCTAACATTTTCAGCAACTTAGTTGCTCGTCGTTAGGGGTGCGTATCTTACTTCACACCGTGAGAGAGTCAAGCATTTTTTCAAATTCTTTTTTCTCTCTTCCCGACTCGCTGTGTGACTTTCGTCTCACTCCGTGTCGGTGGATGCGCAGTATAGGGGGTTGAGAAATTAGCACAAGCGTTTTTTGCAAAAAAACTTTCAACCGAACAAATAACAAGCATTCTGCATAGATACTCAACGATCTTGTCTAATATTTCGGGTTGTAGAGGATCTTTTCATGAAGAAATACCTGACTTCCGCATTATAAGATCGCCTATTTCTTTGTAATTTCGGTTGCTGATCTTATCTCTATTGGTTCTTTTTTCTCTTTCTACCTATATAAAGACGAAAAAAGAGCAGAACGATGACGAACTGCTCTTTTGGTCTTTGCTTTTTATTTGGGGTACTTCAGGTGAAGTCTTGGAAAAGTGTTTCTTCTATATATATAAGAAAAGATCAGAGCATCCTTGCCCTTCTCTTTACGACAGATTAGTTAGGGGTATATCTAAATGTCGTTATTGTTCGATGACGCATTGAGCTCGTAAGAGTGGAGCATGCTTGCATTCCCAATGGCGTCATCTTCGAGAGGAACTTAGTTCTTCAATACTTTTACGGTGTAGCTACCATCTTTTTGTTGGTATAGACCGTGGATGTCGGTTTCGAAACCTGGGTAATGCGCACCGATCTCACAAAGCATCTCTAGGAAGTCCAGCACAGGGCGAGACTCTTGAGTCACCATTTCACCAGGAAGTACTAGTGGCACACCAGGAGGGTAAGGAAGGATCATGTTCGCACTTACGCGGCCAACCATTTCTTCCAGTTTGATTTCTTCGATGTTGCCACGAAGCTCTTCTTGCCATGCTGCGTGTGGTGTTACTTTCATTTCTGGAAGTACATCGAACGCTTTGTACATTAGCTCAGGTAGGTTGTATTTCTTAGTTAGGTCATGAATCGCTTGTGCTAGTTCTTGAACACGCATGCCTTCATAGAAGCTTGGGTCTTCGTTGTATAGCGAAGGTAGGAAGCTCTTGATGGTTAGGTTCAAGTCATAGCCACGTTTAAATTCAGTTAGACCGCGTAGCAATTGCATTGCTTTTGATTTGTCGATACCGATTGAGAATAGGAACAACAAGTTGTATGGACCTGTTTTCTCTACCACGATGCCGCGCTCGTCTAGGAATTTAGCCACCAGCGAAGCAGGAATACCTGATTCTTCTAGTTCGCCTTCTTTATTCATCCCTGGAGTCAGTAGCGTTACTTTGATTGGATCAAGATACATGTGGTTGTCATCCATGTTCTTGAAGCCGTGCCATGTATCGCTAGGGTCTAGTTTCCAACATTCTGTGGTATCGATGTTTTCTGGTTGCCATACATCGAAGAACCAGCTGTCACTTTCTGCTTCTAGGCGTTTGATCTCTTTACGGAAGCGGATTGCGCGATCGATAGAGTCTTGCATCAACTTCTTACCAGTGTTGCCGCGCATCATTGCCGCTGCAGTTTCAGTAGAAGCAACAATGCCGTACTGAGGTGAAGTTGAAGTGTGCATCATGAATGCTTCGTTGAAAGATTCTTTATCAAAGTCGCCTTTCACATGAATCATTGAAGCTTGTGAGAACGCAGCCAACAGTTTGTGTGTTGATTGTGTTTCGTAGAACACTTTGCCTGGCATCGCTTCACCACTCATACCACATTTACCTTCGTAAATTGGGTTGAAGTTAGTGTAAGGCACCCAAGCACTGTCGAAGTGGATGTGTTTACAATCTAGCGACTCTTTGATGAATTGTGTGTTGTACAGCAAGCCATCGTAAGTTGAGTTAGTCACTACTGCGTAAGTTGGTGCTGTTGCACCTGGTGTTTTCGCCACTTTCTCTGCAATGACATCGCGGCTGAATTCGCTTTGTGGAATACCACCAAGGATGCCGTATGCGTTACGAGTTGGGCGGAAGTAGATTGGTGTCACGTCGCTCATCATCATTAGGTGAGTCAGAGATTTGTGACAGTTACGGTCAATCAGTACTGTGCTGCCAGCAGGTGCTGAGTACATACCAACGATTTTGTTCGATGTAGACGTACCGTTAGTTACGATGTACGAGCTGTCTGCATTGAATGTGCGTGCGATGTATTCTTCTGCATCTTTATGTGGACCTGAGTGGTCTAGTAGAGAACCTAGTTCAGGCATTGAGATTGATACGTCCGCTTTAAATGTGTTTGGACCGTAAAAATCGTAGAAGATGCTACCAGCAGGGCTTTTCTGGAATGCAGTACCGCCCATGTGACCTGGAGTACAGAAGGTGTATTTACCTTCTTCTACGTATTTGAATAGCGCTTTAGTGAATGGAGGCATGATGGCATCTTTGTATGCCTCAGTCGCTTGGTTGATTTTGATAGCGATGTCGTCAGCCATACCTAAAGCGTACTCGAAGAAGCTCACGTTTAGACGTAGGTCTGTTAGTGAAATGTCTAGAGTAGACTGTTCGTTAGCAAATGCGTGAACAGGCAGTTTTTCGTTGATTTGGCTGATACGTTCACATAGCTCTAGTGAGTATTTATCCCAGTCGAACAGTACACCGCAAATGCGTGGGTTCATCTCAATCATTTTGATCAAGTCTTTATCATCTACTGGGTAAACCACTTCGTAGCCCGCTTTCTCAAGAGCAGCGTGAAGTTGACGAACTGGCTCTTCTTTAAAGAACACACCCATGTGGTTCAAGATAGCGAATATATTCATTTGGACATCTCCAAGGCGAATGAGGGCGCTCTTTGCCATTTACAGGCAATGAGTAAGGTGAGCGCCGCGTGAATTTGGGTTTTATGGGCTGGCACCGTAGTGCCAGCGTTTTGGGGATTAGTTGCTTGCTTGGGCAGGCATGTCGTCAGCGTGCATTTTCACGTACTGAGCAAGACCTGCTTTTTTGCTGTAGAACATCAAGATAACTAGAGACACGATGAAGGTTGCTGTTAGCGTACCGCCCTCTGCACCTGCTAGTGCGATGAAGCAGAACAGACAAGCCACACCAGAGAACAGCATTACGAAGCCGTTGCGTGTTGTCATACCTTCGAAGCGAATCAAGTTAATGCTTGAGTAGAAGTAAGGCAGCATAGTTAGTAGAACTGCGTCAGTTGTTAGCTGGTTGAACAAGTCTGATGCGTGTGCTGTTTTAGAGCTGAAGAACATCAGTACAACCATCAGTGCAGTCATCTTGATTGACGCAAGGATTAGACCTTTCTTAGGCACACCGTTTTTGTCAGTTTCGCCGTAGATTTTAGGGAAGTTGCCGTCGTTTGCTGCGCGTTTACCTGCTTCACCTACTAGCATCATCCAAGAACCTAGCGAAGTGAAACATGCTAGCGCTGTGAATGCTGATACGAATGGTGCTGTCCAGCTACCGAATAGCTCAGTGGTTGCTAGTGCAAATGGCGCACCTGATGCCGCAACTTCTGACGCTGGGAACATGCCGCTGATCATTTGAGTTGATAGGATGTAAATCACACCTGCGATACCAGTACCCAACATAGTTGCTAGTGGTACAGTACGTTTAGGGTTTTCTACCATACCAGTCGATACCGCTGCTGATTCCACACCTACGAATGACCATAGACAGATAAGAACCGCTGTTACTACCGCGTGGCTGTCAGTGCCTGCTGATACGTTCCAGTTTTGGCTGTAAAGCGCAGTATCGAAGTGCGTCCAACCAAATGCGGCTGTACCAACAACTGGGATAAGGATAAGAACTAGACCAAGCGTACATAGACGGCTTACCCAGCTACCACCAAGTAGGTTGACGAAAGTGAAGATCCATACCGATGCAATCGTCGCAATACCTGCTGGGATTGGGTTATTAAGCACAGGGAAGAATACTGAAAGGTAAGAAACACCTGTAATGGCAATAGCCAGGTTACCAATCCAGTTCGCGTGGTAATAAAGAACGCCCGTTTGGAAACCAAATACCGGAGACACTTCGCCAGCATAAGCGATAGGACCACCTTCTTGTGGGTTTTTGGTTGCCAGACGAGCGTAAACAAACGCCAGACTCAGTGCACCGACCAAACAGATCAGCCAACTGAAGATTGAAACAGAGCCTACAGAGGCAAGACTAGAAGGTAATAGTGCGATACCACTACCCATCATGTTACCGGCTACGACACCCGTACAGGCAATAAGGCCGATTTTTTTCGCATTCGATGACATAACATCTCCAAATCTATTCTACTCGAGTCAACATGACTCAAACTGAATGGTAATTAGCGAGATGCTATGAGGAAGAACCTGCTCGACCTCGCTAAATTTCGAAGTGAAGACTACGCCCAAAAACTGAGAAAAAAATAAACTTGGGGTTATCAATAAAATGATTAGTTCATCAACATCAAGTTGAGATAAACATGATAAACACAAAAACATAAAAACATAAAAACATAAAAACATAAAAACATAAAAACATAAAAACATAAAACTATATTATTCATACAGTTACAAGAAAAACATCAAACCTTCTACCGATAGATAAACTCTCATCAACTCGTTGGTCATCGCGATAAAAGTTATCAACCTCTATCAACTTCCCCATCCCGAAGGGTTAATTCCCTGAAGTGTTGATTCCATAAATCTCTCCCTGATCGCGCTTCTTGACCCAAGTCAATATTCATCTCGCATGCAAGAAGGCACCAAAATCATTCTCGCCACATAACTCATCCAGACACTTCATACAATCAATAGAGATAGAGATAGAGATAGAGATAGAGATAGAGATAGAGATAGAGAAGCAAAGCGGGTATGTATTCCCGTTGCAAGCTTGCGTTGTTAGCTCCTTCGTAAGTCATTGCCCCACCGCCCCACCCTTTTCACTTTTCGACAGCGACAAAAAAGCCCCTCATCGAAATGAGGGGCTAGCATTAGGCTGACGTTGAGTCCGAGAGAATTAAAGCATTCGAACGACAGAAGGGTGAACGGCGCGATACATGGCGTAATCAATCGCCTTCATGTTACTTGGGAAGACCAAGTTTTCGCACAGCAGGTACGTCTCAACCGACGTATCAATATAGAAAGCTTCACTGTAAGACTCACTGGCTAAATCCAGATCACCATCCAATTCGGCGTGCTTACCGCGAATCACATAGGAAAGCACTGAATCACGTAACCTCAATGCCTGTCCGAGATGCCGCTTGGCTAACGCCATGTCACCAATGATGGTTTCGTGCAGTGCTAAAGCTTCATAAATTCGCGGTTGAATTGGCCCCACCATCATTTTCACATTAGTCTCTAGTGCTTCACTGAGCTGCTGCATTCGCCCTTTCTTCAACTCCTGTGAGAAATCAAGTGCCTTTTGTACATGGTAAGCAATCAACAACTCAGCTTGAACGTAAGCATTATCCGGCTCGATTTCTAAAATATTTTCCATCAAGTCGATACCTTGGCGGAATTGTTTAGTATCAGAGACATTAAGGTAATGGTTAGCCTGAACAAACAACTCCAACGCGTCGGGATTCATTGGCATTCCCGCCACCAGCATCGTAGATTTCAATTTGGCATCCGACACTTTCAGCACTTGCATCAAATCCAACGACGCTTGTTGAAGCACTGTCTTTAAATGACTACTGGTTAACGCGTATTGACGACTAAACAACACTTTTTCAGATGAGTTATTGCGATATTCCACCTCTAAAAAGCTGCCACCGTCATTCTCACGAACTCTCACCACAACCGATTTACCAGGCACAATGCCAGAAGTAAACGACGCCTTCTTTAGCATGACTCGGTAATCACTGACTTGAGCAATGTCGGACATCAACTTTTGGGCGAATCCGTCTGCCAAATCGTAGCTTAACCCTTCATTCGTAAAATTATCTTGAAACTTGAACTCAATAAGATGGGTATCGATGGCTTGGGTAATACGCACTTCCGACTGCTTGTAGGTAAACACGCCCATCACTACGACCAACATACTGATCCAGATGAAGTTCATAATTCCCAATCGCCAAGGACTGATTTTGTTTTTGCTCTGAGGGGCTTTTTTCTCTTTTGACATCTCGCAGACCGCGCGAGTTAGAGGACCGGCAGGAAAGGTAACGGCTGGTGCTATAGGTAGACAATCCTCTTCCGATTCTTCAACCGAAGGTGGGATCTCTTCATTTTGCCGACTTGTGACAAACTCTTCATACGTCATAGTAACCACGTTCGCTACCAGCTTATAGCCACGTTTGGGCACCGTGATAACGTAGTTGGTATTTTCCTCTCGACCGTCACGTAGTAGCTTACGCAACTCAAAGATGGATTGAGTCACCACTTGATCGGTCACAATCGCTCCAGCCCAAACGTACTGAATCAATTCCTCGCGGTTGAACACCTCATTCGCATGCTCCGCTAAGAAGTGCAAAAGATTAATTAAGCGTGGCTCAACAGTAACTTCCCTATCTTGTCGATACAGCTTATTTTCATCAACGCTCAAAACCCAGTCATTGATTTGAAAATAGACTCCAACCATGTATGAAAACTCTCGTATCTACAGACAGCGTTACGGTAGGAATCAGACAATGGTCGATTCCTACAAGTAACTAAAGGCAAGATTATAGGTGGGAAAGCAGCGTGTACCTAGAAAAGCAAGTCGCCAAAAATGCAAACTTAAGTTAAGTGATTCAAGAATGAGACTACTCAAGTGCTGCAAGGATAGAGCAATGTGTGGCGTCATCGTCTGTATGACCACAACAAGCATCATTAATCTTCTTCAAAGCTCGGCGAATTTTCGTCAGCTCGTTAATTTTCCCATCAATCAGCTCTAACTTAGCAGAAGTAATGGCTTTTACCTCTGCACAGCTGTGTTCTGTCGCTTCTAACTTAATTTCTAACAGGTCTTTAATTTCATCCAGACTCAAGCCAAGATCTTTACCTTTGAGGATAAAGTGCACCTGCTTTTGATTCTCTTCATCATACAAGCGGTAGCCTGATTCGCTTCGCCCTGCGGGTTTTATTAGCGCGTTTTTCTCGTAGAAACGCAATGTATCGGCAGTCACACCACAACGTTTTGCCAGTTCACCTATCTGAAACATAACTTTCCCTATTAACTATCTCGTTACTTTTAAAGCTAAAGAACGACTTTTTTGCAATTATTTTTGAGATGCCAAACGATTGCGCGAGCTTTTTTGTAATAAATTGGTTAGAATACGCGCCATCAAATGTGGAGACTGTTTTCTAATCAGAAAACACCCTGCAAAGGTCTTTACCAAAACTGGCCAATATTTTACCCCAAGAGGTAAAAACAAGTTCATTTTTGGCAAACATCTTTAACTCCGTGAATTTGAGGAAAATGGAAGCATGAATAACGCTCGTCCTATTCGCCGTGCGCTTATCAGCGTATCAGACAAAACAGGTATTGTTGAGTTTGCGCAAGCTCTTGCTGAGCGCGGTGTCGATATCCTATCTACTGGTGGTACAGCTCGCCTACTTGCCGAACAAGGCATCGCCGTAACTGAAGTCTCTGACTACACTGGTTTCCCAGAAATGATGGACGGCCGCGTTAAAACGCTTCACCCAAAAGTTCACGGTGGTGTGCTTGGTCGTCGTGGCCAAGATGATGACGTGATGGAAAAGCACGGCATCAACCCTATCGATATGGTTGTCGTAAACCTATACCCATTCGCAGAAACCGTTGCCAAAGAAGGCTGTACACTAGCCGACGCTGTTGAAAACATCGATATCGGCGGCCCAACCATGGTTCGTTCTGCAGCGAAAAACCACAAAGACGTGACTATCGTTGTTAACGCAGGTGATTACGGCCGCGTAATTGCAGAGATGGACGCAAACGAGAAGTCTCTAACACTAGAAACTCGTTTCGACCTAGCTATCGCAGCATTCGAGCACACAGCATCTTACGACGGCATGATCGCAAACTACTTCGGCACTATGGTTCCATCTTACGGTGCCTCTCTACTTGATGAAGAAGGAAAGAAGGCTGATGAAGAGTCTAAATTCCCACGTACGTTCAACCAACAGTTCGAGAAGAAGCAAGACATGCGCTACGGTGAGAACAGCCACCAAGCAGCCGCATTCTACGTTGAAGCAAACCCACAAGAAGCATCCGTTTCTACTGCTCGCCAAATCCAAGGTAAAGCCCTTTCTTACAACAACATCGCAGACACGGACGCAGCGCTTGAGTGTGTGAAAGAGTTCAACGAGCCAGCATGTGTAATCGTAAAACACGCAAACCCATGCGGTGTTGCTCTAGGTAAAGACATTCTAGAAGCATACAACCGTGCTTACCAAACTGACCCAACATCTGCATTCGGCGGCATCATTGCATTCAACCAAGAGCTAGACGCAGCAACAGCAACCGCTATTGTTGAGCGTCAATTCGTTGAAGTGATCATCGCACCTTCTGTTTCTGCTGAAGCGATTGAAGTGGTTGCAGCGAAGAAGAACGTGCGTCTACTTGAGTGTGGCGAATGGACAACTAAGACAACTGGCTTTGACGTGAAACGCGTGAATGGCGGTCTACTGGTTCAAGACCGTGACCAAGGCATGGTAAGCCTAGACGACCTAAAAGTGGTTTCTAAGCGCCAGCCAACAGAAGAAGAGCTGAAAGATGCACTGTTTTGCTGGAAAGTAGCGAAATACGTGAAATCTAATGCGATCGTTTACTCGAAAGGTGACATGACTATCGGTGTAGGCGCTGGCCAAATGAGCCGCGTTTACTCTGCGAAAATCGCAGGCATCAAAGCTGCAGACGAAGGTCTACAGGTTGAAGGTTGTGTAATGGCATCTGACGCTTTCTTCCCATTCCGTGACGGTATCGACGCGGCTGCAGAAGCTGGCATCAAGTGTGTTATCCAACCAGGTGGTTCTATGCGTGATGACGAAGTTATTGCAGCAGCAGACGAACACGGCATGGCGATGATCTTTACCGGTATGCGTCACTTCCGCCACTAATCCTCTCGTCTTCACTGGGACGATAACTGCGTTGACGGCGTTCACTTATCCTAATCACATAGCATACTATGCTCATAGGAATAAGTTCACTTGTCGCCTTGTCCTCGTCCCACTGAATTAGAGAGGTCATACTCAGGTCTTTGCGAAATATCTGAGTTTGAGCAAACGGTATTTATAAGATTAAGGATTTTCATATGCGAGTTTTAATCATTGGTTCAGGCGGTCGTGAACATGCGCTAGGCTGGAAAGCAGCGCAAAACCCAAATGTTGAGACTATTTTCATTGCTCCAGGCAACGCAGGTACAGCACTAGAGCCAAAACTAGAGAACGTAAACATCGATGTAGAAGACATCGCTGGCCTTGTTGCTTTCGCCAAAGAGAAGGCGATTGAACTGACTATCGTTGGCCCAGAAGCACCATTGGTTATTGGTGTGGTTGATGCTTTCCGCGAAGCAGGTTTGCCAATATTCGGCCCGACCCAAGCCGCAGCACAGCTTGAAGGCTCTAAAGCGTTTACCAAAGACTTCCTTGCTCGTCACCAAATCCCAACGGGTGCCTACGCGAATTTCACTGAAATCGAGCCTGCACTGGCTTACGTGCGTGAGCAAGGTGCACCGATCGTGGTGAAAGCCGACGGCCTTGCAGCTGGTAAAGGCGTGATTGTGGCAATGACGCTAGAAGAAGCTGAGGACGCAATCAAAGACATGCTAGCAGGCAACGCATTTGGTGATGCTGGTAGTCGTGTCGTTATCGAAGAGTTCCTAGATGGTGAAGAAGCAAGCTTCATCGTGATGGTGGATGGTGAGAACGTTCTGCCAATGGCCACCAGCCAAGACCACAAACGCGTAGGCGACAAAGATACTGGTCCTAACACCGGTGGCATGGGAGCATACTCTCCAGCTCCAGTGGTAACACAGGAAATCCACAACCGCATCATGGAAGAAGTGATTTACCCAACAGTACGTGGCATGGCCTCTGAAGGTAACCCTTACACTGGTTTCCTATACGCGGGTCTGATGATCGACAAAGACGGCACTCCGAAAGTAATCGAGTACAACTGCCGCTTCGGTGATCCTGAGACACAACCTATCATGATGCGCATGGAATCGGATCTTGTTGATCTGTGCCTAGCGGCAATCGACGAGAAACTGGATCAAGCGGAATCGAAGTGGGATCCACGAGCATCGATTGGTATCGTGCTAGCAGCCGGTGGTTATCCAGCAGCGTACAACAAAGGCGACGTTATTTCGGGTCTGCCACAAGTTGAAATTGAAGGCGAAAAAGTCTTCCATGCTGGTACAGATAACAAAGATGGCGACATCGTGACAAACGGTGGTCGTGTTCTTTGTGCAACCGCACTTGGCAACAGTGTATCAGAAGCGCAGCAGCGTGCTTACGAGCTTGCAAAACAGATCCGTTGGGATGGCATGTTCCATCGCAACGACATCGGCTACCGTGCAATTGCACGTGAGCAAGAAAAATAAAAACAACATGAGTTGGCTAAAAAACAAAAGGCGCACTCAGCGCCTTTTTTATTGTTCTTGTTCGACAGAATTCGAAGCAATGTTTATTCAGAGATCAACGTTGGCCGAGAAACACAATCAAAGTCATCGTCATTGAGCATCAACAGTTCATCGACCATTGCTTTGTTTCGTGACTGCTTGCCGACAAAAGCCACATAACTGTCTACCGATGAGAGACGCTCGATAATAAATTTTGGCAACGTCTGATTAAACTCGAGTGTCGAGAACACCTTACCTTTGCAGGTTTCAAACGATTGACCATTCCAATAACCTTGAATAAGGCTCTGATTGTTACGAGACTGCGCCTTAACCGATGCCACTACGTCATTCGCTTCTGCTTTGTAGCGCTCTAATTGGTCATGCTGAAGTGGTAAGACTTTACGGTTAACACGATATTTTTGGTAAACCGCTTCGCCATCTTTATTGAAACGGATGTGGATTTGAAAAGGCACCAACTCTTGTTTGGTATCAACTTGCTCGCCTTTTCGAATCAACTCTCGCAACTCACCTTCATCCCAGCGATAATCACTCTGGAACCAACCATTGTCCCCCATAGTCACATAATCAGCCGCCGTACTCACACGAGTGAGTTTCTCTGTCATCCAGTACAAGCTGCTAGCATCTCCCGCAACTTTACCACCAGAAAAATGCGTGAATTGTTCTAAATTAGGAGTTTCAACCGACGAACAGCCAAAAAGGGTAAGGCTAGATAGGAGAAGTGAAGTGAGTAGATGTTTTTTCATGAAATTGCACCGAGGCAGGATACCTCGGTGCATTCTAACTTAGTTTACTGATTCTTTCAGCGCTTTACCTGCTACGAATGCTGGTACGTTAGCCGCTGCGATTTGAATCTCGTCACCAGTCTTAGGGTTACGACCAGTACGTGCAGCGCGGTGGTTTACTTTGAATGTACCAAAACCAATTAGTTGAACTTGGTCACCCTCTTTAAGTGCGCCAGTTACACCATCAAGAGTCGCTTCAAGAGCAGCTTTTGCTTGTGCTTTTGATAGGTCTGCTTTCTCTGCGATAAAGTCGATTAATTGGGTCTTGTTCATTAGGTTTCCCTTCTCATAGGTTATCGAATTCGTCTCACTCTAAAACATAAATGCCCCATCTGGCAAAGGTTTGTAAGCGATCTTTCGATTTTCTGACGTACTTTTAGCCATAATATGAGTAATAACTCACAATTTGTTACCACATACCCCCTGAAAACCCTTGCTTTCCAAGGTATTTGGACCAATTTATAAGTCACTTTTGCGGTTATAATAGCTGCAAATAACCACTATCAAACTACATTCAAGGGCAACTATGCTGCTGTTATCCATTTATATCTCTATTGCAATCGGCATTTCGTTTATCTGTTCGGTGCTGGAGGCGGTACTGCTGAGTATCAGTCCGAGCTACATTGCGCAGCTCAATCAACAGGGGCATCCCGCAGCTGGGCAATTGGCTAAGCTGAAATCAGATATCGACCGACCACTGGCATCTATTCTGACTTTAAACACCATCGCTCACACTATCGGCGCGGCCACTGCTGGTGCACAAGCTGCGGTTGTATTTGGTAGCGAAGCATTAGGTATCTTTTCGGCAGTGCTGACATTGGCGATCTTAGTGCTTTCAGAAATCGTACCGAAGACGATTGGCGCGACCTACTGGCGTCAGTTGGCACCCACTGCCGCGGTCGCATTGCGTTGGATGGTATGGGCGCTTACACCCTTTGTTTGGTTCTCAGAGCAAATCACCAAGCGTCTTGCTCGTAACCACGAAGCTCCAAAGATGCGTGATGAGCTGTCTGCAATGGCGATTCTGGCACGTGAAAGCGGTGAGTTTGCCGAGGGTGAATCAAAAATCTTAAGCAACTTGCTTGGCATCCAAGATGTACCCGTAACGCAGGTTATGACGCCACGACCAGTAGTATTCCGTGTCGATGCCACAATGACCATCAATGAGTTCCTAGAAAAACACAAAGATACGCCTTTCTCACGCCCATTGGTTTACAGCGAACAGAAAGATAACATCATTGGTTTTGTGCATCGCCTTGAGTTGTTCAAACTACAACAATCAGGTTGTGGACAGAAACAGTTGGGAGCAATCATGCGCCCAATTCAAGTGGTGCTAAACAATACCACTTTACCTAAAGTATTCGACCAGATGATGACTCATCGCTTACAGCTGGCACTTGTTGTTGATGAATACGGTACCGTGCTAGGTTTGGTAACGTTGGAAGATATTTTTGAACACCTCGTAGGCGAGGAGATCATCGACGAAGCAGATAAAAGCACTGACATGCAGGAGCTGGCTTACCAACGCTGGGAAAGCTGGAAAGAAATGCACGGCGTAATCGAAAGCCGCGATGACGATGAAGAAGATAATGAGCCGGAGAAGCAGGATAAAGAGCCAGAAGCTCAAGAGCCACCGAAATCCGACTCGAAAGAATCGTAATCAGCATTGGGCATAACCGCTTAAACGCACAAACAAAAAAGGCATCCAGTTAGGATGCCTTTTTCTATTTATTCAACGATTAAAGTGCAATACCGATGTTGCTCACACCTTCTTCACGTAGCTCTTCACGCAAATCTTTAATCAAGCTGATGTCACGTTCTACCGCTTCACGCAGCGGACGGAAGATTGCCCACTGGACATCCCACTCTTCACATACGGCTTCGTTTTCTTTCTGGTTGTCGTTAGTGATTGGCTCTGCGCCTTGTGCTTGCTCTAGATCAGCAACGGTTTGTACCGACTGTTGACTCACTTTAAGCATTGAATCGAAAAGGTAGTCGCGGTCCAATAGACCATGCAGTAACGTAGACAAACCCTGACACGCGTCCATTGCTGGGTAAACGCCGTAAAAATCGAACTCATCCGCACTTGGGAACAACTCTTCTAACTTCTCTAATTGACGTTCGAAGTTAATTTTCGCGTTCTTAACTGTCAAAATTTCCCATACACTATCAAGAATCGCTCGGTAAGCACGCGGGTCAGCAAATTCTGTATTCTCACAAAACATCGCATAGTTTGGATACATGCGTTCACACAGACACGCCATAAAGGTAATTTGTTGCCAAGGTTCTAGTTTTTCTAAACGAACCTGAAGAGGATTCTTAAGCATAGTCACTCAATCATTGAAGAAAAAAACAGCGAAAGTGTACTTGATTCATCACAGGGAAAAAAGTTAATGCCGCATTCAAATCAGATTTTCCTGCTCTCAGAGCATCGCGACACCTACAAAACGTTACTGGCAGAGAAAAATCTGCCCGATCTTTGCCTCACCGACCAACCAGAAGCCGCTCAGATCGTACTAGCGGATCCACCCTTACTATCACAAAGCTTAGACGAATTTTCACAGCTTGAATGGGTGCAATCCACGTTTGCTGGTGTCAACGCCTTAACATCCCCTAGCCTTCGTCAGGACTATACTCTAACTAACGTTCGAGGCATCTTTGGTCCACTGATTGCTGAATATGTTTTGGGTTACAGTATTGCCCATTACCGCCACTTTGCCCGATACCACCAGCAGCAACAAAACAAACAATGGCAGCCTCACCTATACACGTCATTACAAAGTAAAACCATGGTAATTCTTGGTACCGGTAGCATTGGGGGCTATCTGGGCAACGCCGCTAAAGCAATGGGGATAAAAACTATCGGTATTAACCGCACAGGTATCCCGACTTCAGGCGGCGAGTTTCATCAGACCTTTCATATCAATGAACTAAATAAGGCATTTGAGCAAGCCGACATCGTTGTGAATACTCTACCAAGTACACCTGAGACGCGACAGTTACTTAATCGTCAAACGCTCAGCCAACTAAATCAGGCGTTATTGTTTAACGTAGGTCGTGGCGACGTATTGGATGAGGCAGGGTTGCTCTTCGCTCTGAAAAACCGTTGGGTAGAACACGCCTTCTTAGATGTGTTTGAGCAAGAACCGTTATCGGTAGAGCATCCGTTTTGGAAACTACCGCAAGTCACCATCACTCCACACATTGCTGCGCTGAGTTTTCCCGAGCAAGTCATCGAGATTTTTGCTGACAACTATCTACGCTGGCGCGATGGGTTTTCATTAAATTATCAAGTGGATTTCGAAAAGGGTTACTAAGAATGTCGTTAGACGAGCTATTGCAGCAAGTGAGGGCCTGCCAGATCTGCGCGGATAACTTACCTTTGGGTGCAAACCCTGTCGTGCAAGCAGCAAAAGAGGCACGCATCCTAATCATCGGTCAGGCCCCTGGCACACGTGTACACAAAACCTCGATACCTTGGAATGACCCAAGTGGTGATCGATTACGCCAATGGCTCGATATCGACAAAGACGTTTTCTACGACCCAAATAAAATTGCCATTGTCCCAATGGGATTCTGTTATCCAGGCAAAGGGAACTCTGGTGATTTACCGCCTCGTAAAGAATGTGCGCCCACTTGGCATAAAAAGATTCTTGAGCAACTGCCCAATATAGAGCTCACTCTACTAATTGGTCAGTACTCGCAGCAGTACTATCTCACCAACAAACCAAAGACGCTCACGCAAACTGTTCAGCAATGGCAAGATTGGGAACCGGGCTTTATCCCGCTCCCTCACCCATCTCCACGCAATACATTGTGGTTAAAGAAGAATCCTTGGTTTGAATCTGACGTCGTGCCATACCTTAAAAAACGCGTTCACTCGATGCTTTAGGTTACCTATGATCTAATTGCTTGTTTATCTGTACAAGAAAATTAGAACATAAAACCCGAAATCATAAGTATTTGTTTATATTAAACTTTAACATCTAGTGTACAGCTAGAGTAGTAATTAGATCATAGTAGGCCAAATACTACTAGAGCTGTACAGCCTTGAGTCTCAGATAGAAAAAATGAATTTTAGGCAAAAAAATACCGGCACTGAATGCCGGCATTTGATTTCAAAAGATCTAACTTACTTGTGGTATGGCTTAGATAGCTCGTGTACCGCTTCCACAAATACGCCCGCGTTTTCTGGCGGCACATCTAGGTGGATGCCATGACCTAGGTTGAATACGTGACCTGTACCAGCATCACCAAAACCTTCTAGGATACCCGCTACTTCTTCACGGATGCGCTCAGGTGAAGCGTAAAGCATAGATGGGTCCATGTTGCCTTGCAGTGCCACTTTATCGCCGATACGCGCTTTCGCATCAGCAATATTGATCGTCCAATCTAGACCAACCGCATCACAACCCGTTGCTGCGATTTGCTCTAGCCACATACCGCCATTCTTAGTAAATAGCGTAACAGGTACGCGACAACCGTCATTTTCGCGAATCAGGCCATCCACAATCTTGTGCATGTATTGCAATGAGAACAGGTTGTAATCACGAGGAGTCAGAACGCCACCCCATGTATCAAATACCATAACTGACTGCGCGCCGGCTTTGATTTGTGCATTTAGGTATTCAATCACGCTATCTGCTAGCTTATCCAGTAGAAGATGCAGAGTTTGAGGTTCTGCGTACATCATCTTCTTGATCTTCGTGAAGGCCTTAGAGCTACCACCTTCAACCATGTAAGTCGCAAGCGTCCATGGGCTACCAGAGAAACCAATTAGAGGTACATCACCATTCAAATCTTTACGGATTTGACGCACGGCATTCATTACGTACTGCAGTTCACCTTCTGGATCTGGCAGACCGATTTTCTCTACGTCGGCTTTGCAAGTAATTGGGTTATCGAAGACCGGACCTTCACCAGCAGCAAAACGCAGACCCAGACCCATTGCATCTGGGATAGTTAGGATGTCAGAGAACAAGATCGCTGCATCAAGAGGAAAACGGCGTAGTGGTTGAAGAGTTACTTCGGATGCTAATTCTGCATTTCGACACAAAGACATGAAATCACCCGCTTCTGCACGAGTCGCTTTGTATTCTGGTAGGTAACGACCTGCCTGGCGCATCATCCATACTGGCGTGTAATCTACCGGCTCTTTTAAAAGCGCACGCAGATAACGATCATTTTTTAATTCAGTCATTCCGTAATTCCAACTGTTAGGCTTTCTGTGAAAGGGGGTATTCTATCACTGATTTAAGTCCAATAGCTGTGTGCTTTGCAACCTGGATCAAGTTATTAACTTTTAAATCAATGCTTAATTTGCACACAATCCGCATCAGTGTTAAAAATTTGTTCGCTAGCGAAAACTACAATTATAAACTGAGTACTCGGTACTCAGCATCTCATAACGACATCTTACTTACCCCCTCCCTCTCGGAGGGTTTTTTTTATCTATTTATCAGACAATTAGAGTCTATATCTTTCAGCGTTTGTTCGATAAGTGCTCTTGCAATCGTTCCTTTAGGCGCAACAGGCGGCATCTCGTCGATACCAAACCATTGTGCATCAGACAGCTCAGTGTAGTCTGGGCTTAACTCTCCGGATTCATAGTCAGCTAAAAACCCCATCATCATACTGGATGGGAAAGCCCAAGGCTGGCTGCCAAAGTAACGAATATTTTTAACGAGAATTCCCGTTTCTTCATGAATTTCTCGAGCCACGCACTCTTCTAATGTCTCACCGACTTCTAGAAAACCCGCAATAACCGTATACATACCATTTCGATGCCTTGGATGTTGGGCTAATAAGATCTGATTTTCTTTACGTACAGCAACGATAATACACGGAAATATTCTAGGATAATGAAGGGTGCGACATTCACTACACTGCATGGCTAACTGGTTATTATTAAGAAAGTTTCTTCCTCCGCACTGTGGACAAAAGCGCAAACTTTGCGTCATGTGCCCATATTGCACAGCTTTACTTAACAACATAAATAATGGCTCAGGAAAATGCAGGCAGTCACGCAGGGATACTAAAGGTAGATCATGCTCTAAATCGGCCAAGTTAAGCCACATGACGGGCGAACCAGAATACTCACCAATGGGTCTTGCACTCGTTACTGGCAGTGATAACTGCTCTGCAGACCCGAAGGGCACAGCACCATCCACCAGCCAAATTTCACTTCCTGCAACAACACACCAGTATGCATTTATCGCGCGGTTAACATCACCTTTTCTTAACATTACACCATCCCTTTGCTTGAAGTTCGTTCATTTTACTGGCAATCTAATTTCATACTAGAGTTTATCGTTAAGTAAATGTGCACTCTAAATTCTAGTAAGGACAAGAGTTTGTAATAACTTTACTAACTTTGCTTTGCAAAGGATACGTTCGCCGATGGGCGATCAGATCATGAGGGCATGGTCATGCTAAGAAAATTCAAACAAACACAAGACCAGTGGGGTGGCTCAAGTGATGTCATTGATCACTGGTTAGAGACACGACAATCCCTGATTGTTGAATATTGTAAGCTTGCAGCGCTGCAACCTTGTTCGAAAACCAATGTTATTGAACTCCCATCTCCTTCCGAACTGCAGGATTTCTGTCAGCACCTCGTTGATTACATCTCCGAAGGCCACTTTAAAATTTATGACATGGTTATGGACCGTTGGAAAGCAACCGGCTTTGTCGTGACTAATGAGATCAATCAAACCTATGGTCAAATTGTTCTAACGACTGAACCATTATTGAACTTTAACGATAAGTACTCAGAAGTGACTGAAGATGATGAATTAAATGATTTCGATTCTGATATGTGTCTCATTGGGGAAATTCTTGAGACTCGCTTTGAAGTCGAGGACTATCTGATACAGCAAATCGCAGAAAGCCTGTCTATGCCACCTGGGGCTTAGTATTTGCAAACATTTAGAAATAGAGTGAGAGAAAAGACTGACGATCATCGTCGGTCTTTTTTGTTTCTAGCTTTATCGAAAATCCCACCGGAAGAACAAAGTAGTATAAAAACTAAAAAGGCACCCGAAGGTGCCTTTTTCTTAAGCTTTTAACGATTACTCGTTATATGACTTACTCTTCAGAAGAGAAACCAGCGTTTAGAAGTGCCGCTAGGTTATCCGTTGCTTGCTCAGCAGAAGGACCATCTTGCGCTTCAGAACGTTTAGCTTGACGCTCTTGGTGGTATGCGAAACCAGTACCAGCTGGGATCAGACGACCAACAATTACGTTCTCTTTCAGACCACGTAGGTCATCACGCTTACCAGAAACCGCAGCTTCTGTTAGTACGCGAGTTGTCTCCTGGAACGATGCCGCAGAGATGAACGACTCAGTCGCTAGAGATGCTTTAGTAATACCTAGTAGTTCACGTTCGAAACGTGCAGGCTCTTTGCCTTCAGCTTCTAGGTTACGGTTAGCAATCTTAACTTGTGAGTACTCAATCTGTTCACCAGGTAGGAACTCAGAGTCACCAGAGTGAGTAATAGTACACTTACGTAGCATCTGACGAACGATAGTTTCAATGTGCTTATCGTTAATCTTAACGCCTTGTAGACGGTAAACTTCCTGTACTTCGTTAGCAATGTACTGCGTTACCGCGTGTACGCCACGTAGACGTAGGATGTCATGTGGAGACTCTGGACCATCTGCGATCACATCACCACGTTCAACTTTTTCACCTTCGAATACGTTCAACTGACGATGCTTAGGAATCATCTCTTCGTAAGCTTCACCGCTTTCACGTGTGATCACTAGGCGACGTTTACCTTTCGTCTCTTTACCAAAGCTCACAGTACCTGTGTGCTCAGCAAGGATTGCAGGCTCTTTCGGCTTACGTGCTTCAAATAGGTCAGCAACTCGTGGAAGACCACCGGTGATATCTTTGTTACCGCCAGACTTCTGAGGAATACGTGCTAGTGTTGCACCAACACCTACTGCTGCGCCATCTTCGATGTTCACAATCGCTTTACCAGGTAGGAAGTAGTGAGCTGGCATATCAGTACCAGGGATCATTACATCGTTACCTTGCTCGTCAACAAGTTTGATAGCTGGACGCATATCTTTACCTGCTGAAGGGCGAGCTGCTGGGTCAGTTACTTCGCTTGAAGATAGACCAGTTAGGTCATCAGTTTGACGAGATACTGTTACGCCGTCGATCATATCTACGAACTGGATGCGACCTGCTACCTCAGTAATGATAGGTAGTGTGTGCGCTTCCCAGTTTGCAACTGTTTCGCCAGCTTGAACTGTATCACCATCGCCTTTGCTTAGTAGCGTACCGTAAGGCAGTTTGTGCTTCTCTTTAGTACGACCAAACTCATCAACGATAGTTAACTCTGTCGCACGAGAAGTGATAACGATCTTACCGTCATCAGCCAATACAGATTTAGCGTTGTGTAGCTTGATAGAACCGTTGTTCTTAACTTGAACACTGTTCTCTGCCGCTGCTGTCGATGCCGCACCACCGATGTGGAACGTACGCATCGTTAGCTGTGTACCTGGCTCACCGATAGACTGAGCAGCAATAACACCCACTGCTTCACCTTGGTTCACTAGGTGACCACGTGCTAGGTCACGACCGTAACATTGTGCACAACAACCGAAGTCAGAATCACACGTTACTACAGAGCGCACTTTCATGCTGTCTACTGAGTTCTCTTCCATGATTTGACACCACTTCTCATCGATCAGGGTGTTACGTGGAATAAGAACGTCTTCAGTGCCAGGTTTTAGTACGTCTTCAGCAACAACACGACCAAGAGCAAGCTCAGAAAGTGCAACTTTAACATCACCACCCTCGATGTGAGGCATCATGTCGACACCTTCGTGAGTGCCACAGTCATGTTCAGTTACAACAACGTCTTGAGCAACGTCTACTAGACGACGAGTTAGGTAACCCGAGTTCGCTGTTTTCAGTGCCGTATCCGCAAGACCCTTACGAGCACCGTGCGTTGAGATAAAGTACTGAAGTACGTTTAGACCTTCTTTAAAGTTCGCTGTGATCGGTGTTTCGATGATTGAACCATCTGGACGCGCCATCAGACCACGCATACCCGCAAGCTGACGAATCTGTGCTGCAGAACCACGAGCGCCCGAGTCCGCCATCATATAGATGCTGTTGAATGACTCTTGCTGTTCCTCTTCACCGTCACGGTTAACTACCGTTTCAGATGAAAGGTTTTCCATCATTGCTTTCGCAACACGGTCGTTGGTCGATGCCCAGATATCGATAACTTTGTTGTAGCGTTCGCCCGCAGTAACAAGACCTGATTGGTACTGTTCCTGGATTTCACGTACTTCTTCTTCCGCTTCTGCGATTTCAGTGTACTTAGCTGCAGGTACAACCATATCGTCGATACCAACAGATACACCAGAAAGTGCCGCGTATGCGAAACCTGTGTACATGATTTGGTCAGCGAAGATTACTGTGTCTTTCAGACCTAGTTTACGGTACGCCTCGTTAAGTAGGTTAGAGATTTGCTTCTTACCTAGCTTTTGGTTAACGATGCTGTACGGTAGACCAGCTGGCACGATTTGCCATAGCATTGCACGACCAACAGTGGTGTCTACCATCTTGGTTTCTGTAGTGCTGTTGCCATCTTCGTCTACAACAGTTTCTGTAATACGTACTTTAACGCGTGCGTGAAGCTCAGCTTGTTTAGTGCGGTATGCTTTCTCAGCCTCTTCTGGGCCAGAAAGGTACATGCCTTCACCTTTCACGTTGATCTTTTCACGAGTCATGTAGTACAGACCCAATACAACGTCCTGAGAAGGTACGATGATCGGATCACCTGACGCTGGCGACAGAATGTTGTTTGTCGACATCATCAGAGTACGAGCTTCAAGCTGTGCCTCTAGAGTTAGAGGTACGTGAACCGCCATTTGGTCACCATCGAAGTCCGCGTTGTACGCTGCACAAACAAGTGGGTGTAGCTGAATCGCTTTACCTTCGATCAGTACTGGTTCGAACGCCTGGATACCTAGACGGTGAAGTGTCGGTGCACGGTTCAATAGTACTGGGTGTTCACGGATTACTTCGTCTAGGATATCCCAAACGACCGCTTCTTCACGCTCTACCATTTTCTTAGCAGCTTTGATTGTAGTCGCAAGACCACGAGTCTCTAGCTTGCTGTAGATGAATGGTTTGAATAGCTCAAGTGCCATCTTCTTAGGAAGACCACACTGGTGTAGACGAAGGTATGGACCTACTGTGATTACAGAACGGCCAGAGTAGTCTACACGTTTACCTAGAAGGTTCTGACGGAAACGACCTTGTTTACCCTTGATCATATCAGCAAGAGATTTCAGAGGACGCTTGTTAGAACCTGTGATCGCACGACCACGACGACCGTTATCTAGTAGCGCATCAACAGACTCTTGCAGCATACGTTTTTCGTTACGTACGATGATGTCCGGAGCAGCTAGCTCTAGAAGACGCTTCAAACGGTTGTTACGGTTGATCACACGACGGTATAGATCGTTAAGATCAGAAGTCGCAAAGCGACCGCCATCTAGAGGTACTAGAGGACGTAGATCTGGCGGAAGTACTGGAAGTACAGTTAGGATCATCCACTCAGGGTTGTTACCCGATGCGATGAACGCTTCTACCAGCTTAAGACGCTTAGTTACTTTCTTACGCTTAGTTTCAGAGTTTGTTGTCTCTAACTCTTCACGCATTTGTTCTGCTTCAGCGTGCATATCCATAGAACCTAGTAGGTCCTTGATAGCTTCCGCACCCATCTTAGCAGTGAACTCGTCGCCCCACTCTTCTAGACGATCTAGATACTCTTCTTCAGTAAGCATCTGACCTTTTTCTAGATCAGTCATACCAGGCTCTGTTACTACGTACATTTCGAAGTACAGAACGCGTTCGATATCACGTAGAGGGATATCCATTAGTAGACCGATACGAGACGGTAGCGATTTTAGGAACCAGATGTGAGCTACTGGTGAAGCCAGTTCAATGTGGCCCATACGGTCACGACGAACTTTAGTTTGTGTAACTTCTACACCACACTTCTCACAGATAACACCACGGTGCTTCAGGCGCTTGTACTTACCACAAAGACATTCGTAGTCTTTAACTGGACCAAAGATACGCGCACAGAACAGACCATCGCGTTCAGGTTTGAACGTACGATAGTTGATCGTTTCAGGTTTTTTAACTTCACCGAAAGACCATGAACGGATCATGTCTGGTGAAGATAGACCGATTTTGATTGCATCAAATTCTTCGGTCTTATGCTGTGCTTTTAGAAAGTTTAATAAGTCTTTCACAATCAGCTCCTGTAAGGAGTTAAAAGGAGCTCACTTGCTAAAGTGAGCACCTTCTTCCAAATAATCGCTTTGATTCTCTCGACTTTCATCAAGAGAGAAAAGGATTACTCTTCGTCTTCTAGCTCGATGTTGATACCTAGCGAGCGGATCTCTTTCAACAGTACGTTGAACGATTCTGGCATGCCAGGTTCCATGCTGTGGTTACCGTCTACGATGTTCTTGTACATCTTAGTACGGCCGTTAACGTCATCCGACTTAACCGTTAGCATTTCTTGTAGCGTGTAAGCAGCACCGTATGCTTCTAGTGCCCATACTTCCATCTCACCGAAACGCTGACCACCGAACTGAGCTTTACCACCTAGTGGCTGCTGAGTTACTAGGCTGTACGAACCAGTTGAACGAGCGTGCATCTTGTCATCAACAAGGTGGTTCAGTTTCAGCATGTACATGTAACCAACAGTTACAGGACGCTCAAACGCATCACCTGTGCGACCATCAAACAGTGTTAACTGACCTGATGTTGGTAGATCTGCTAGCTCAAGAAGTGCTTTGATTGACTCTTCTGGAGCGCCATCAAATACAGGAGTCGCGATTGGTAGACCGCCACGCAAGTTCTTGATCAGAGTACGTACTTCATCATCAGATAGAGAAGCAATGTCTACTTTCTGGCGAGTGTCGCCTAGATCGTAAACTTTTTGTAGGAACTCGCGGAATTTCGCTAGTTCTTGCTGCTCTTTAACCATCTGGTTGATCTTGTCACCGATACCTTTCGCTGCCAGACCTAAGTGTACTTCTAGGATCTGACCGATGTTCATACGCGAAGGTACACCCAGTGGGTTAAGTACGATGTCTACAGGCTGACCTTTCTCATCGTATGGCATGTCTTCAACAGGGTTGATCTTAGAGATTACACCCTTGTTACCGTGACGACCCGCCATCTTATCACCAGGCTGAATGCGACGTTTAACCGCTAGGTAAACCTTAACGATCTTCAGTACACCAGGTGCTAAATCATCACCTTGAGTGATCTTACGACGCTTAGTTTCGAACTTCTTATCGAAGTCGGCTTTTAGCTCATCCCACTGCTCAGCAAGTTGCTCAAGCTGAGTTTGTAGTGCGTCATCTTCTAGCGTTAGTTCTAGCCACTTCTTACGATCAGTTGTGTCTAGTTTCGCTTCAGAGTAACCGCCTTCAATCAATACAGCTTTAACACGGTTTAGAAGGCCGCCCTCAAGAATCTGGAATTCTTCAGTTAGGTCTTTCTTCGCTTCTTTAAGCTGCATCTGTTCGATTTCAAGCGCACGCTTGTCTTTCTCTACGCCATCGCGAGTAAAGACTTGAACGTCGATGATCGTACCTGATACAGAGTTAGGTACACGTAGTGAAGTATCTTTAACGTCAGATGCTTTTTCACCGAAGATTGCACGTAGTAGCTTCTCTTCAGGCGTTAGCTGAGTTTCACCTTTAGGTGTAACTTTACCAACTAGGATGTCGCCACCCTTAACTTCAGCACCGATGTAAACGATACCTGACTCGTCTAGTTTAGACAGAGCAGACTCACCTACGTTTGGAATATCCGCTGTGATCTCTTCAGAACCAAGCTTAGTATCACGCGCCACACAAGTCAGTTCTTGGATGTGGATAGTCGTGAAACGGTCTTCTTGAACTACGCGCTCAGATACTAAGATCGAGTCTTCGAAGTTGTAACCGTTCCAAGGCATGAACGCGATACGCATGTTTTGACCAAGCGCTAGTTCACCAAGGTCTGTTGAAGGACCATCAGCAAGAACGTCACCGCGTGATACAGGCTCACCTGGCATCACACATGGGCGCTGGTTAATACATGTGTTCTGGTTAGAACGTGTGTATTTAGTCAGGTTGTAGATGTCGATACCAGCTTCACCTGGTACTAGCTCTTCTTCGTTAACTTTAACAACGATACGAGAAGCATCTACTGACTGGATTACACCACCACGTTTAGCAACTGCAGTTACACCTGAGTCAACTGCTACGTTACGTTCAATACCAGTACCAACAAGCGGTTTGTCAGCTTTCAGTGTTGGAACTGCCTGACGTTGCATGTTCGCACCCATCAATGCACGGTTCGCATCATCGTGTTCTAGGAACGGGATAAGCGATGCAGCGATAGATACAACCTGGTTTGTCGCAACGTCCATGTACTGAGCGTGCTCACGAGGGTGTAGACCAGATTCACCTTTCTGACGAGCTGTGATCAGCTCATCTGCAAAAGTACCATCTTCGTTTAGCTTAGCGTTCGCCTGTGCGATAACGAATTGGCCTTCTTCGATTGCAGATAGGTAATCTACTTCGTCTGTTACTACGCCATCTACAACGCGACGGTATGGTGTCTCTAGGAAACCGTACTCGTTACAACGCGCAAACGCAGATAGAGAGTTGATCAGACCGATGTTTGGACCTTCAGGCGTTTCGATAGGACATAGACGACCGTAGTGAGTTACGTGTACGTCACGTACTTCGAAGCCAGCACGTTCACGAGTTAGACCGCCAGGACCCAACGCAGAAATACGACGCTTGTGCGTTACTTCTGATAGCGGGTTGTTTTGGTCCATGAACTGTGAAAGCTGTGAAGAGCCAAAGAATTCTTTAACTGCCGCAGAAATTGGCTTCGCGTTGATCAAGTCTTGAGGCATGATTGCGTCAAGATCGCCTAGGCTTAGACGCTCTTTAACTGCACGCTCAACACGTACTAGACCTACACGGAACTGGTTCTCAGCCATTTCGCCTACAGAACGGATACGACGGTTGCCTAGGTGGTCGATATCGTCCACTTCGCCCTTACCGTTACGGATCGCGATCAGCTTCTTCATCACTTCGATGATATCAGTTTCATCAAGTGTGCCTTGCTCTTGAGCATCTTCACGGCCGATAGAGCTGTTGAACTTCATACGACCAACAGTCGATAGATCGTAACGCTCTTCAGAGAAGAATAGGCTTTCGAATAGAGCTTCTGCAGCTTCTTTTGTTGGCGGCTCACCAGGGCGCATCATGCGGTAGATTTCTACCAATGCAGAAATACGATCAACCGTGCTGTCGATACGTAATGTTTCTGACATGAATGGACCGTGGTCTAGATCGTTCGTAAATAGAACTTCTAGCGCTTTGTGGCCTGCCTGAGATAGGTTCGCTAATGCTTCCAGGCTGATTTCCTGGTTAGCGTTAACAATGATCTCGCCAGTTGCTTCATTGATGTAATCTTTAGATGCAACTTTACCAACGATGTACTCAACTGGTACTTCGATGTGATCAACGCCATCTTTTTCTAGTTGGCGGATATGACGAGCTGTTACGCGACGACCCTGCTCAACGTAAACTTTACCATTTGCTTCGATGTCGAATGACGCAGTTTCACCACGTAGACGA
Source organism: Vibrio sp. Vb1755 (assembly GCF_033338635.1). Classification (NCBI taxonomy): domain Bacteria; kingdom Pseudomonadati; phylum Pseudomonadota; class Gammaproteobacteria; order Vibrionales; family Vibrionaceae; genus Vibrio; species Vibrio sp. Vb1755. The sequence continues at coordinate 4,776 of NZ_JAWOTA010000039.1, read as the reverse complement.
TCAGGAACCAACTCCATCAATAGAGTTTGGTCTTTCACTTCGAAGTTCACTTTCTCGAAGAAGATATCTAGGATTTCTTCTGTCGACTTACCTAGTGCTCGAAGGATGATCGATGCTGGTAGCTTACGACGGCGGTCGATACGAACGTACAAGTTATCCTTAGGATCAAACTCGAAATCAAGCCATGAACCACGGTAAGGAATAACACGTGCGTTGTATAAAACTTTACCTGAAGAGTGGGTCTTACCCTTATCGCTGTCGAAGAACACGCCTGGGCTTCGGTGCAGCTGGGATACGATAACCCTCTCGGTACCGTTGATTACGAAGGTACCATTGTCTGTCATGAGTGGAATTTCACCCATGTAGACTTCTTGTTCTTTAATGTCTTTTACAGTACCTGCTGGCGCGTCTTTATCAAAGATAACTAGGCGTAGTTTTACACGTAGTGGCTTTGAGTAAGTTACACCGCGGATTTGACATTCTTTAACGTCAAAAACTGGCTCACCAAGACGGTAGCTAACGTATTGCAGCTCAGAATTGCCGTTGTAGCTCTGAATCGGGAATACAGAACGGAAAGCGGCTTCAAGACCGTATTGACCTTCAGGATCCTGTTCGATAAATTTGTCGAACGAATCGAGCTGGATCGATAGCAGGTATGGAATGTCCAAAACTTGTGGACGAGTACCAAAGTCCTTACGGATGCGCTTTTTCTCGGTATAAGAGTAAACCATGGGGTTCCTCAGCTCGCTGATAAGTGACCCAAACTGTCCGCCCGCTCCTAGTTACTTAAGGGGGGTAAGGGACAGTGACTAATATAGCTGTTTACTGTAGTGACATTTCATTTCGTAAGAATGAAATGTTTTTTGCATGGATATCAGGCGCTTAAACAGCGGGAAAATTCGCCTATACCCTACAGCGCAAAAAGGCCGGTGGTTAAAAAACCACCAGCCAATTAGCCGTTAGGCTAAGAAACTATGCAATAATTACTTAACAGCAACAGTTGCACCAGCTTCTTCTAGCTGAGCTTTAAGAGCTTCAGCTTCTGCTTTCTCAACACCTTCTTTAAGAGGTGCTGGAGCGCCGTCTACTAGAGCTTTAGCTTCTTTAAGACCTAGGCCAGTTGCGCCACGTACTGCTTTGATTACAGCAACTTTGTTACCGCCAGCAGCTTCTAGGATTACGTCGAATTCAGTTTGCTCAGCAGCAGCTTCGCCTGCAGCAGCGCCGCCAGCTACAACAGCAGCAGCAGCAGAAACACCGAATTTCTCTTCCATTGCTTCGATTAGTTCAACAACTTGCATTACAGACATTTCTGCAACTGCGTCTAGGATTTGCTCGTTAGTAATAGACATAACAATTCTCTTTTAAGTCAACAATAAGTTTATTAAGCAACCAGTAAAAAGCAAGGCTTATGCCGCTGCTTCTTGTTTTTGATCGCGGATAGCTGCGATAGTACGCGCCAGCTTGCCAGCCGAAGCTTCTTTCATGCACATCATTAGGCGTGCAATTGCTTCGTCGTAAGTTGGTAGTGTTGCTAGTACTTCAGCGTCAGTTAAAGCGCCTTCAAATGCAGCAGCTTTGATCTCGAAATCTTTGTTCTCTTTAGCGAAGTCTTTGAAAAGACGCGCTGCAGCACCTGGGTGCTCATTAGAGAATGCGATTAGAGTAGGACCAGTGAAAGTGTCAGTTAGACACTCGTACTCAGTACCTTCAACCGCACGACGAGCAAGAGTGTTACGAACAACTCTCATGTAAACGCCAGCTTCACGAGCTTGTTTACGTAGAGAAGTCATCGCGCCAACTTGAACGCCACGAGAATCAGCTACAACTGCAGAAAGTGCACCACTGGCAGCTTCGTTGACTTCAGCAACAATTGCTTTTTTGTCTTGAAGGTTTAAAGCCATCTTGGATTTACTCCTGGTTGTCGTTACACCACTCACTATCATCACGACAGTGAGAGCTATTGAGGTGCTTCCCCAGAAGAAAGTTAACTATATTACATAGAGCTTTCTGTCAGTTCGGGCACCATCTACGTAGGATAATTAAGTTTGCTTTTACACAAACACCTACGGTCTTGGACGGAGACTGGGTCTTAATTCATTTCGAACTAGGAGACAGTTCAAAGAACCAAAGTTCAGCCCCAACCACAAATATTAGGCGCAAAATTATACACTAATTTTGCGCCTAAGCAAATAAATTATGCTTGAGTGTTCAGGCTAGCCTGATCAACAGCAACACCAGCACCCATAGTAGTAGAGATGCTTACTTTCTTCAGGAAAGTACCTTTCGCTGAAGATGGCTTAGCTTTCTTCAGAGCAACTAGAAGTGCTTCTAGGTTCTCTTTGATCTGCTCAGCAGAGAAGTTTGCTTTACCGATAGTAGTGTGGATGATGCCGTTTTTGTCGTTACGGTAACGAACCTGACCAGCTTTAGCGTTTTTAACTGCTTCAGCAACGTTAGGAGTTACAGTACCAACTTTAGGGTTTGGCATAAGACCGCGAGGACCTAGGATAGTACCTAGTTGACCTACAACGCGCATTGCATCTGGAGAAGCAACAACTACGTCAAAGTTCATTTCGCCTTTCTTAACTTGCTCAGCAAGATCTTCCATACCTACGATGTCTGCACCAGCTTCTTTAGCTGCTTCAGCGTTAGCACCTTGAGTGAACACTGCAACGCGGATTTCGCGGCCAGTACCGTGAGGTAGTACAGTTGCACCACGTACGTTCTGGTCAGATTTACGAGCATCAATGCCAAGGTTAACAGCAACGTCTACAGACTCAACGAATTTAGCAGTCGCTAGTTCTTGAAGAAGAGCAACAGCTTCGTTGATTTCGTATTCTTTAGTTACGTCAACTTTTTCGCGGATTACGCGCATGCGCTTAGTTAGTTTTGCCATCTTATTAACCCTCTACCACTAGGCCCATTGAACGAGCAGTACCAGCGATAGAACGCTTCATCGCTTCGATGTCAGCACCAGTCATATCAGCAGCTTTAGTTTCTGCGATTTCTTGGATTTGAGCGTCAGTTACAGTACCAACTTTTTCAGTGTTTGGACGACCTGAACCAGACTTAACGCCAGCAGCTTTCTTAAGAAGAACAGCAGCAGGTGGAGTCTTAGTTACGAACGTGAAAGAACGGTCGCTGTATACTGTGATAACTACTGGAGTTGGTAGACCTTTCTCAATAGATTCTGTTTTTGCGTTGAACGCTTTACAGAATTCCATGATGTTCACACCGTGTTGACCTAGTGCAGGACCTACTGGTGGACTAGGGTTAGCCATACCAGCAGCAACTTGTAGCTTGATGTAAGCTTCAACTTTCTTAGCCATGATAATTCCTAAGTTTGGGTACAAACGCTAATCGCGGATCAGCTCCCCGTTTGTGTAAGAAACTTTTTACTTCACTTGAAGTAAAAAGGCGCGAAATTATAGTCATAATCCGCGCCTTATACAACCCTAAAAAGGTGATTTTTTATACTCTTTAACGAAGAGTCTTAGTCCAGCTTTTCAACCTGACCAAATTCAAGCTCAACTGGTGTCGCACGACCAAAGATCGATACAGACACTTTCAGGCGGCTCTTCTCGTAATCCACTTCTTCAACAGTACCGTTGAAGTCAGCAAATGGACCTTCGTTAACACGTACCACTTCACCCGCTTCGTACATTGTACGCGGACGAGGCGCTTCACTCGCTTTCTCAAGACGATTAAGAATCGCGTCAGCCTCTTTATCCGTGATAGGTGCCGGACGGTCTGAGGTACCACCAATGAAGCCCATGACACGCGGCACACTGCGTACTAGGTGCCATGATTCATCGTTCATAATCATCTGAACAAGGACGTAACCTGGGAAGAACTTACGCTCAGACTTGCGACGCTGACCCGCGCGCATTTCCACTACTTCTTCAGTAGGAACCAGTACTTCACCGAATAGCTCTTCCATGCCGTGCATTTTGATATGCTCGCGCAGAGATTGAGCTACACGACCTTCAAATCCAGAGAAGGCTTGAACCACATACCAGCGTTTTTTTGGAGCTTCACTCATGAATAAAAACCCTCTATACCCCAGTTGCTAGAGCTACTAGACGAACCATAATTCCGTCAATACCCCATAGCACTAGAGCCATTACAATACTTACAGCTAAAACGATCAGTGTTGTTTGCATGGTTTCTTGGCGAGTAGGCCAAACAACTTTACGTACTTCCATACGAGATTCTTTTGCAAAACTGATCGCTGCTTTACCTTTAGTCGTTGTTGCTGCAACGCCTAAGGCAGCTGCAATAAGAACAACAACGCCTGCAGCACGAACCACTACAGACATTTCACCATACAGGTAATTACCCACAACAGCGGCAGCTGCCAATACGAAAGCGGCTACCCACTTAAACGTATCTGCTGCGTTTGAGCTATCAGGAGTTTCAGCATTATTTGCTTTCATAAAACCAACCTGTTACAAGTCTTAATATAGACGACAACAACCCCGCTGTTGCAGGGCAAACTCCATATCGCTGAAAAAATCAGCGTACTCTTCTTAAGATTAAGCCTCTTTGCTTAATCTTGCTCTGCGCCCAACCCACTTCTGAACAAGAAAACAGCAAAAATAATGTTGAGTGCAGAAAAAGGGCATCAAATGATGCCCTTTTTGCTACTGGTTCGTCAAATCTAATTCAAGATTTTCCGAAAGCATCGCTAATTCGCTATGAATTAGTCGAAGATCTTAGCAACAACACCAGCACCTACTGTACGGCCACCTTCACGGATCGCGAAACGTAGAC
>NZ_JAWOTA010000038.1:0-33186 GCF_033338635.1 Vibrio sp. Vb1755 | reverse complement strand
AAAGGTTGACGGTAAGAGTAGACGTTCACTTCTTCAGCAGCCATTGCTGTTGGAGCTAGAGTAGCGCAAGTTAGTGCTGAAAGAGTTAGCAGTTTTTTCATTGTTTAATCCTTTACCATGCTAATGATAACGTTTATCAGTTGCGTTATTATATGTATGTTCAATAAGAAGACAATGACGAATATTAAAAAACCTGCTCATCGGAGCAGGTTTTATTGTGTTAAGTGTGTAACCATTTATTACAAGCTAATGATTATTTCACCGTAACAAACTCTGGGTAAGCACCAACACCACAATCATGCATGTCCATACCTTCCATTTCTTCATCTTCTGTAACGCGAATCCCAACGGTTGCTTTCAAGATTGCCCACACAACTAGGCTGGCACCAAATACCCAAGCAAAGATAACTACGGCACCTAAAAGCTGTGCACCAAACGTTGCATCACCGTTGCTCAGTGGCACTACCATTAGGCCGAAGAAACCACACACACCGTGAACTGAGATAGCACCTACTGGATCGTCAATTTTAAGTTTATCTAGAGCAATGATACTGAATACTACTAGTGCACCCGACACCGCACCAATCGCAACCGCGTACAGTGGTGATGGCGATAGAGGGTCTGCAGTGATGGCAACCAAGCCAGCTAGCGCGCCATTGAGAATCATCGTTAAATCGGCTTTACCCCAAGTAGTTTTACAAACGAATAGCGCCGCAATTGCACCGGCAGCCGCTGCTGCGTTAGTGTTTAGAAAGATCTGACCTACCGCTGTAGCATTCTCAAAATCTGAAACCATCAACTGAGAACCACCGTTAAATCCAAACCAGCCAAACCAAAGGATAAAAGTACCCAACGTTGCCAAAGGCATGTTAGAACCTGGAATCGGATAAATTTCACCATTTTTACCGTACTTACCCTTACGCGCGCCAAGCAGTAACACACCAGCAAGAGCGGCAGAAGCACCTGCCATATGTACGATACCAGAACCCGCAAAGTCACTAAATCCAGCTTCTGCTAGGAAGCCTCCACCCCATGTCCAGTAACCTTCCATTGGATAGATAAACGCAGTTAAAATCGCAGAGAAAATCAAGAAAGACCAAAGCTTCATGCGCTCAGCTACCGCACCAGAAACGACGGACATGGCAGTTGCAACGAAGACAACTTGGAAGAAGAAGTCAGACTCTAAAGAGTGGTCGGCCCCTTCACCTTGAGTACCAATTAACGTACCAAATGAAGGTAACCAGCCTCCTTCTCCATTATCGACATACATGATGTTATAACCGACAATCAGAAACATCGTACATGCGATGGCGTACAAACAGATGTTCTTCGTAAGAATTTCTGTTGTGTTTTTAGAGCGCACAAGGCCAGCCTCTAGCATCGCAAAGCCTGCTGCCATCCACATTACCAACGCACCGGAAATGAGGAAGAAAAAGGTGTCAAGTGCGTAACGTAACTCGGTTACTGTTGTTGCTAATTCCATAATAAGTATCTCCAATCCTTTGAATTCTTAAAGTGCTTCTGCGTCCATTTCGCCAGTTCGGATACGCACCGCTTGGTTCAGATCGTAAACAAAAATTTTACCGTCGCCGATTTTTCCGGTTTGCGCAGCTTTTGTAATTGCTTCAACAACACGATCTACATTGTCTGCGTGAGTCGCGATTTCAATTTTCACCTTTGGTAGGAAATCAACTTGATACTCTGCACCGCGGTACAATTCCGTGTGACCTTTTTGACGACCGAACCCTTTAACTTCTGATACTGTCATCCCTTCGATACCGACATCAGCCAATGCTTCTCGTACATCGTCTAATTTAAACGGCTTAATAATGGCATTGATTATTTTCATTGAGTTATCTCCGAAGCTTCCATCCTGAAACACTTCTTATAATCCAATCTACGTGCCAAGTTTTTAAGTCATTGAATAATAAAAGCTAACCTCAATTTACATATCTATAAACAAAAAGAGCGCACCATATCGGTGCGCCCTTTTCACAAATTTAAAGCAACGGCAGAGAAGTTACCCAAAACTGTGCATTAAATGTTCAAAAAGTCTTTCCACTGTTCGATAAGTGCCATGAAATCCTCTATCCCACAACTTGCTGTACTTTCTGCATTGTAGAAGTTGAACTCACTTTCCATCTCGACATCATATTCATGGGCTAATGCGTTTTCTTGTACAAGAACTTCGTCGCCCTGAATCATCAAGCTAATTTCCGTGCCTGTTAGGTTATGCTCCTGAGAAGGCGCTGAAAATGACCGCTCAATTAGCTTTTCAACCTGTGCAATCTTCATCGGATCTTTGCCAATTTCTTCTTGCAACCAGCGCCCTACAATCTCATGTCCCATGCTACATTTTACGTAGTACTCGCCCATCAACGTGTTACGAATGAATTCAAATTCCACCGAGATTGCCTATTTCGTATCAATTTGGTGCGAGTATAGCGAATTGCTCCCATAAAAAAAGCACCTCATATGAGGTGCTTTCGAATTGTGCATTTCTGATTATGCCGGTTCTTGGAAGATCACTTCGTCCGCTTTCTTGGTGTATTGATCCATTTTATGGAAGTTCAAGTAGCGGTATGTATCCGTTGCCGTAGCGTCGATTTGCTTCGCGTATTCTAGGTATTCTTCTTTGGTTGGAATCTTACCTAGAATTGCACCTACTGCAGCTAGCTCAGCTGACGACAGGTAAACATTCGCACCAGTACCCAGACGGTTCGGGAAGTTACGCGTTGAAGTCGACATTACTGTTGATTTATCTGCAACACGCGCTTGGTTACCCATACAAAGTGAACACCCTGGCGTTTCAATACGCACCCCTGCACGTCCGAAGATACCGTAGTAGCCTTCTTCAATCAGTTGGTCTTTATCCATCTTTGTTGGTGGCGCTACCCAAAGGCGCGTCGCTAACTGGCCATTGAACTTATCAAGCAATTTACCTGCTGCGCGGAAGTGACCGATGTTCGTCATACAAGAACCGATGAACACTTCATCAATCGCTGTGCCTTGTACTTCAGACAACAAACGAGCGTCATCTGGGTCATTCGGTGCACATAGTACTGGCTCATTGATTTCAGCCATATCGATTTCAATCACATGTGCGTATTCAGCGTCTTTATCTGCTTGCATCAGCTCAGGGTTTGCTAGCCACTCTTGCATTGCAGTAATGCGGCGCTCGATAGTACGGCGATCACCGTAGCCTTCAGAGATCATCCACTTCAGCATCACGATGTTAGAGTTTAAGTACTCTTCGATCGACTCTTGAGACAATTTCACAGTACAACCTGCCGCCGAACGCTCTGCAGATGCATCAGAAAGCTCAAATGCTTGCTCAACCGTTAGCGTTTCTAGGCCTTCAATCTCAAGGATACGGCCAGAAAATTCGTTGATCTTGCCCGCTTTTTCTACCGTTAGTAGACCTTGCTGAATCGCGTAGTAAGGGATGGCATGAACAAGATCACGTAGTGTGATACCCGGTTGCATTTCACCTTTAAAACGAACCAAGATTGACTCTGGCATGTCTAGCGGCATAACGCCTGTCGCAGCTGCAAAGGCAACCAAGCCCGAGCCGGCTGGGAATGAAATACCCAGAGGGAAACGAGTATGTGAGTCCCCACCCGTACCGACAGTATCCGGTAGTAGCATACGGTTTAGCCATGAGTGGATAATACCGTCACCAGGACGAAGAGATACACCACCGCGGTTCATAATAAAGTCCGGAAGTGTATGGTGAGTGTTAACGTCTACTGGTTTTGGATAAGCCGATGTGTGACAGAAAGACTGCATGACAAGATCAGCAGAGAAGCCGAGACACGCCAAGTCTTTAAGTTCATCACGAGTCATAGGGCCAGTAGTATCTTGCGAGCCTACTGTCGTCATTTTCGGCTCACAGTAGGTACCAGGGCGAATGCCTTCTACGCCACACGCTTTACCAACCATTTTCTGTGCAAGCGTGTAACCCTTGCCAGAATCTGCGATTTCACCAGGTTTACGGAATACGTCCGAAGGCTCAAGACCTAGAGACTGGCGCGCTTTGTCTGTCAAACCACGACCGATGATCAATGGGATACGACCACCAGCACGAACTTCATCAATCAGTACTTCTGTTTTTAGCGAGAACTCAGCTAGAACCTCACCAGTTTCGTGGTTGCAAACTTTACCTTCATATGGGTAAACATCGATAACATCGCCCATGTTGAGCTTAGTTACGTCAACTTCAATTGGTAGTGCGCCAGCATCTTCCATTGTGTTAAAGAAGATAGGGGCAATTTTGCCACCAAGCACATACCCACCAGCTCGTTTGTTTGGAACGTAAGGGATATCATCACCCATAAACCAAAGCACTGAGTTGGTTGCCGATTTACGTGAAGAGCCAGTACCAACAACATCACCAACGTAAACCAATTGATGACCTTTGTCTTTTAACTCTTCAATTTGCTTGATCGGGCCAATAGTACCCGGTTGATCAGGGTTTATTCCTTCACGCTCGTTTTTAAGCATCGCCAGTGCGTGTACTGGGATATCAGGACGAGACCAAGCGTCAGGTGCAGGTGAAAGGTCATCCGTGTTCGTTTCACCTGTTACTTTAAATACGGTTAGAGTGACTTTTTCTTCAAGCTTAGGCTTAGAAAGGAACCACTCAGCATCAGCCCATGATTGAAGTACTTTCTGTGCATGCGCATTGCCTGCTTTTGCTTTCTCTTCTACGTCGTAGAAAGCATCAAACATCAGCAGCGTATGAGACAGCGCTTTTACTGCGATCTCTGCCAGTGCTTCATCATCCAATAGCTCAACTAGCGGTTCGATGTTGTAACCACCTTGCATAGTGCCTAGCAGTTCAGCCGCTTTTTCACGACTCACTAATGGTGATTTAACTTCACCTTTTGCTACTGCTGTTAGGAAACCCGCTTTTACATAAGCAGCTTCATCAACACCTGGAGGGATACGGTTTTCAAGTAGGTCAAGAATGACTTCTTCTTCACCTTGCGGGGGATTTTTCAGAAGTTCTACAAGTCCAGCAACTTGTTCTGCGTCTAGCGGTTTAGGAACAACTCCTTCAGCAGCACGCTCTTCGACGTGTTTACGGTAGGCTTCAAGCACGACTTTTTCCTCTCATTGCGGTTCCTCCTCTATTATTACTATTGTTAAAGTAAAGGAGTGAACATCCTTGGAAACTTGGCTCTCCATTGCCCTTGTTTTCATTCAATTATGATTGAGAAACAGCGCCGTAGAGGCCAAACTGTGGGCAAAATAATAGCAAATTTAACCTTAAATTAAAATCTTATCATTTTGACCAACATAGCAACTTACGACTAAAGTTCTGCTAATTTTGACCAAATATGCCAAGTTTTTGCTTTCTCATACCCGGTTAATTAAACGATGTTCCTACGATCAAATACACAGCATCCAAATCTTGCTCGGTACGACCGTATGCCAACATTATTGGTCCTATTGGTGAGTCAACACCAAAGAAGATGGAGCCAGCATTGTAAAGCGGCGCTTCGTTTAGTTTCAGATCATTATCAGACCAAACACCGCCATATTCGACCGATGCGCCCAGGTAGACTGGAGCTTCAAACAATCCGAAATCATTATCAAACCACTTATATCGGTACACCAAACTGCTGAAAAATAAGTTCTGTCCGATCAGGCTATTTCTTGGGATTCCCGATAGGCTTAAGAAGCCGCCCAACTCTCTGGGATCAAGCGGTAAAGATGAGTTTTTACTCTCTACAAAACTATATTCAGCATGTCCGACTAAAGTATGACGCTGATGACTCACTGCACCTTTAAATCGTGCAGAGATTTCATAAACGGTATCTTCAATAATTTTGTCAGTCTCTAAAAGGCTAACGCCCTGAGGACTTTGATCATGAGACACTAAATATTCGAGATCGACTAAAAGTCCACGAGTCGGAAATGCGAAATCATCAAGTGTATCCAGGCGATAGTTGGCAAACAGGCCACGACGTTCAAAATCCAATTTACCAGCAGAAGCCAAAGTAGAAAGCTCAATATCTCCGGTAGAGTAGCGAGCGCCAAATCGAAGTTCTTGCCACAATGTGGGTTGGATACCTATCGCTAACTCTGTTGTAAAATCATCGTAAGTGACCGGAAAAAAGTCATTTACTGACTCTAAATCTGGTGCTTGAGGCTCTGTTAAAGGTAAGTTTCGGCTCTCACTACCATAGGAAATTCGCCCCGATACAAAAAGTTCTTGGCTAGATAAAACAGGGGAATACAACTCAGCTTCAATCAGCTTATCCGTGCCCATTTCTACGTTGAACGCCAACTCCGCGCCATGAGAGTTTAAATTGGTAAAGTTGGTCGATATTCCTATGCCGTACTGGCTATCTGTATCGAAGTCATCTTCAAGAAAAAATCGGAAGTTGAGATAATTAGGCCCCCACGACTTCTCGTTAACATCAAAAACCAACAATGTCTCACCATCAACCTCTTCAAAGTGATAAGTGATGAGCTCGAACCGATCTAACGCGTAGAGGTTTTCAACGGCTTTCTCAATTTCGGCCGTTGAAATACGACGTCCGGTTTCTAATTCAATACGATTCGTCAACAACACATCGCTGTAGTGCGTGTTATTTACAATCACAATGTCATCAACCACACGCTGATCGCCATAAATCAAAGTTTTACGAACTTCTTGTTTGCGGTCGATGTATTTTTGATAGTCCGCGTTGGACAAGCGTAACTCTTTCAGCTTGTCTTTTAATTGCTTGGTAATATCGTACCCAGCTTGAAAAGCCCAAGGCATTTTGTCGAACTCGACGGTTTCCATGGTGCCCACATTGGGACGAATATAGATATCTTGAGGTTCAAGCTCGTCCACTTGCTGTTGTGTACTACGACGAACGAGATAGTTAGAGAGTTGGTCCGCGACAGTAAACAGCCCCGTAAATTCATCTTCGGTTTTGTAATCGGTGCTAATATCGACGGCAATAACGACATCAGCCCCCATGGCGCGAGCCACATCGACAGGCATGTTATTGACGACGCCGCCATCAACAAGCATATGGCCATTGAGCTTATAAGGAGGAAGCGCTCCTGGTACAGACATGCTAGCCATCATTGCATCAACAAGGTAACCATTGCCCAGTACGACTTCTTCTAGGGCAAGAATATCTGTCGCAACAGAACGATAGGGAATGGCAAGATCATCAAAAGAATCGAATCGCCCTAAGTTCCCTGTAGTCTCACGCAATACTCGCAACATGTTCTGGCCTTGCACCACACCCGTTGGTGCTCGTACCTCACCGAATCTTAAGCCGAGGTCGGTATTAATTTGATAGCGGTCTTCATACTCTTTGTCACGAACTCTACGTTGGCTACGGTCAACACGATCTCGATAACCGCTGCCCCAATCGACGGTGTAGATAAAACTCTCGATTTCATCAGCACTCATCCCCGTGGCATAAAGCCCACCCACATAGGCACCCATACTGGTACCGGTCACAATATCCACAGGAATCTGCATTTCTTCCAATGCTTTTAAAACTCCAATGTGTGCCGCCCCTTTCGCTCCGCCACCAGCGAGCACAACCGCCACCTTTGGTCGAGGTTCCAAGTCATCCGTTTTTGTTAGAGAGTTTGCGAGGGAAACAGAAGGAGTGATCATCAAAAAGGTACTAACCCAAAGCGCAAAGTTGCGAACCGATGGGCTTGATAACAGCTTTTTGAACATTCACTTCTTCCTTTATTGAATATCTTATCAAGTAGGGCGTGCTAGCAGTACTGTACTAACACGCCCTAATATGTACTAAGAATTAATCAGATAAACAAGCTAATGTTGTTGATTTGGCGATGCTACCAATCAAATATGCTATTTAACCAGTTTGATTTCTTCTCACACTGTTGCTTTATCTGACCGGTTTTATCCCAAACCGGCAGTTTGTAATCACTACGGCAGTTCATTTCTAAACCTCCATCAGATGTAGGCTTGAACCCTAATGTGGTGATTTCTCTTGGCCATGGGAGCTCTAAGCGCTCAGGAATACGCTGCTTCAAGTACTCTGCGTACACTCGTAATGCACCACTCGACCCCGTTAGATTCACGGGTTTATTATCGTCGCGGCCTAGCCAAATTGTCGTCACCTCACGACCATCAACACCGACAAACCAACTATCGCGGTTATCATTACTGGTACCCGTTTTTCCTGCCAATGCAGCCCAACCAAACTGGCTTTGTAAGAAGCGGCCAGTGCCTTGAGCAACCCCTTGTTTCATCGCGTAGGTCGTTAGCCATGCAGCTTGTTCATCCACGGCTCTTGATGAACGAGGCAAGGATTGATACAGCACATTACCTTCCATATCCATGACTGAGCGCAGAGCGGTCAGTTTTGCACGCTTACCTGAATTCGTCAGAGTCTGATACATCTGTGCAACTTCGAATGGCGTCAAAGAAAACGAACCCAAAAACATCGAAGGCACTGGGCGAATTTCATCTTTGTTCACGCCCAAACGCTCTAAAGTATTGGACACTTCAGGAATGCCAAGTGCCATACCTAAGCGCACGGTTGGTACGTTAAGTGATTTCGCTAAAGCAATGTAAAGTGGCACATCACCACGATATTTTCTATCGTAGTTGCGCGGCGTCCACACGTTACCTTTACTGCTCTTCAGACTTAACGGCGTGTCGTGTAGCGTCGTGCCTAGGTTGTATTTATCCGGTTGTTCTAGAGCCGTTAAGTAAATCGCTGGTTTCACTAAAGAACCAATCGGACGACTGGCATTGAGCGCGCGGTTAAAGCCTTCATAACCGACACGTTTACCACCAACCATCGCACGGATTTCACCACTATGGCGATCAACGGCCACAGCAGCGGCTTCTAACTCTTTACCACCCCGTTTAGCTAGTTCTGGGATCTTTTTCGCGATAGCTTGTTCCATTTTGCTTTGCGATACTGGGTCCAGAGACGTAAATACGCGCAGTCCGGTCTCTGCCTTAAATCGCTCCCCAACTTTTTCTTTTAATTCAATACTCAATTGTTGGAAATAAGCTGGCTGACGGCTCGCAATACGTGGCTTGCTTTGCGTATCGAGTGGACGACTTACAGCTTGTTCATACTGCTCTGAAGTCAACATGTTTTGCTGCATTAACAGGCGCAGAACGAGATCACGACGCTCTTTCGTTCTCTCAGGGTAACGAATTGGGTTGTAGTAAGACGGTCCTTTTACCATCCCAACTAACATCGCCAGCTGATCGATTCGCAACTCCTGGATTGGCTGCCCAAAATAGTAACGCGACGCCAAGCCAAACCCGTGGATCGCTTCACCTCCACTTTGACCTAGGTACACTTCGTTTAGGTAGGCTTCTAAGATACGATCTTTGCTATAACGGTAATCCAAAATTAGCGCGATATACGCTTCTCGAACTTTACGCCACAGTGTTTTATCACGAGTCAAAAATAGGTTTTTTGCCAATTGCTGAGTCAACGTACTACCGCCTTGAACAGTACGACCGGCCTTAATGTTCGCAACCAATGCACGTGCAATCGCGAGCGGTGACACCCCGTCATGTTGATAAAAATCCCGGTCTTCGGTCGCAAGCAGCGCATCCACTAAAATTTCAGGGAACTGATCACGACGTAAGAAAAGGCGCTGTTCATCACGGTCTTTCTCCAGCATGCCCAACATCTTCGGTTCTAGGCGCAAGTAACCAAGGTCTCCTCGAGATTCTAAAGACTGAATACGTTGCAAGCCGGAATCAGAAAAATGCAGCATAATGTGACGATCCGGCTCGGGACCATCGGCAAACTCGAATGGACGACGAATCAATTCAATCCGAGTGGAAGAAGAGGAATATTCGCCTGGGTAACGAGGTTGACTCACTTTACGGTAATTCAACACATCTAGCTCGTTGCGCAGTTCTTGGATGGTGATATTCTCACCAGGGCTTAGATTCAAGATACGGGCATAAACCACCGTTGGCAGCTCAAACAGCTGGCCTTCAAAGCGTTCTTTCACCACACTATCTAAGTAAATCCCAACAAACAGCAAAACAGCGGCAAGTGCAACGCCAGCTTTCCAGCTAAACGACCACAGAACTTTCAACCACGAACGTTTCTCGTTAGTCGGTTTTTTACTCGGCGTACGTCGAGTCTGTTTTGCGGTTCCTTTATTGGTTGTACTTTTCTTCGCTGGCGCTTTTTTCGCGCTAGGCTTCTTGCTGTCAGTCATTATTCAATTGTCTTTTTGTTTTCGTTGTTGCTACATGATTGGCAGGATCATCTGGCCAAACGTGTTTTGGGTAGCGCCCTTTCATCTCTTTTTGAACGTCTTTGTAGCTTCCGTTCCAGAAAGCCGCCAAGTCCGACGTTACTTGCAATGGACGTTGTGCCGGTGAAAGCAGTTCAAGCACCAAACGCTTGCGGCCAAGAGCCACCGTTGGGGAACCACTCTCCCCAAATACTTCTTGCATACGCACCGATAATATCGGCTCATGGCCATATTGGTAACGGATACGCTTCTTTGAACCTGTGGGCAGTTGGTAATGCTCAGGTAACCATTCATCCAGTTGTTGATTGAGTGGCCAACCTAATCGAGCATTAAGCGCTTCGACCAAGTTTATCTTGCTCAGGTCTTTAACCGAACTGACAGACGTCATGTATGGTTCTAACCACTCCTCTAATGAATCCAGCAAACTGACTTCATCAAACATTGGCCATGACTGCTCAGGTAACCATTCCACCGCACAACGAATCCGAGCTAACAAGCTCTCCGCTGCCGGTGTCCAGTTTAGACTCTGTAAGCCCTGGCGGCGGACATACGTGAGTAAAGCTTGTGTCATTTTTTCTTTGCCCGGGCTTGGCAACGGCTCGCGTTCAACGACCAGCAGACCGAGTTTTGTTTGTCGCTCAGCTATTAGACGGCCTCTTTTTTCATCCCAGTCCACTACTTCTTCAGACGAAAATAGCGTATCAAAGGTCGTTCGCAATATATTGACATCCAATTCACATGCCGAATGAATTTGACTTGAATTAGAATGAGAACGCATTAAGTCAACGGCAACCAAATACTCACAGCCACCTAGCATGTCTTCCTGACGACATTCTGCACCATGACCATTAGCCAAAGTAAATCGCCCAAATTGATTTGTGCGCTGCTGTGCAATGCGATCTGGAAATGCCAAACTTAACACCAGCGGTAATGCATCTTCATCCACGCCTTTCAGGTCAAATACCGTATCCAATTTGTACGCCAGAGATTGAGCACGCTTGAACAACATCGACTTTTTTGGATGAGTACCAACAAGCCAACGATGCAAGCTATAAGCGATATTGGTAACATTTCTCTCTGGCTCTTCAATCAGTGCGACCGCCGCCAAAGCAGCATTTAACATCTTATCACTGTAAGATTGCGCTTTAATTAGCATCGCAGCCGCACGAGGCTCAACGCCTAGTTCATGCGCCTGTTTTCCTTCGGACGTTAATTGCCCTTTTTCCGTCAGTAGTCCCAATGACACCAATAGCTGCTTCGCTTGTTCCAATGACGCATTAGCGGGAACATCAAGCCACTTTAGATCGTGGATATCACTCGCTCCCCAAAAGGCAAGCTCCATAACTAAACTAGCTAAATCGGAATGCAAAATTTCGGGTTGGGGAACCAGCGGTTGCTGCTTGAACTGGTTTTCAGAATAAAGACGAACACAAATGCCCTCTTCTATTCGTCCCGCTCGTCCTGCACGCTGAATCGCTGAAGACTGTGCAATGCGTGTTTGCTCTAAGCGTGTTAAACCGTTTTTCAAATCAAAGCGGGCAATACGCTCTAACCCAGAATCAACCACGAGGCGAATGCCTTCAATCGTTAGTGAAGTTTCTGCAATGTTGGTCGCTAGAACGACTTTACGCTTACCTTGTTCTGCTGGCGTAATCGCTTTTTGTTGATCTGCAAAGCTCAGTTGACCATAAAGTGGGCATACGTCGATATCATCCGCTAAATGAGACAACCGCTCTTCAACTTGTTTTATGGCACCAACACCCGGTAGGAAAGCTAACAAAGATCCAGACTCTTTGTTCATAAGACTTTCTATTGTTTTTGCCATACTCGTAGGTAAATGCTCGTTCACACCTAACGGCTGGTAGCGCATTGCCACATCAAAGCTCCGCCCTTCAGATTCAATGTAACTGGCTTCCGGCAACAACGATTGTAATGCTTGTTGGTCAAGCGTTGCCGACATTACCACCAGCTTGAGATCGTCTCGCAATGCCTCTTGAACTTCTAAACTGAATGCCAAAGCGGTATCGGCATGAATGCTGCGTTCATGAAACTCATCAAAGATCAGTAGATCAACCCCATCCAACTCCGGGTCCGTTTGGATCATCCTGGTCATAATCCCTTCGGTTACGATCTCCAGCTGCGTTGCAGAACTTACCTTTGCCTCGCCACGGACTCGATAACCCACGCGCTGACCTACTTGCTCTCCCAATTGCTCAGCAAGATAACGGGCAATGTTACGCGCCGCGAGTCGTCTTGGCTCAAGCATGATGATTTTTCCAGCAACCGAATGATTTAAGAGTAACTGCAAAGGGAAGTAAGTCGACTTACCGGCACCAGGCGCCGCTTTTAAGATCACTTGATGTTGATTTTTGACCGCCGTCAGCAACTCAGGCATCACGGCTTCAATCGGCAATTGTGACAAAGGAAATACCTTATGGTGTAATGGTGGCAACATTGTACATAAAAAATTTTTTGTCTAAATAAGCAAATGCATTTCACACCCGCTTTAGAGTCCGCCACTCTACTCAAACGTTATAAACGCTTTCTTGCCGATATCGAGCTCGATACTGGTGAAATCCGTACAATCCACTGCGCAAATACAGGTGCAATGACGGGTTGTGCAACGCCCGGAAACAAAGTTTGGTTTTCTACTTCCGACAACCCGAAACGAAAATACCCCAATAGTTGGGAGTTGAGTGAGACCGAACAAGGCCACCGTATTTGTATCAACACCGCGCGTGCCAATCAATTAGCCGTAGAGGCTATTGAAAATAATGTCATTTCAGAGCTTTGTGGTTATGACACACTTCAAACTGAGGTGAAATACGGCAATGAAAATAGCCGAATTGATATCTTGCTCAGCGCAGACGACAAGCCAAAGTGCTATATAGAAGTGAAAAGCGTCACTCTTCTTGATGAGACCGACTCTACTGGACAAGGATACTTCCCAGATGCGGTCACGACTCGGGGACAAAAACACCTGAGAGAGCTCACAGAAATGGCACAAAATGGAAGTAGAGCCATACTTTTATTCACTGTTTTACATTCAGGTATTGAAAAAGTATCCGCGGCGCACCATATAGACGCGAAATATTCACTATTACTCAAACAAGCACAAGACGCTGGAGTGGAAGTTCTCTGCTACAAAGCTGAACTGAGCGATACTGGAATGAAGCTGATTTCCGCTATTGATTTTATCAATTAAGAGAAAAAATGATGTCGTCTTCACATTGACGATAACTTTGCGATTCAGTATTTGCTTGCACCGCCTCTTTTTGCTATAGATACCCGCCTTAAATTGACTGCGTAGCAGTTGACTAGGTGTAAGTAGGAGATGCTGTATGCCAGAATCAAAGAAGAAAACGATAGGCATCCTAGCCATTGCCGGCGTGGAGCCATATCAGGAAAAACCTGGTGAAGAGTACATGTCACCAGAGCAGGTTGAACACTTTACGAAAATCTTAACAGCTTGGCGCGACCAGCTAAGAGCTGAAGTGGATCGTACTGTTCACCACATGCAGGACGAAGCAGCAAACTTCCCAGATCCAGTTGACCGCGCCTCTCAAGAGGAAGAGTTCAGCCTAGAACTGCGTAACCGTGACCGCGAACGCCGTTTGATCAAGAAGATTGAAAAGACTTTGGATAAAATCAAAGAAGACGATTTTGGCTTCTGTGAGTCTTGTGGCGTAGAGATTGGCGTTCGCCGTCTTGAAGCACGTCCAACCGCTGACCTTTGTATTGACTGTAAAACACTTGCAGAAATCAAAGAGAAGCAAATGCAAGGTTAATCACCCAGCATTATGATTGTTGAAGGGAGCTCAGGCTCCCTTTTTGTTTTGGCTACCTTCGCACCCTATTTGTTTACTAAATTCGAGATACACGCATGACACGCTATGTAGGTCGATTCGCCCCATCTCCTTCTGGTCCACTGCATTTTGGTTCACTGATTGCCGCTCTTGGCAGTTATTTTCAAGCGAAAGCACAAAATGGAGCTTGGTTAGTACGTATTGAGGACTTAGACCCACCAAGAGAAATGCCAGGTGCAGCGCAACTTATCCTAGAGGCACTCAAGGCCTATCAGCTGCATTGGGATGGAGAAGTGGTATACCAGAGCGAACGTCACGACCTTTACCAAGCTCAAATAAACAAATGGCTCGAAAATGGAGAAGCCTATTATTGCCAATGTACTCGTAAGCAAATTAAAGAGCATGGCGGTTTTTATCCTGGCACTTGCCGCGATAAAAACTTGAAAGAAGGCGCGATTCGCCTAAAAATGACCAAGCCTGTCGCTCATTTCCTCGACCAAAAGCGGGGAACCATTACGATTCCAGAGCAACTCGTTAATGAAGATTTCATTATTAAACGTCGAGATGGATTATTTGCTTATAATCTTGCGGTAGTATTGGACGACATCGACCAAGGCGTCACAGAAGTCGTGCGAGGTGCAGACTTAATCGAGCCGACAGGGCGTCAAATTAGCCTGTACCAAATACTTGGTCAGCCAGAAGTTAGCTACTTGCATTTACCATTGGCGATGGACAACAACGGCAATAAATTGTCGAAACAAAATCACGCGACGGCTATTGATATAGATACACCAAAACCTACTCTATTGCGCGCCATGACATTTTTAGGTTTCGAGATACCTGAAACCGTAAGGGCGGCCAACATAGAAGATATTCTTCGTTGGGGCTGCGAAAACTGGCGGTTGGAACAGCTTCCAGCAGAGATCGAGATCACACCGTGATTCTCAAATGGCATTGTGTAGGCTATCATTAGCCGCAAATTAGGCCCTAGAGGCGTATAAAACTAACCAAAGCAAGATTGGATTAAACCCAGTTATTGCCAGATGCACATGAATACAAACGACTATACACCAAGCGAACCTGCCACAATTCCAGAGCTCGCTCTCAATGTAATAACTCGTGAAGAGCACAACATTTCGCGTAAGCAGATCAGTGATAATGCGCTGAAGGTACTGTACCGCCTAAATGGTGCTGGTTTCGATGCTTTTCTTGTGGGTGGCGGGGTTCGAGACTTACTGCTTGGACAAAAACCAAAAGATTTTGACATTGCGACCAACGCAACGCCGGAACAGATCAAACAGCTATTTCGTAACTGCCGTTTGATTGGTCGCCGCTTCCGCTTGGCTCATATTATGTTTGGCCGAGACATCATTGAGGTTGCGACATTCCGTGGTCACCACCAAGAGCAAAAGAATAAGAGCATTTCTCAGCAATCAAAAGAGGGTATGCTGCTGCGTGACAACGTCTACGGCACCATCGATGAAGATGCTGAGCGCCGTGATTTCACGATTAACTCGATGTACTACAACATCGCAGATTACTCGATTCACGACTACGCACGTGGTATTGAAGATTTAGAAGATCGCCTAATTCGACTGATTGGTGATCCAGAAACACGCTACCGTGAAGACCCTGTGCGCATGCTGCGTGCGGTTCGTTTCGCGGTAAAACTAGACTTTGATATTGAAGAAGACACCGCAGCGCCAATCGAACACATGGCACCGTTGCTCGGTGACATTCCGTCAGCGCGTCTTTTTGAAGAGTCACTCAAATTATTGCAATCCGGTCATGGCTTAGAAACCTACCACCTACTGCGTGAGTACAACCTATTCCAGCAACTATTCCCGACGATTGCAGCGCACTTTACAGAAGATTACTCCTCTCACACTGAGCAGATGTTGGATCTTGTCCTAGATTCTACCGACATGCGCATCGAAGATGGGAAACGCATCAATCCAGCATTTATGTTTGCTGCAATGCTGTGGTACCCACTGTGTGCGAAAGCCGATGAACTGATGGAAGAGCGCAACTTAGGCCATTACGACGCCATTATGGAAGCGAGCAACATCATTCTTGACGAGCAAGTTCGCACAATTGCCATTCCAAGACGCCACACCGCAACCATTCGCGAGATTTGGCAGTTACAGCTTCGTCTTCCACGACGTAACGGTAAACGTGCATTCCGTCTTATGGAGCTCAATAAATTTAGAGCTGGCTTTGATTTTCTTGAAATGCGCGGTGAAATTGAAGGTGGTGACACTCAGAAGCTTGCCAAGTGGTGGGAAACTTTTCAAAATGCAGGCCGAGAAATGCGTCAAGCAATGGCTGCCGACTTAGACGGTCAATCACCGAAAACAGGCCAACGCCGCCGTAAAACTTATCGCAAGAAAAAGAGTAAGCCCAAATCATGATTACAGCGTACATTGCGGTAGGCAGTAACTTGGCTGATCCTGTCAGCCAAGCGAAGCAAGCGATTGAAGCATTAAAAACGCTGCCTAAATCAGAGTTTGTTCAAGCTTCTTCGCTATACAGCAGCACGCCAATGGGGCCACAAAACCAACCGGATTACATCAATGCGGTTGTGTCTATTAACACCAGTTTGACGCCTATTGAATTGCTCAATTGCACACAAGCTATAGAGCAAGAACAAGGGCGTGTCCGTAAAGACGAACGCTGGGGACCAAGAACCTTGGACCTCGACATTGTGCTTTATGGCAATGAGGTGATTAATTCCGAGAGGCTGATCGTTCCTCATTATGGAATGAAAGAGCGTGAATTCGTACTCTACCCTCTTGCGGAAATTGCACCAAGTTTACAACTCCCTGATGGGACCGAGGTCTCTAAACTACTGGAACAAGTAGATAGAAACGGCCTCAGTATCTGGCAGTCATAGCCAACTCCTAGTAAGGATAAAACCATGAAAAAAATGACCATCAACGACCTAATCAAGTGGAAGCAAGAAGGTCGTAAATTTGCTACTTCAACCGCTTATGATGCGAGCTTTGCCCAACTGTTTGAAAGCCAAGAAATGCCAGTACTTCTTGTCGGTGATTCTCTAGGTATGGTTTTGCAAGGTCACAACGATACTCTGCCAGTAACGGTCGATGATATCGCTTACCATACTCGTTGCGTACGCGCTGGTAGCCCAAATTGTTTGTTGATGGCAGACATGCCATTCATGAGCTACACCACGCCAGAGCAAGCTTGCGAAAATGCGGCTAAACTGATGCGTGCTGGTGCCAATATGGTAAAAATTGAAGGTGGTGACTGGCTTGTCGACACGGTGAAAATGCTCACTGAACGATCAGTTCCAGTTTGTGCTCATCTTGGTTTAACTCCTCAAGCTGTTAATATTTTTGGTGGTTACAAAATCCAAGGTCGCGATCAAGAAAAAGCAGACCGCATGGTAAAAGACGCATTAGCGCTGCAAGAAGCAGGCGCTCAAATCGTCTTACTAGAATGCGTACCAGCTGAGCTTGCTGAACGTATTACGCAAGTGCTTGACGTTCCTGTTATCGGTATTGGTGCAGGTAACGTAACAGATGGTCAGATTCTCGTAATGCATGATATGTTTGGTATTTCTGCCAACTACATGCCGAAATTCTCCAAAAACTTTCTTGCTGAAACAGGTGATATGCGCAAAGCCGTTACTAAATACATTGAAGATGTAGCCAACGGTGTATTCCCAGACGACGCTCATACCATTGCCTAGAGGATAAATGCATGCAAACTTTTGCGGAAATCTCAGCAGTTCGTGAACACCTTAAAACCTTTAAACGTGAAGGTCGTAAAGTGGCGTTTGTCCCTACCATGGGCAACCTTCACGAAGGCCACTTAACTTTAGTGCGTAAAGCACGCGAATACGCTGATATCGTTGTCGTAAGCATCTTTGTTAATCCGATGCAGTTTGATCGTGCAGACGATTTAAATAATTACCCACGCACGCTAGAGGAAGACTTAAGCAAGTTAACCTCTGAAGGGGTCGATGTGGTATTTACGCCAACACCAGAAGTTATCTACCCAGAAGGTCTGGATAAGCAAACCTTCGTCGATGTCCCTGGCCTATCAACAATTCTCGAAGGCGCGTCTCGACCAGGTCATTTCCGTGGCGTGACGACGATTGTGAATAAGCTGTTTAACATCGTACAACCGGATGTCGCGTGCTTCGGCGAGAAGGACTTCCAACAACTTGCTGTTATCCGCAAGATGGTTGATGACCTAGCAATGGACATTGAAATCATCGGTGTACCAACCGTACGTGAAATGGACGGTTTAGCAATGAGTTCACGCAATGGCTTGCTTACGCTGGACGAGCGTCAACGTGCTCCTGTACTTGCTCGTACAATGCGTTGGATCAGTAGTGCCATTCGCGGTGGCCGCGATGACTACGCATCGATCATCGAAGATGCAAGCGACCAACTTCGAGCTGCAGGTCTGCACCCTGATGAGATCTTCATTCGTGATGCTCGTACATTACAAGTGATCACACCAGAAACGACACAAGCTGTCATTCTGATGTCTGCGTTCCTAGGCAAAGCTCGTCTTATCGATAACCAAACGGTAGATATGGTTGTCGAAACGAAGGAAGAAGCTGAATCTAACAATACAAACTCAGAGAGCGCAGAGTAAGCTCTGAGTCATAAAAGTAAAAAGGTCGACTCTTAGTCGACCTTTTTTATACTCTACGTATAGACGCAATCTAACCCTTCAGGGCGAGTTTTAAACCGCTTGTGCAGCCACATCCACGCTGGAATATCACGTTTTATCATTTTCTCAAGCTCTTGGTTCAAGATGCTTGCCGCTTTAACCGCATTACGTCTCTCGAAACGCTCGCTAATGTCTTTTCCAATGTACAGCGTGTATTGGTGATTTTTACTCACTGTAACACCAGATATAACCGCGCACTTTGTTGCATCAATGAGAACACTAGACCCGACGGTACTCGCCGCTTGTTCAACAGCAAAAAACGGCGCAAAAACAGAATGGCTAACGCCATAATCATGGTCGGGCAAATACCAAAGTCGATGACCATTCTTCAGAACTTTGAGCATTGATTTCACGTCTTTTCGATCAATCATTTGATGTCCAAAACGAGTTCGACCTCGATGTTGAATAAACTCATAAGCAGGATTCGAATTTGGGCGATAAACGCCATAACCTTGGGCAAACTGGCTAAAAATACGAGCGGTTATCTCCAAGTTTAAATGGTGACTGCACACCACCAACACACCACGTCCATTCTTTTCCTCAGCGAGTAAACGATCTTTTCCAACAATAGAGGTTATCCGACGTATCCGCCAATCTGGCCAAAACCAGGCGATACCGGTTTCGATGATCGCCATTCCAGTATATTGAAAGTTTTTTCGTACTACGTCCTTACATTGCCAATCCGTAAAATCAGGGAAACACAGCTGGAGATTACGCAGAGCGATCTTGTGTCGGCGCTTCATTACATGCATCGCAATACAGCCGATGCTTCTACCTAAGATTCGTAATACTACATATGGCAGTACATTAACAAGAATCGCTAAAGATCCAAATGCCAGCCATACAGACCAATATTTGGGCTTAAGTAATTGATAGGAGAAAGGCGGCGGCGGGACAATATTCATAGGATCACTCATTTATTACAAATGATTGAAACCTACCATGATAAAAACCGAAAAATTGTATGGGTATGTATTGTTATGCACGCGAAAGAGCAGCATGAATCGCTGCTCTTTGCTTTATGAGAATGGCTTAGCTTCTTAGGCCAATCCCTTTGGTTACTAGGTAATACGCAATGGCATACAGTGCAACAACAAACACTGCAAGTACACTAAATGAAGTGACAATGCCCACATCCGAGACACCTAAAAAGCCGTAGCGAAACGCATTCACCATGTAGACGATTGGGTTGATCTTAGAAACGCCTTGCCAAAATTCAGGCAGCAGACTGATCGAATAAAAGACTCCTCCCAAGTAAGTTAAAGGAGTCAATACAAACGTAGGGATGATCGAAATATCGTCAAACGTTTTTGCGTAAACCGCATTGATCAAGCCACCGAGAGCAAATACAACCGACGTCATGAAGACAGTCGCGACAATAATGCCCCAGTGCTTCACTTGCAAATCAACGAACAAAAGTGACACACAAGTAACAATTGCACCGACCAACAAACCTCGAGTCACGCCGCCCATCACGTAGCCAGCAATAATCACATAGTTTGGTACCGGTGCCACCAGCAGTTCTTCAATGTTCTTCTGTAGCTTTGCACTAAAGAATGACGACGCCACGTTCGAGTATGAGTTGGTGATCACCGACATCATGATCAAACCTGGAACAATGTACTCCATGTAACTAAAGCCGCTCATCTCACCAATTCGAGAGCCAATAAGATTGCCGAAAATGATGAAGTACAACGTCATCGTAATGGCTGGCGGCACTAAGGTTTGCACCCAAATACGTGTAAAACGAGTGACTTCTTTGCTCAGCAAGCTGCGAAATGCCGTCCAATATAAACCGTACATTTAAATACTCCCCTCTCTTACAATGCTGACAAACAACTCTTCAAGTCGGTTGGCTTTGTTACGCATTGAGAGAACTTTAATGCCATGCTCTGTTAACTGACTGAATACCGAATTCAATCCTTGGCTTTTATCTAGTTCTATCTCTAAAGAGCCATTAACAATACTTTGTCGATTAACACCTTCAAGCTCGGGCACCTCGACTTCTGACTCAACATCCAAGATAAATGTTTCGACGCTTAGCTTACCTAGTAACGCCTTCATGGTGGTATTTTCAATCAGCTCACCACGATTAATAATGCCGATATTTCGACACAGCATCTCCGCTTCTTCTAGGTAGTGTGTCGTTAAAATAATCGTAATTCCTTGCTCTTGGTTGATCTCTTTCAGAAACCCCCACATTGAGCGGCGTAGTTCAATATCCACTCCAGCCGTTGGTTCATCTAAAATGAGTAACTGCGGCTCGTGCATCAAAGCTCTTGCGATCATTAAACGACGCTTCATCCCACCGGATAGGTTACGAGCACGCTCTTGGCGTTTTTCCCATAAATCCAATTTTTTCAGGTATTTTTCTGCTCTTTCTTTGGCTAATACTTTAGACACACCGTAATAGCCAGCTTGCTGCATCACAATTTGCTCAACGGTTTCAAACTGGTTGAAGTTGAACTCTTGTGGCACCAAGCCTAAATTCTGCTTGGCCAATTCGAGGTCGGTATCAATGTCATAACCGAAAACTTTCGTCGTTCCGGAGGTTTTATTCACTAAGGAGGAAATGATACCAATCGTGGTCGATTTTCCTGCACCATTGGGACCCAGAAGCGCGTAGAAGTCACCCTTTTTCACTTGGAGACTTATACCTTTTAACGCCTCAAAGCCACCTGCATACGTCTTGCGCAGTTGTTCAATTTCTAATGCGTACATAAGGTCTTGATTGCCGTTTGTTTGTGATTACTAATACCGACTCATATTTATCAGCGGTTTACTACAAAATCGCCTTGGGTATCGTACTGGAGGTCCATCAGTTTATCGTTGAATAACGATGATTACAAATAAACCTTTCGATAATATTGGAAATATAACCCTTACCTCGTAAAGGTTATCTCTAAGTAAGACAAAATAGAGCATAAAAAAACGCAACAGGAAACTGTTGCGTTTTTAACTGTCAGAATGATTACGCCGTTATGCGCTGATACTGGTCTGCCTCAACATGTGCCACCGCCGCATTCAATGCTTCGTAACGGAATTGGTACATATTTTCATCCGGGACAAGGTCAATCACATGGAATTTCTCTAGCTGTTCTCGTGTTCGCTCATTCGGGCATAATAAATACACGGCACAATTGGCATCGAGAGCATCCTTAATCGCATTCTCTAATGCCAAACCGACGGTCACATCAATCATTGGTACATCCGTAAGATCGAGAATCATCACGTCATAGTCCGAAATACTAGAGTGTTGACGTGAAATGGCTTTAGAAACACTAAAGATCATCGGACCGGAAAGATAAAAGAACAGCACTTTACCATTCGCACGATCCAACAAGCCACGCTCGCTGTCAGTCAGCGGCACATCATCTTCATCCGCGTCGCTGATCGCTTTTACTTGTCGCGCCTGCTCTCGGCTCAAACGCTCGATGATGATAATGTTCGAGATAAAGACGCCTAAACCCACCGCAACGATAAGATCAACGAATACTGTAAGCAACATAACGCCATACATCACCGCCATTCCGGAAAAACTTACCTTATGTGCCCTCTGAATAAAGCTCCAGTCTAGGATGTTAAAGCCAACATACACCGCAATGCCTGCTAACACAGCCATCGGGATTGGCTCTGTTAACCCGCCAGCAACCAGTACAACCAACGCCAACATTAGTGCACGAATCACACCAGATAATGGCGAACGAGCCCCAACTTGGATATTCGTTACCGTCCCCATGGTAGCCCCCGCCCCCGGCAGCGCACCAAACAAGCCTGAGATCATGTTAGCTAACCCTTGACCTCGCAGCTCTTTATCTGAGTCGTGTTCTTTACGAGTTAATGAGTCACCGATAACTGCCGTTAACAAAGTATCAATACAACCTAATGTGCCTAGCACTAATGCATCAATGACCATCTCGACAAACATATCTGTGTCAATGTATGGTGCGACGAGAGAAGGTAACCCAGCAGGAATTTCACCGATACGACGAATATCTTCTGTATCAAAGAGAATCACAGACAATAAAGTCACCGCGACCAATGCCACGAGCTGTGCAGGAACGTATTTACGATATTGCTTAGGGAAGAAAAAAAGAATCCCCAAAGTCAGTAGTCCCAAAAACAACTCACTGAACTTAAGGTTAGAAATGGTCTCCGGCAAAGCAGATAACGTTCCGAGTACTCCCCCTGAAGGCGCAGCATGCCCCATCAAAGGCGATAACTGCAGAATGATAAGAATCACACCTATGCCAGACATAAACCCAGAAATAACGCTGTAAGGCATCAAGGTAACGTATTTACCCAGTTTTAACGTCCCCAATAGGATTTGGAACGCGCCAGCCATCATGACAACTGTGAAAGTCATAGCCATGCCCGTTTCTGGGTATTTCGCCATCATACTGGTTAATACTGCGGTCATGATTACCGTCATTGGCCCTGTCGGTTCTGATATTAACGTATTAGAACCACCAAATAACGAGGCAAACAAACCGACCATTATTGCCCCCCAAAGGCCGGCCTCAGCCCCGGCTCCGGATGCAACACCAAACGCTAACGCCAGAGGGAGAGAGATAATCGCCGTGGTTACCCCGCCAAACACATCCCCTTTGAAATTGATATCTTCAAAACGACTACCGAACACTGCTGATTTTCCCTGCATTCAATTTTAAAAAGTAAAATATCACTACTTTAACGAGCTAGGCGAAAATTTAAACCATAAATAGATTAAGGCTAAATTCACACCACAAATAGTTTCACCAGATTTTACTTTTTTCTTAATGAAAACTAGTCAGATGAGTCCTATCTGACGAATATTTAACGAGATCGAAATTGTAACATTGTGTATAGTTACAACACTGATCGCTTGCATGTGCACACAAACAGCGGCAGCGATTTTGTCTTTTAAGGGAAGTAGTTTGCAAAATGCCGGAAATAAAACAGTTATTTGAAAACAATTCGAAATGGTCTCAAGAGATCAAATCTGATCGACCTGAATACTTCGCAAAACTCGCAGAGGGTCAAAAGCCTGATTTTCTTTGGATTGGCTGCTCTGATAGCCGCGTCCCTGCCGAGCGACTAACCGGACTATACTCAGGTGAACTCTTTGTTCATCGGAATGTTGCAAACCAAGTTATCCATACTGATCTCAACTGTCTATCGGTCGTCCAGTACGCTGTAGACGTTCTTAAGGTTAAACACATCATTGTCTGTGGGCACTATGGATGTGGTGGTGTAAACGCAGCCATTGATAACCCTAAGCTAGGTCTTATTAATAATTGGCTGTTACATATCAGAGATATCTATTTCAAACACCGCACTTACCTAGATCAAATGCCGCAACAAGATCGAGCGGATAAACTAGGCGAGCTTAATGTTGCAGAGCAAGTGTACAACTTGGGTAACTCAACCATCCTGCAAAACGCTTGGGAGCGTGGGCAAGATGTTGAAATTCATGGTGTGGTATACGGAATTGAAGATGGTCGCTTAGAGTACTTAGGCATTCGTTCTAACTCTAAGGAAACCGTAGAAGCGTCTTACCAGAAAGCTCTTTCGACGATTCTAAATACAGACAACAAGCTGCTTTGTCGCTAAGTCATATCTAAAAGTTGAACAAAAAACGCCCATCTTAAATGGGCGTTTTTTTATTTTTAATGCTGAACTCAATGATTATTCTTGAGGTACAACTTTACCGATGTATGGTAAGTGGCGGTATTTCTGCGCGTAATCAATACCCACCCCAACGACAAATTCATCTGGAATTTCGAAACCAATCCAATCCACAGGAACATTCACTTCACGACGAGATGGCTTATCTAGGAGCGTACAAATAGCGATAGACTTCGGCTCACGTAGCGAAAGAATCTCACGGATTTTATTTAGTGTGTTACCAGTGTCAATGATGTCTTCAACAAGCAGAATATCTTTACCTTTGATGTCATCATCCAAATCTTTCAAGATACGAACGTCACGTGAGCTTTCCATCGTATTGCCGTAGCTTGACGCAGTCATAAAATCAACTTGGTGAGTCAGTTCGATAGCACGTGCCAAGTCTGCCATAAATACAAATGAGCCTCGCAATAAGCCTACCAACACAAGATCTTCACTACCTTGATAACGCTCTGTAATTTGTTTGCCTAATTCACGAACTCGCTCCTGAACTTCTTGCTCAGAAATCATGACTTCTATTGTATGTTTCATACTGTGCTCAATCTAAATTTGTGGGTTGAGGTAAGTCGCACGCAAACGATCACCTAATCTTACGGCGTGTAGTGTATCACCACGTTCATTGGGTTGAAAGTCGCATCCTGTTGCCAAAAAATCTTGGAAGAAGGTCTTAGTTTTATAAAGTTCATAGCTAAATTTATCAATAATAATGACATTACTGTATATAAATTGTTCTACAGATGTTGACCTTGTGCATATGCACCATTACACTCATCACTGCTTTAAGCAACTATTAAAATAATCAATTAGGGGGTTACCCCCAATATCAACTCAAATGGCAAGGAAAATGGATATGGACTCAATTGCAAAGAGACCTAGAACTAGGCTTTCTCCAATTAAGCGTAAGCAACAGTTAATGGAAATCGCATTGGAAGTATTTGCGCGCCGCGGCATCGGTCGTGGTGGTCACGCAGATATCGCAGAAATTGCTCAAGTTTCTGTGGCGACTGTTTTTAACTACTTCCCTACACGCGAAGACTTGGTGGATGAAGTTCTCAATCACGTCGTACGTCAGTTCTCAAACTTCCTATCGGATAACATAGACCTAGACTTACACGCACGTGAAAACATCGCCAATATTACTAATGCGATGATTGAGCTTGTCAGCCAAGACTGTCACTGGCTAAAAGTATGGTTCGAGTGGAGTGCTTCAACACGTGACGAAGTATGGCCATTGTTTGTTTCAACTAACCGTACTAACCAGTTGCTGGTACAAAACATGTTCATTAAAGCAATTGAACGTGGCGAAGTGTGTGACCAGCACGATTCAGAACACTTGGCGAACCTGTTCCACGGTATTTGTTACTCACTGTTTGTCCAAGCGAACCGCGCTAAAGGTGAAGCGGAGCTGAAACATCTAGTGAATTCATACTTAGATATGCTTTGCATTTACAACCGTGAACACTAAAGCTTAGCTCGTAATATATGTCAGCCCACCGTTTGGTGGGCTTTTTATTGTCTGCTAAGCACACATTTATATTCCTATATAACAAGCATAAAAAAACCGCTGCAATGCAGCGGCTTCTATCATTCAGTCAGAAAAAGCTTACTTCTTCTTAACTGCTTTTTTGTTTGGCAGGTCAGTGATTGAACCTTCAAATACTTCAGCAGCTAGACCTACAGACTCGTGTAGAGTTGGGTGAGCGTGGATAGTCAGAGCGATATCTTCTGCATCACAGCCCATCTCAATTGCAAGGCCGATTTCACCAAGTAGTTCACCACCGTTAGTACCAACGATAGCACCACCGATTACGCGGTGAGTTTCTTTGTCGAAGATTAGCTTAGTCATACCGTCTGCACAGTCAGATGCGATTGCACGACCTGATGCTGCCCATGGGAATGTTGCTACTTCGTACTTGATGCCTTCTTCTTTCGCTTCTTTTTCAGTCTTACCAACCCAAGCCACTTCTGGCTCAGTGTACGCAATTGAAGGGATAACTTTAGGGTCAAAGTAGTGCTTCTTACCAGAGATAACTTCAGCAGCTACGTGACCTTCATGCACACCTTTGTGAGCAAGCATTGGTTGACCAACGATATCACCGATCGCGAAGATGTGAGGAACGTTAGTACGCATTTGCTTATCAACGTTGATGAAGCCGCGCTCGTCAATTTCTAGACCCGCTTTTTCACCGTCGATTAGCTTACCATTTGGTACACGACCGATAGCAACTAGAACCGCATCGTAACGCTCAGCTTCAGCTGGCGCTTTCTTGCCTTCCATTGAAACGTAGATACCGTCTTCTTTTGCTTCAACTGCTGTTACTTTCGTTTCTAGCATTAGCTTGAACTTGTCTTTGATACGCTTAGTAAATACTTTCACGATATCTTTGTCTGCTGCAGGAATTACCTGGTCAAACATTTCAACAACTTCAACTTTAGAACCTAGAGAGTGGTAAACCGTACCCATTTCTAGACCGATGATACCACCGCCCATGATAAGCAGTTTTTCTGGCACTTCTTTTAGTTCTAGAGCGTCAGTAGAGTCCCAAATACGTGGGTCTTCATGCGGGATAAATGGCAGTTTGATTGGACGAGAACCAGCCGCAACGATTGCGTTGTCAAAGTTAACAACTGTTGGCTCACCTTCGCCTTCTACAAGGATAGAGTTAGGGCCAGTGAACTTACCGTAACCGTTAACTACTGTTACGTTACGCATCTTAGCCATACCGCTTAGGCCGCCAGTTAGTTGGTTAACAACTTTTTCTTTCCAGATGCGGATTTTGCTGATGTCTGTTTGAGGCTCACCGAACACAACGCCGTGGTCAGCCATCGCTTTCGCTTCTTCAATTACTTTAGAAACGTGAAGCAGTGCTTTAGATGGGATACAACCCACGTTCAGACATACACCGCCAAGCGTGCTGTAACGTTCAACTAGTACAGTTTCAAGACCTAAGTCCGCACAACGGAATGCAGCGGAGTAACCAGCAGGACCAGAACCAAGTACAACAACTTGGGCTTTAATTTCTTTGCTCATTTTGACCTCTTGTAGTCATTATCCCTAACAGGCTGAGTGGGTATCGATTTTTTATGTTTAAGAGAGATTTGTTTTAAACAGTTATTTTCAGACCGCTAACAGTTTACAGAGATGTTAATGGTGTGAAAAGTAAATCAATTTAGCCTGTGAGCTAGACAACAATTCGATTGTGAAAACCCTGAACGAAGCAAGGCTGATAACCAAATTGTCGGTAATTATGATTAGCAGAGGCGGCTAAGTTGCCGCCTCTCATTCATCTAATTTCTATTACAGAACTAGACGACGAATGTCAGATAGACATGAGTTTAGGTAAGTGATGAAGCGCGCACCTTCAGCACCATCGATCACACGGTGGTCGTATGATAGAGACAGTGGAAGTTGTAGACGCGGTTCGAACTCTTTACCGTTCCATACCGGTTTCATTTCTGACTTAGACACACCTAGGATACCAACTTCTGGTGCGTTTACGATTGGAGTAAACGCTGTACCGCCGATACCGCCTAGGCTAGAGATAGTGAAACAGCCACCTTGCATGTCAGCCGCAGTTAGCTTACCAGCACGTGCTTTCTTAGAAACCGCCATTAGCTCTTCAGATAGCTCGTAGATGCCTTTCTTGTTCACGTCTTTAAATACAGGAACAACTAGACCGTTTGGTGTATCTACCGCGATACCAACATTCACGTATTTCTTCAGAATTAGGCTCTCACCGTCTTCTGATAGAGAAGAGTTGAACGCTGGGAACGCTTCAAGCGCTTTAGCTACCGCTTTCATGATGAACACAAGTGGTGTGATCTTCATGCCAGTGTCTTTCTTCGCTTCAATCGCGTTTTGCTCTTTACGGAATGCTTCAAGAGCCGTGATGTCTGCGTTATCCCACTGTGTAACGTGCGGGATCATTACCCAGTTACGGTGTAGGTTTGCGCCAGAGATCTTCTTAATGCGAGATAGCGGTTGAACTTCTGTCTCACCAAACTTGCTGAAATCCACTTTTGGCCATGGTAGTAGACCAAGAGCCGCGCCGTCGCCTTTGCCAGATGCTGCTGCACCTGCGCCAGACTCAAGACGCTTAAGTGCATCTTTCACGTAAGCTTGAACGTCTTCTTTTAGGATACGGCTCTTACGACCAGAACCTTTAACCTTAGAAAGATTAACGCCAAATTCACGCGCTAGACGACGAACAACTGGAGACGCGTGAGCGTACTCATCGTTTTCTTTGAAATCGCCAGTCGCTGCTGGAGCTGCTGCCGCTGGAGCTTCTGCTTTAGGAGCTGGAGCTGCAGGTGCTGCCGCTTGAGCTGGAGCTGCTGCAGGAGCAGGTGCTGCGCCCGCCACTTCGAATACCATGATTAGTGAGCCAGTAGACACTTTGTCGCCAGCTGCAATCTTGATTTCTTTAACTGTGCCAGCGAATGGTGCAGGAACTTCCATAGAAGCTTTGTCACCTTCAACAGTGATTAGAGATTGCTCTTCTTCCACTGTGTCGCCAACCGCAACCATGATCTCAGTAACTTCAACTTCGTCGCCGCCGATATCTGGAACGTTCACTTCTTTTGCCGCAGACGCTGCTGGAGCTGCTGCCGCAGGAGCTTCAGCTGCCACTGGTGCTGCTGGAGCGCCTGAACCTGCTGTTTCGAATACCATGATAAGTGAGCCAGTCGATACTTTATCGCCTGCTGCAACTTTGATCTCTTTTAGAGTACCTGCGAATGGCGCTGGAACTTCCATAGAAGCTTTGTCGCCTTCAACAGTTAGAAGAGATTGCTCTTCTTCGATGCTGTCGCCAACGGCAACCATGATTTCAGTAACTTCTACTTCATCACCACCGATGTCTGGTACGTGAACTTCTTTTAGTTCTGCCGCTGCTGCTGGAGCTGGAGCTGCTGCTGGAGCTGCTTCTGCCGCAGGAGCAGGTGCAGCGTCAGCTGCACCCTCGGCTTCGAAAATCATGATTAGAGAACCAGTAGAAACCTTGTCGCCTTCTGCAACTTTGATTTCTTTAACGATACCCGCTTGAGAAGCAGGAACTTCCATAGAAGCTTTATCGCCTTCAACTGTGATCAGAGACTGCTCTTCTTCAACCTTGTCGCCAACGCTTACAAGAATCTCAGTAACTTCAACCTCATCCGCACCGATGTCTGGTACATTAATTTCGATTGCCATTTCTTATCTACCTTCTTAATTAAGCGTATAGCGGGTTTGTTTTCTCTGTGTCGATGTCGAATTTCTTAATTGCTTCTGCAACTACAGATTTCTCAACTTCGCCACGTTTCGCTAGTTCAGTTAGCGCTGCTACTACTACGTAACCTGCGTTCACTTCGAAGTGACGACGTAGGTTTTCACGGCTGTCTGAACGACCGAAGCCATCAGTACCAAGAACTTTGAAAGACTCAGCAGGAATGTATGCACGAACCTGCTCTGCGTAGTTCTTCATGTAGTCAGTTGCTGCGATAGCAGGTTCAGTACCCATTACTGTTTGGATGTAAGGTACTTTCGCTTCCGCTTCTGGGTGAAGCATGTTGAAACGCTCTGCATCTTGGCCATCGCGAGTTAGTTCGTTGAATGACGTTACAGAGTAAACATCAGAAGCAACACCGTAATCTTCGCTTAGGATTTGAGCTGCTTTACGTACTTCATTCATGATAGTACCAGAGCTCATTAGCTGAACTTTCGCTTTGTCGCCCGTGTAAGTTTCTAGCTTGTAGATACCTTTACGGATGCCTTCTTCAGCGCCTTCTGGCATTGCTGGCATTGCGTAGTTTTCGTTCATTAGCGTTAGGTAGTAGAACACGTTTTCTTGTTCTGGACCGTACATGCGACGGATACCGTCTTGCATGATTACTGCTACTTCGTACGCGAATGTTGGGTCGTAAGAAATACAGTTAGGAACCGTACCCGCCAAAATGTGCGAGTGGCCGTCTTCGTGCTGTAGACCTTCACCATTCAACGTTGTACGACCCGCAGTTGCACCTAGTAGGAAACCACGTGCTTGTTGGTCACCAGCCATCCACGCCATGTCGCCAACACGTTGGAAGCCGAACATTGAGTAGTAGATGTAGAACGGGATCATTGGTAGGTCGTTTGTCGAGTATGAAGTCGCAGCAGCAACCCATGAAGACATAGCACCTAGCTCGTTGATACCTTCTTGTAGAACCTGACCTGAAGTCGCTTCTTTGTAGTAAGAAACAACGCCACGGTCTTCTGGTGTGTAAGTTTGGCCGTGCGGGTTGTAGATACCGATTTGACGGAACAGACCTTCCATACCGAATGTACGTGCTTCGTCAGCAATGATAGGAACGATGTTCTTACCAATGTTCTTGTTCTTAAGTAGAACGTTTAGCGCACGTACGAATGCCATAGTAGAAGAGATATCACGCTTCTGTTCTTCTAGTAGTGGCTTGAATTCTTCTAGCTCAGGAACGATGAATTCTTGAGTGAATTTTGGTAGACGCTGTGGCGTGTAGCCGTGTAGCGCTTTACGACGAGCGTGTAGGTATTCGTACTCTTTTGAACCTTCTTCAAGTTTCAGGTACGGAAGTTCTTTCACTGCTTCGTCAGTTAGGATGTCTTGAAGACCTAGACGGTCACGTAGGTGTAGTACGTGAGTCATGTCCATCTTCTTAACTTGGTGCGCGATGTTCTTACCTTCAGCCGCTTCACCCATGCCGTAACCTTTAACAGTCTTAGCTAGGATTACTGTTGGACGACCTTTAGTTTCTGCCGCGTTTTTGTATGCCGCGTATAGCTTAGAAGACTCGTGACCACCTCGCTTAAGTGCGAAGATTTCGTCATCAGTCATGTCAGCAACAAGTGCAGCTGTCTCTGGATACTTACCAAAGAAGTGCTCACGTACGTACGCGCCATCTTTTGATTTGAATGTTTGGTAGTCGCCGTCGATCGTTTCATTCATAAGCTGTAGAAGCTTACCAGTCGTATCTTTAGCTAGTAGTGAATCCCAGTTGTTACCCCAGATTACCTTCACTACGTTCCAACCAGCACCTTTGAACAGACCTTCAAGTTCTTGAATGATCTTACCGTTACCCATTACAGGGCCATCTAGACGCTGTAGGTTACAGTTGATTAGGAAGCATAGGTTGTCTAGTTTCTCACGCGCAGCGAAAGAGATAGCACCACGTGATTCTGGCTCATCCATCTCACCGTCACCTAAGAACGCGTAAACGCGCTGCTCTGAAGTATCTTTAAGGCCACGGCCTTCTAGGTACTTAAGGAAACGAGCTTGGTAGATAGAAGCGATTGGACCTAGGCCCATCGATACTGTCGGGAACTGCCAGAATTCAGGCATCAGTTTAGGGTGCGGGTATGAAGGAATACCTTTGCCGTCTACTTCTTGACGGAAGTTGTCTAGCTGCTCTTCAGTTAGACGACCTTCAACGAATGCGCGTGAGTAGATACCTGGTGAAATGTGACCTTGGTAGTAAACTAGGTCACCACCATCCTTCTCGTTTGGTGCACGGAAGAAGTGGTTGAAACATGTCTCGTAGAACGCAGCAGAAGACTGGAAAGACGCCATGTGGCCGCCTAGCTCTAGGTCTTTCTTAGATGCACGTAGAACGATCATGATAGCGTTCCAACGAATAATTGAGCGAATACGACGCTCAAGTGTTGTGTCACCTGGGTATGCTGGTTCTTGGTCTGCAGGAATCGTGTTGATGTAGTTAGTTGTGATACCTGTTGGCATATCAACACCGTCTAGACGTGCTTTATCTAGAACTTGCTCTAATAGGAATTGAGCACGCTCTAGACCTTCTTCACGTACAACTGACTCAAGCGCTTGTAGCCATTCTTGAGTTTCCAGTGCATCTACGTCATGCTTCATATCAGACATGGCGATCTATCCTTCTGTTGGTTGGATCTACTTATTTAAGTAACGCTCTTACGAGTCATTACCCTGCTGAATTCGACGTAGAGAACGCTCTCGTCGAGACTCTTCTCGAGTCAAATCCAACAATGTTTCTTCGATGTAAGCCAAGTGCGAGTGGGACATTTCTCGCGCCTTTTCAGGCTGACCAGAAACAATCGCATCCACGATATTGGCTCGGTGTTTACTGACTTTCTCGACCGCTTCTGGGCGGCGACGTAGTAATTTAAAATTTTGTAGAATATTTTGCTCAAGCAAAGGTGCTAAGCTTCGAACAATGTGCAACAAAACCACGTTGTGCGCGGCTTCTGTCAAAGCGATCAAAAATTGCATCACTTCCGCAGATTCAGCTTCGATATCGTTGTTTGCTTGCTCTTGGCTAATGCGCTCAAGGCAACCTTGAATACGCGCAAAATCTTCTTCGGTACCACGTAAAGCTGCAAAGTAGGCTGAAATTCCTTCCATCGCATGACGAGACTCAAGCACATCAAGCTGGGTTTCAGAATGACTAGACAACAAATTCAACAAGGGATCTGAAAAGCTCTTCCAGATATTCTCACTTACGAATGTTCCGCCACCTTGGCGACGAGTCAACAAACGCTTCGCTTCCAAGCGTTGAATGGCTTCTCGGACTGAAGGACGAGACACATCGAACTGTTTTGCCAGTTCACGCTCTGGAGGCAGTTGTTGCCCCGGAGACAATGTTCCTTCCACTATCAACCTTTCTAACTCTTGTTCTATAACATCAGAGAGTTTTGGCTGACGAATCCTTTGATAAGCCATAATTTATTGTTCTTCTACTCTTGCAGGTAATTGGTAATACCAATTTTAAGTTGGTGCAGAAATTAACATAATTAAAACGC
>NZ_JAWOTA010000037.1:2125-36934 GCF_033338635.1 Vibrio sp. Vb1755 | reverse complement strand
GCTGAAGGTAAGAACGACCTAAAAATCAACCTAACGGACAGCTACGGCCAAGAGCAAGAAATCAACATCAGCGCAAAAGCGGGTGACGATATCGAAGAGCTTGCGACTTACATTAACGGTCAAACTGACCTAGTGAAAGCCTCAGTAGACCAAGACGGTAAACTGCAAATCTTTGCTGGCAACAACAAAGTCGAAGGCGAAGTCGAGTTTTCAGGCGGCCTATCTGGTGAGCTAGGTTTGGGCGAAGGTAAAAAAGTAACGGTAGATACTATCGACGTAACCTCAGTTGGTGGCGCACAAGAATCTGTTGCTATCATCGATGCAGCACTGAAATACGTAGACAGCCACCGCGCAGAGCTGGGTGCATTCCAGAACCGTTTCAACCACGCAATCAGCAATTTGGACAACATTAACGAGAACGTGAATGCGTCGAAGAGCCGTATCAAAGATACTGACTTCGCGAAAGAAACGACGGCAATGACCAAGTCACAAATTCTATCGCAAGCGTCAAGCTCAATCCTTGCGCAAGCGAAACAAGCGCCAAACTCAGCGCTAAGTCTGCTAGGTTAATTTCAAACCTAAGATGAGAACCTCATTGGCTCGTGGTGAGAGATGAGCGAGTAAACCCAGCTTCGGCTGGGTTTTTTTCTGTCTTTTGGGGCCCCAGGATTTCTGCGAATCACGACATTAGAGCTTCATCACATTTCAGTAAGCCAAAGAAAATAATCGCAAAAAATTGAAAATTTCTTCTAAAGGATATTCATCGGTCGCCGTTAAAGGGACTGAGAGAAATGAGATGTACCTAAGTGAGGTGAGAGACACGACGGTACATTCACTAAAGCCTTAAGGAGATCAATTATGGCGATTAACGTTAATACTAACGTTTCTGCGATGACTGCACAGCGTTACCTAAACCAGGCAGCTGACGGTCAACAAAAATCTATGGAGCGTTTGTCTTCGGGTTATAAAATCAATAGCGCGAAAGACGATGCTGCAGGTCTACAGATTTCAAACCGCTTGAATGCACAAAGCCGTGGCCTAGACATGGCAGTGAAAAACGCAAACGACGGTATTTCTATTGCACAGGTTGCTGAAGGTGCAATGAATGAATCTACCAACATCCTACAACGTATGCGTGATCTTTCGCTTCAATCGGCGAACGGCTCTAACTCAAAAGCAGAACGTGTAGCGATCCAAGAAGAAGTAACAGCGCTAAACGACGAGCTAAACCGTATTGCTGAAACTACCTCTTTCGGTGGTAACAAGCTTCTAAACGGTACTTACGGTACTCAGTCTTTCCAAATCGGGGCGGACTCAGGTGAAGCAGTGATGCTTTCTATGGGTAACCTACGCTCAGACACTTCAGCAATGGGTGGTAAGAGCTACGCAGCAGAAGAGGGTAAAGACGCATCTTGGACTGTTGGTGAGAAAACAGAGTTCAAAATGAGCTACACCAACAAGCAGGGTGAAGAGAAAGAGCTATCAATCAGCGCTAAGCAAGGCGATGATATTGAACAGCTAGCGACATACATCAACGGTCAAAACGATGATGTAAAAGCCTCTGTTGGCGAAGATGGCAAACTACAAGTATTTGCTTCTTCTCAAAAAGTTGAAGGTGATGTTGAGTTTTCTGGCAACCTAGCAGACGAGATCGGCTTTGGTGGTCCGAAAGACGTAACAGTGAAAGACATCGACGTAACCACAGTAGCTGGCTCTCAAGAAGCAGTAGCGGTTATCGACGGCGCTCTTAAGTCCGTAGACAGCCAACGAGCTTCACTCGGTGCTTTCCAAAACCGCTTCAACCACGCAATCA
Source organism: Vibrio sp. Vb1755 (assembly GCF_033338635.1). Taxonomy (NCBI): domain Bacteria; kingdom Pseudomonadati; phylum Pseudomonadota; class Gammaproteobacteria; order Vibrionales; family Vibrionaceae; genus Vibrio; species Vibrio sp. Vb1755. Next base: position 35,121 of record NZ_JAWOTA010000037.1, on the reverse strand, counting down.
GCAACCTAGACAACATTAACGAGAACGTTAACGCGTCTAAAAGCCGTATTAAAGATACTGATTACGCGAAGGAAACCACTGCGATGACTAAGTCGCAAATTCTTCAGCAAGCAAGTACTTCAATCCTGGCTCAAGCGAAGCAGTCTCCATCTGCAGCGCTAAGCTTGTTGGGCTAAGTGGTAAACCCAGCCTGAGGTCAACACCTTAGTGCTGGGGCACCAAAGCGATAGATTCTATCGTTAGCCCATAAGGTGGAAGGGAGATTGTAATGGATATATCCTCCTACGCATCGAACATCCAGCCTTACGGCACGCCAAATGGCACAAAGTTTGCAAATAAAAATGGCAATGATATAGGCACGTCTAGCCCAGCAAATTCAAATGGTGAGATTTCGCCGCAAAAAGCGAAAAACACCGAATACGACTTCTCTGTTCAAGCTGCGATCGAGATGGCTGAAAGCCGTCAAGAACTGAACAAAGAAGAACGTGAAAAATTGGTCGCACAAATGAATGAATTTGTAACGTCCATAAACAAAGGAGTCGCATTTCGAGTGGATGAAGAATCCGGACGAGATGTGGTGACGATTTATGAAGCCAATACCGGTGACGTGATTCGTCAAATTCCTGATGAAGAAATGCTAGTGGTATTGCGTCGCCTAGCTGAGCACACAGCCAACAGCGGGTTGTTGACTGAAAAAGTGTAAGTCGTTTTTAGAGGTGATTTGATGAGTTTAGGCCCTTTGGGGATGTCTGGCGGCATGGATATTAATTCCATGGTCAGCAAAATTGTGGATGCCGAACGCGTACCAAAGCAGCAACGCATCGACAACGAACGCACGACAATTAATGCCAGTATCAGTGCTTACGGGCGACTCAGAGAATCATTGGATACGATGAAAAATCTCATGGCGAACTTTCGTCAGGAGAAAGCATTTGCCGTTCGCACTGTCGAAACGACCAATGACAATATCGTATCTGCCACGGCAACCACAGATGCTATCGCTGGCAAATATGCTATCGATGTGTTGCAGCTTGCTCAGAGCCACAAAGTCGCTTCTGACGTATTGCCAGAAGACGCAAAATTTGGCCCTGGTAAGCTGCAGATTTCGCTTGGTGATGAGCGTTTTAATATCGATGTTCGTTCCCGATCTAAGCTCATCGATGTCGTACGCGGCATCAATGGCGCTAAAGATAACCCTGGCGTTCGTGCATCTCTTATTAACGACGTCGAAGGTCCACGCCTTATCCTTGCTTCTAACCTCTCTGGTAAGGATCATCAAATCAGAGTCAGTGTGGAGGCCGAAAAAGGCAACCCTCTTAAATACTTCGAATACCAAACACTTGAAGACCGCGTCAACGCGCTTGAAGAAGCTCGTTCAGCGGCGGAAGATGTCTTAGGTCCTCTTAAATTTCCGAAACAACCAGCTGAAGAGCTAGATGCAAACGGCAATCCTCTACCTCCAGAAGAGCAAAAAGCGGCAGACGATGTACAAGATGATGCATCGCAAGCGCCAATCTCTGCGGCGGGTGCAGAAGCAGCCAAAGCTGGTCAAGAAGCCATTGATGAAGCCAACCGACGCGCGAGTTTACGCCCTGAAGACAGAATTCCAGGTTGGACAGAAACTGCGTCAGGTACTTTGTTGGACTCTTATGAAGAACCAGAGCTCGAACTCGACGAAAAGGCAATAGAGAAGGCACCAGATGTACCAGGCTGGAATAATGCCGCATCGGGCACCCTAACCGATTCTTACGTTACGACGAAAGAGGCTAAGCAGCTTCTTGAGCAAGAAAAAGCGGAAATCGAGCAAAAAATTGCGAGTGAAAAGCAAGCGTTAGACGAAAAAGTGGCACGTGGTGAACTTTCCGAAGCGCAAGCTAAGCAAATTCATCGCGCTAAACTTGATCCTCAAGAACGTGAGCGTCTGGAAAAAATTGATGAAGCAGAAGCGAAAATCGCAAAGGCACAATCTGCTTTTGAAGAATACCTTGGAATGACAGAAGTACAAGCAGGGCAAGATTCAGAAGTTCTGCTTGATGGAGTGGCAAAGCTATCTAGCCACAACAATGTGATTGAAGATGCGATCGAAGGTGTTGATTTAACACTAAAAGGCAAATCAGAACCGAATAAACCGCCTGCTGAAATTGGTGTCGAGTACGACCGTCAAAGTGTACGCAACGATATCGAAAACTTTGTGGCAGCGTATAACTCGTTTTATCAAACCTCCCAAGCGTTGGCGAGTGTGGATCCGGTAACTGGTCAAAAAGGGCCGTTGTCAGGTGACAGCACCGTACGCAGTGCAGATTCACGATTAAAATCGGTCTTTTCTACTCGAATCGATAAGGCGCCTGAAAACCTAAAGTCCTTAACAGAATTTGGCATTACGACGACACGTCAAGGCACCCTAGAAATCAACTATGACATGCTAGATCGCCAGTTGAACAATAACTTCAACGAGTTAGAAAAGTTCTTCGGTGGCAACACAGGTTTTGCTAAACGAGTAGAAGATGCGATTCACGGTATCACAGGTATTACAGGCAGTATTCGTACTCGAGAAAAAAGTCTCACAGAACAAAACTACCGTTTGAGTGACGATCAAGCGGCATTAGATCGCCGCATGGAAAGCCTAGAGAAGCGTACTCATGCGAAGTTTACCGCGATGCAAGATGCGACCGGTAAAATGCAGGGCCAGTTAGGCGCTTTGATGAGTGCGTTGGGTTAATAAATGCAAAAAGAACTCATGGAAATTAGTGATATAGATCAACTAATTACGCAAGAATTAGAAAAAATTGATTTTAATGCTGAAGAAATTCTTCGCTTGGTCGATATCAGGGAACGGTTATTGCAAAACCTGTTACCAATTATTCATCAAAATCCTTTGGTTAAGCAGGATGCAGAGTGGCAAGCATTGCTAACTCGTACCAAAAGAATTGTCGAGCTGATGCAATCGGAAACGTCAAAGGTCGGAAAAGAGCTCCATAAGTTTCGTTATGGCCAGCGTTCACTTCAGCAGTACAAAAAATTTATTTAAAAGAGGATTACTATGCGCGGTTCTTTGCAAGCATACAAAAAGGTATCAGTCGACAGCCAGCTTAGCGCGGCTTCTCCGCACAAAGTCATTCAAATGCTTATGGCTGGTGCGATTGAGCGCCTTATTCAAGGTAAAGCAGCCATGCAAGCAGGCAATATTCCAGCAAAAGGTGAGCGCTTAGGTAAAGCGTTAGACATCATTATCGCGCTACGCAGCTGTCTATCTATGGATGACGGTGGTGATATTGCTTCAAACTTAGATTCACTGTATGAGTTTATGATCACGCAAATTTCTGCTGCTAACCATCAAAATGAGCCTCAGCTGATCGACGACGTTATCGACATTATCCGTGAGATCAAGTCCGCTTGGGACCAAATCCCAACAGAGTTTCATAATCTTACCGCTGCTGAAGTTGGTATTTAATAGTCAAAACAATGCGTTAAGATACTAGACGAATATATTTGTCAATTGCGCAACGAGTTGTGTAGCAAAGTTTCTATCAAGCTCACACCTCTCCATTGCTTGGTTGCCTTATTTTTATATTCAAATAAAATAGAAGCCATTAGTAGCCCTAATGGCTTTTTTGTTGCTGATTTTCCTATTTTGTCTATCGTAAATTGAGTGTGGTGGTTCTGCCTTCTTTAGCACCCAATTGCGCAAATCAAGGTTTGGCCGCAACGCACCTAAAATAAAGGCAATCATTCTTACTTATGCATGGTTTGGCAAAGCTGCTTGTAATTGATGATGACGCATCAAGTCGTTTAAATTTAAGCAATATATTGGAATTTGTTGGAGAAAATTGCGAAGCGGTCAGTTCTGATCAGCTCAGCGATGTTGATTGGTCTAGCGTATGGTCGTGCTGTATTGTTGGTAATATTCCAGCAGGTCAAGCGGCGAGTACGGTTATCTCTCATTTAAACAGCGCTTACCACATCCCTCTTCTAGTCATGGGCCGTTTTCCTTTGCCTGTTGATGATCTTCCAAATTTTGTTGGTGAACTAGAGCTGCCGCTTAATTACCCACAGCTTAGTGAAGCGTTACGCCACTGCAAAGATTTTCTGGGGCGAAAAGGAGTGAATGTTGTTGCTAGTGCACGCAAAAACACGCTTTTTCGCAGCTTAGTTGGTCAAAGTAGAGGTATTCAAGAAGTTCGACATCTGATTGAGCAAGTATCAAACACGGAAGCAAACGTGTTGATCTTAGGTGAGTCCGGTACGGGTAAAGAAGTTGTTGCGCGTAACATCCACTATCATTCTTCATACCGCGATGGCGCATTTGTACCTATTAACTGTGGTGCAATACCGCCTGAGCTCCTAGAAAGCGAATTATTTGGTCACGAAAAAGGCGCGTTTACTGGTGCGTTAACTGCCCGTAAAGGTCGATTTGAGCTCGCAGACGGTGGCACGATCTTTCTTGATGAGATTGGCGATATGCCAATGTCGATGCAAGTAAAGTTGCTTCGTGTATTGCAAGAACGCTGCTTTGAACGTGTAGGTGGCAATAGTACCATCAAGGTAAATGTTCGAGTGGTGGCGGCGACACACCGTAATCTAGAAAATATGATTGAAGAAGGCACGTTCCGAGAAGACTTGTTCTATCGCCTGAACGTGTTTCCAATTGAGATGCCAGCGCTGAAAGAGCGCAAACAAGATATACCATTGCTGCTGCAAGAACTGATGACACGTTTAGAGGCGGAAGGCGGACAACCTATCTGCTTTACACCTCGTGCAATCAACTCACTTATGGAGCATAACTGGCCGGGCAACGTACGCGAGTTGGCTAATCTTGTTGAGCGAATGATTATTCTGTATCCAAATAGCTTGGTGGATGTAAACCATCTACCAACCAAATATCGCTACAGTGACATCCCAGAGTTCCAACCAGAGAGCAATCCATTTGTTTCGGTGGAAGAGCAAGAGCGTGATGTATTCCAAGATATCTTCTCTGAAGATTTTAGCTTTGAAGATCAAGACGACCTTGATCACAGCATGAACGCCCCGCAAGCGCTGCCACCGGAAGGGGTTAATTTGAAAGAACTGCTAGCTGATTTAGAAGTTAATATGATCAGCCAAGCATTAGAAGCGCAGGGTGGCGTTGTAGCAAGAGCGGCCGACATGCTGGGTATGCGACGTACTACGCTGGTGGAAAAAATGCGTAAGTACAACTTACAGCGCTAGGTAAAGTGAAGTTTTAAGACGATATCTGAATTATCACTTGTGCTAGTTAACATCGTTTTTCTGGCATCCAAAACCGTTATCTCTGAGTGTCAACTTATTGTCGATAGCTTAACGTCCTGATAAATATAGAAAATAGCTTGGTACGCTAATTGCTTACCAAGCTATTTTAGTTTTAGCGGCGATATTTCGACAGGCAGTAATGGATAACAACACCAATCAATCCCATTTAGATTCCGTAGAGAATCAGGTTGAGCGCTACAAACAGGTGCTCGATGTGATGCCTGCTGGAGTGATTTTGCTCGATACGTACGGAGTAGTGCGTGAAGCAAATCCAGAAGCGCACCGAATTCTTGAGATTCCACTGGTTAACGAAAAATGGTTCAACGTTATCCAGGCGGTGTTTGACCCACGTGAAGATGATGGCCATGAAGTTTCCCTGCGGAATGGCCGTAAAGTTCGACTCGCCATCTCGGCGTCCACAACAGGTCAATTGATCCTGATTACCGATTTAACCGAAACCCGTTTACTTCAAGCTCGTGTCAGTGATTTACAGCGCTTATCGTCGTTAGGACGTATGGTTGCGTCGCTTGCTCACCAAGTAAGAACGCCGCTGTCGAGCGCTATGTTATATGCATCCAATTTGGGAGCGCCAAATCTTCCTCCAGCGACAAAAGATCGCTTCCAAACCAAATTAATGGATCGACTGCACGATTTGGAAAAGCAGGTTAATGATATGCTGCTTTTTGCTAAAGGTGGTGATAATAAAGTCATTAAGCCATTCACGATTGCCCAGTTGGTAGCGGAATATCAGCCGATGGTCGAAACCGCGCTAAAAAACAACAGTATTGATTACTGCCTAGAAGTTGAAGAAGAACAAACTGAGCTACTAGGCAATGCGAACGCCATTGCATCTGCATTAAGTAATCTGGTCATGAATGCGATTCAAATGTCTGGTAAAGAATCGCAAGTCGATATTTTTTTCCGCCCGGTAAATGGTGAGTTACGCATTTCTGTGCAAGACAGCGGACCGGGTGTGCCCGAAGAACTGCAAGCCAAAATCATGGAGCCATTTTTTACCACACGTTCTCAAGGAACTGGATTAGGGTTGGCAGTTGTTCAAATGGTTTGCCGTGCCCATGACGGTCGATTGGAACTTATTTCAGAGCAGGGTGATGGAGCCTGCTTCACCATGTGCATTCCGCTAGAGCGAGTGCAAACAGAAGCGCAATAAGCGGCTTTTGGTAATAACAATTTCTGGAGAATCATAATGGCGCAAAGCAAAGTGCTGATCGTAGAAGACGATGAAGGTCTTCGTGAAGCCCTAGTCGATACTCTGGCTCTGGCAGGGTATGAGTGGTTGGAAGCGGACTGTGCTGAAGATGCACTGTTAAAGCTGAAATCGAATACGGTTGATATCGTCGTTTCTGATGTGCAAATGGCGGGTATGGGTGGCTTAGCTCTGCTCAAAAGCATCAAGCAGAATTGGCCTAACTTACCAGTATTGCTAATGACGGCGTACGCCAATATTGAAGATGCCGTGTCTGCAATGAAAGATGGCGCGATCGACTACATGGCGAAACCATTTGCACCAGAAGTGTTGCTAAATATGGTCAGTCGTTATGCACCGATAAAAAGTGATGACAACGGTGACGCTATCGTTGCTGATGAGAAAAGTCTACGTTTACTCGCGTTGGCCGATAAAGTGGCACGTACAGATGCGAATGTTATGGTGCTAGGTCCGAGTGGCTCAGGTAAAGAAGTGATGTCGCGCTATATTCACAACGCGTCAAATCGTAAAAATGGTCCTTTTGTCGCAATTAACTGTGCCGCGATTCCTGACAATATGCTCGAAGCAACACTGTTTGGCTATGAAAAGGGCGCATTTACTGGTGCTGTTCAGGCATGCCCAGGAAAGTTCGAACAAGCGCAAGGTGGCACAATCTTGCTTGATGAAATCAGCGAAATGGACTTGAACCTGCAAGCGAAGTTATTGCGTGTTCTACAAGAGCGCGAAGTAGAGCGCCTAGGCAGTCGCAAAAGCATCAAGTTAGATGTTCGTGTGTTAGCGACGAGTAACCGTGATCTTAAGCAATACGTGTCAGAAGGAAACTTCAGAGAGGACTTATATTACCGCCTGAATGTATTCCCAATTGCGTGGCCTGCACTTAAAGAACGTAAAGGCGATATTGCACCGCTTGCCAAGCACCTTGCTGAGCGTCATTGCAGCAAAATGGGCATGCCAGTGCCTCAATTCTCGACCGTTGCGTTAGAAAAACTATTGCAATACCCTTGGCCGGGTAATGTTCGTGAATTGGATAACGTGGTTCAACGAGCGCTGATATTAAGTGAAAATGGCGACATCGATGCAGAGCACATTTTGCTCGAGGGCGTAGATTGGCAAGATGCCAATAGCTTGCAACACGTGGTGCAAAATGCAGATATGGTCGTGCCCAATGTTAAGCCAGTTGCTCAAGCTGAGAGTGTCAGCCGCCCAGTAACTGGTGGAGAAGGCTTAGGCAGCGAGCTGCGCGATCAAGAATACGCCATTATTTTGGAGACTTTGGTTGAGTGTAATGGTCGACGCAAAGAAATGGCGGAGAAACTGGGTATAAGCCCTCGAACCTTGCGCTATAAGCTTGCCAAAATGCGTGATGCTGGTATAGATATCCCGAATTAACACAGACAACGGCCATAAGACAAAAAGTGTAAGTAAATTGATTGCTAATGTCTTATGGCACGTTAATTGCTGTGTCAATAATCAGTTTTGTTAATAGTCAATCTTTTGGCTTAGAGGTGCTAATGAAAATTGATGGTATTCAGGCAGAAATGCGCGCCATGATGGTAGAAGCAACCAATACGGCTCCTACTGCAAGTGGGGCGAAAGTTGGAGCAGATTTTAACGATCTCCTAACTAAAGCCATCAATAACGTAAACACACTTCAAAAAGCATCTGGTGATTTACAAACCCGTTTTGATCGTGGTGATGCCGATGTATCCCTTTCTGACGTTATGATCGCTCGTAACAAGTCTAGTGTCGCTTTTGATGCGACGGTTCAAATTCGCAATAAACTCGTTGAGGCATATAAAGATCTCATGAACATGCCAGTGTAATTTAGGTAATAAGTGTGGCAGACAAGTCTACAGATTTAACCGTCACTGAAGGCGGCTCAGATGGTGCACTGGTAGCAAGTTCCGATGTGGATGTGGAGAGTCAAAATCCAGATCTAGAGGAGCGTAGTGCGTCAAAATTCGATATGGCAGTGGGCGACCTCGATTTACTTCGTCAGGTTGTGCTTGTGCTGTCGATATCCATCTGTGTTGCATTGATCGTGATGCTGTTCTTTTGGGTCAAAGAACCGGAAATGCGCCCACTTGGTGCGTATGAGACCGAAGAATTGATCCCCGTTCTGGATTATCTGGACCAGCAGAAAATCAATTATAAGCTTGATGGCAATACTGTTTCTGTTGAATCGAGTGAGTACAACTCGATCAAACTTGGCATGGTTCGTTCCGGCGTTAACCAAGCTACAGAAGCGGGCGATGATATTTTGCTGCAAGACATGGGTTTTGGTGTTTCACAACGTCTCGAGCAAGAGCGTCTCAAACTCAGTCGAGAGCGCCAATTGGCTCAAGCAATTGAAGAAATGAAGCAAGTTCGCAAAGCACGAGTGTTATTGGCACTGCCAAAGCACAGCGTGTTTGTGCGTCATAACCAAGAAGCGTCTGCGTCGGTATTTTTGACATTGTCGACAGGCACGAACCTTAAGCAACAAGAAGTGGATTCTATTGTCGACATGGTGGCTAGTGCTGTGCCGGGAATGAAAACTTCTCGAATTACCGTCACAGATCAGCATGGCCGCTTACTCAGCTCAGGCTCCCAAGATCCCGCTTCTGCGGCGCGACGCAAAGAACAAGAATTAGAACGCAGCCAAGAGCAAGCGCTGCGCGAAAAAATTGATTCCGTACTATTACCCATTTTAGGTTATGGCAACTATACGGCGCAGGTTGATATCCAAATGGACTTCAGTGCGGTTGAACAAACCCGCAAACGCTTTGATCCAAACACCCCTGCGACTCGCAGTGAGTACGCACTCGAAGATTACAATAACGGTAACATGGTAGCGGGTATTCCGGGTGCGTTGAGTAATCAGCCTCCAGCGGATGCCTCAATTCCGCAAGATGTGGCTCAAATGAAAGATGGTTCTGTCATGGGGCAGGGTTCAGTTCGTAAAGAATCCACGCGTAACTTTGAACTTGATACGACCATCAGCCACGAGCGAAAGCAGACCGGGACAGTGGCTCGTCAGACCGTTTCTGTTGCGATTAAAGACCGTCGTCAAGTTAACCCTGATACGGGTGAAGTGACTTATACCCCAATGTCCGAATCTGAAATCAATGCCATTCGCCAAGTATTAATTGGTACCGTTGGCTTTGATCAAGGCCGTGGCGATTTGCTGAATGTATTGAGTGTAAAGTTTGCTGAGCCAGAGGCTGAGCAGCTAGAAGAACCACCAATTTGGGAGCACCCTAACTTCAGTGATTGGGTTCGTTGGTTCGCAAGTGCATTAGTGATTATTGTGGTTGTGTTGGTTCTGGTTCGCCCAGCAATGAAGAAATTGCTTAACCCTACCAGCGATGATGAAGACGAAATGTACGGACCAGACGGCTTGCCGATTGGTGCGGATGGTGAAACTAGCTTGATTGGCAGTGACATCGAAAGCAGCGAACTGTTCGAGTTTGGCTCAAGTATTGATTTGCCAAACCTTCATAAAGATGAAGATGTATTGAAAGCGGTTCGCGCTCTGGTTGCGAATGAACCTGAACTGGCTGCTCAAGTAGTGAAAAACTGGATGAATGACAATGGCTAACGATATCGTACCTCAAGATGACAACGCCGCGGGAATGCCAGTAGAGCTGGATGTTTCAACCATTACTGGCGAAGAAAAAGCGGCAATTTTGCTACTGAGCCTTAATGAACAAGATGCAGCTGGCATTATCCGTCACCTAGAACCAAAACAGGTTCAGCGTGTTGGTAGTGCGATGGCTCGCGCGAAGGATCTCAGCCAAGACAAGGTATCTGCTGTTCATCGTGCGTTTTTGGAGGATATCCAGAAATACACCAACATTGGTATGGGCAGCGAAGACTTTATGCGTAATGCATTGGTTGCCGCTCTTGGTGAAGACAAAGCCAACAACTTAGTTGACCAGATCCTACTTGGTACGGGCTCAAAGGGTTTGGATTCTTTGAAATGGATGGACCCACGCCAAGTGGCGAGCATTATTGTCAATGAACACCCACAGATTCAAACTATCGTACTGTCTTATTTAGAAGCAGACCAATCTGCAGAGATTTTGTCTCAGTTCCCTGAGCGCGTGCGTTTGGATCTGATGATGCGTATTGCCAACCTTGAAGAAGTTCAGCCATCAGCATTGGCAGAGCTGAACGAAATCATGGAGAAACAGTTCGCGGGTCAAGCGGGTGCACAAGCAGCCAAAATTGGCGGCCTGAAAGCAGCAGCGGAGATCATGAACTACCTAGACAACAACGTCGAAGGTTTGTTGATGGAACAAATTCGCGATCAGGACGAAGACATGGCGACGCAAATCCAAGACCTAATGTTTGTCTTCGAAAACTTAGTCGAAGTGGACGACCAAGGTATTCAGAAGTTGCTGCGTGACGTACCACAAGACGTGTTGCAAAAAGCACTCAAAGGTGCAGATGACTCGTTACGTGAGAAAGTCTTCAAGAACATGTCTAAACGTGCTGCTGATATGATGCGTGATGATATAGAAGCGATGCCGCCAGTACGAGTGGCAGATGTAGAAGCCGCTCAGAAAGAAATCTTAGCAATTGCCCGTCGAATGGCGGATGCTGGTGAGCTCATGTTGTCTGGCGGTGCTGACGAATTCTTATAATTTCTATTGCTTCGCAATTATCCTATTGCGGAGCACCCTCACTTCTTAATCGAACACACAATAGGTAACCCATGGCTGGCGATAGAAAACGTGGATTTATCCGTCCTGATGAAGATGATTCGATGATCGAACCTCAACGTTGGGGGCTGCCTGATTATGGCGAGCCTAAAGCCAAACAAGCAAAACAAACCGCGTTCAACTATGACCCGGGATGGGTGCCGAATTTTGATGAGCCTGAAGAAGAGCAGCCACTTGCGCTAACCGAAGAACAAATTGAACTGATTAAGCAAGGTGCTTATCAAGAAGGCTTACATCAAGGTCAGGAAGCTGGCTTTAAGCAAGGTTACGACAAAGGTAAAGAAGAAGGGTTGCAAGCCGGCCATGCTGAAGGTCTCGAGCTCGGAAAATCTGAAGGGGTAACTGCAGGGCAAGAATACATTCAGCAGCAAGTTGAAACCTTCATGAACTTGGCCAATCAGTTTGCTCAACCTTTGGAGTTGATGAATGCTCAGGTTGAAAAGCAGCTGGTGGATATGGTGCTCTGTTTAGTTAAAGAAGTGGTGCACGTTGAAGTACAAACCAACCCTCAAATTATTTTAGATACGGTGAAGCAGTCGGTCGAAGCGCTACCAATATCAGGCCACCCTATTACCTTGCACCTGAATCCAGAAGATGTCGCGATTATTCGTTCAGCTTATGGTGAAGAAGACCTTAATTGTCGCAACTGGACGTTAGTTGCTGAGCCATCGCTCAATCGAGGTGACGTCCAGATTGAAGCAGGTGAATCAAGCATTAATTATCGCATGGAAGAACGCGTCAAAAGCGTATTGCACAGCTTTTGTGGCGCAAACCGTCATCAAGAGGGTGAGTAATCCATGCAAGCACTCGCTGACCGCTTAAAAAGCTACAAAGTTGAAGGCCTTACGACGCGCCCTGTCGCCTCTGGCAAACTGGTGCGTGTGGTTGGGTTAACGTTGGAAGCAACCGGCTGTCGCGCACCAATTGGCAGTTTATGCTTAGTGGAAACCATGTCAGGTCAGATGGAAGCCGAGGTTGTCGGCTTTTCAGGTGACAACCTATTTTTAATGCCAAGCGAACAAATTACGGGCATTTTACCTGGCGCGAGAGTCACCCCTTTAACCAGTGACGCTGGTTTGCCTGTCGGCATGGAGTTACTTGGGCGCGTGATAGACGGGGTTGGGAATCCACTTGATGGACTTGGCCCTTTGTATACCGATCACCGTGCCTCTTTTAATGCCGAGCCGATCAACCCGTTGGCTCGAAAACCAATTTCTGAACCGCTCGATGTTGGCCTAAAAGCCATCAATGGTTTGTTGACGGTTGGTAAAGGTCAGCGTATCGGTCTGTTTGCAGGTTCTGGTGTGGGTAAATCGGTCACGCTTGGCATGATGACGCGAGGCACCACCGCACAGGTTGTGGTCGTCGGCCTGATAGGTGAGCGTGGACGTGAAGTTAAAGAGTTCATCGAAGAGATCTTGGGTGAGGACGGTCGTCGCCGCTCAGTGGTGGTCGCGGCGCCTGCCGATGCTTCACCTCTAATGCGCTTAAAGGGGTGCCAAACGGCATTAACGATTGCTGAATACTTCAGGGACCAAGGGTTAGATGTTCTGCTATTGATGGACTCGTTGACTCGTTTTGCACAAGCACAGCGTGAAATCGCACTTTCTGTTGGTGAGCCGCCAGCGACGAAAGGTTACCCGCCTTCTGTATTTGCCAAGCTGCCAGCGCTGGTTGAGCGAGCGGGTAATGGAAGTGCCGAGCAAGGCTCGATTACGGCGTTCTTTACCGTGTTGACCGAAGGGGATGATTTGCAAGATCCGATAGCGGATGCATCGCGAGCCATTCTTGATGGCCATATTGTTCTTTCTCGTGAAATGGCGGATGCAGGCCATTATCCGGCGATTGATGTCGAGAAGTCGGTGAGCCGTGTTATGCCGCAAATCACGACCGAAGAGCACGTTCTGATGTCAAAAGCGGTGCGACAGGTCTTGTCTATTTATCGCAAGAATCAAGATTTGGTCTCGATTGGAGCGTACAAACCGGGTACCGATCCTGCTATTGATGGCGCATTTACTTTGAAACCGAAGTTAGACGAATACTTGCAGCAGAGCATGAAAGAATCGGTGCCATACGATATGTGCGTCAATATGCTTAGAAACATTTTGGGTGGTTGATAACGCATGAATAACGCGATGGAGTTTCTACTCGAGCAAACTAAGGATCGTGAAGACCAAGCTGTGCTTGCACTGAACAAAGCGCGTTCTGAACTCGAAGATTATTACCGTCAGGTTGAACAAATTGAAAAGTATCGGCTTGATTATTGCCAGCAACTCGTCGACCGTGGTCAGGCGGGCCTAACGGCAAGTCAATATGGACACTTAAATCGATTCCTTACCCAGCTAGATGAAACTTTATCTAAGCAAAAGCAAGCAGAAAGTCATTTCAAAGAGCAGGTTGAAAACTGTAAAGAATATTGGTTAACCGTGCGTAAAGAACGCAAATCCTATGAGTGGATGATAGACAAACGCGAAAAAGAGAAACAACTTGCTGAAGCTAAGCGCGAACAAAAGCAAATGGACGAGTTTTCCACCTTACTTTACAGTCGAAAACCACATCGTTTCTAAAGGTTATTGGTTCGATATTGCATTACGGTGTTGCAGCTGACTACATCTCTACCGATTCAAGTAAGGTAACTTTGATTGAGTCTTGTTCAATTAACTCAAACACCTTCGGTCGAATCTCGCGAACCCACCACTCGTTGTATGTTTTTTCGTAGAGAGTCTGGCGTGCTTGTTCATTGTCGAACTCTCGAAGCCAAACAAAATAGTCATGTCCATCATCACCAGTGTGGACGTAAGTATTCAGTACACGCATGCCTTGTGAACGTTGATAGGGCAACAGTTCTTCCTTCATCCAACTTAGCCACTGTTCTGTTTTGCCTGCTTTGATTCTATATTGGCGTAATTCTGTGATCTTCAAAGTGATTCCTTAATTGTTAAGCCAAGTGTCTGTTTACGCTTATCGTTTTTCAAAGTCAATCAAGTAGCTGTACATCATGTTAGGAACCAGGTTCTCGGATAGTACTGTTGATGTTTGTTCCATAAACATGCCATCTATTAGCTTGCCGAGAATTGGCTCAATATTGTGGTGTGATTTTTGCATTTTAGCTGTCAGTGTCGGGTCTTTTTGACCTTTGTTTGCCGCCAGTATTGCTGTCTGTCAGCGATACGCTCAGAGCCACGAGAACGAGAGTTTCTAAATGAGTGTGAATTTGTCCCATGTATCTGCGACTACCAAGACGCCAGTTTCTGATGTGTCCGCTAAAGCGTCCGCAGAGAGCACTGAGAGCAAGGGATTTTTAGAAACGTTAACCGATGCATTTGCTGGTAAACAAAAGCCCGAAAAAGTAGCAACAGAATCGACAGTGGTTGAAGAAAAAGAAAGAGCGGATGTAGGCAGTACTTCTTCTGCTAACGTCTCGGACGAATTGTTGGCGCAAGAAAGCCAAGAATCCGTCAGTGACGGGACCCATGATTTTGATGAAATATCAGCAAACAAACCGAATGCAACCTTAAGTGAAGAAGTAAGTTTACAAAAGGCGAGTAACAGCACACCTTTGGAGCATGATGTTGAAGCTATTGAAAAAGTGAAATCAACATCAATTGATACGAGTAACCCATCAAATACAATGGACGTAAAAAGCACGATGGGCGAAGGACAACAGCTTCTTGGTCGAATTGAACAAGCGAATCAAACCCTGAATGCGAGTAATGCATCCATCGATAGTGGCAAAGTTTTGCCTCAGAGCGCGAATTTAGTGCATTCGTTCCACGAGCAAGCAACCGTTTCGACACATCTTGATGAGCTGGCTTTGAATGAAACGCCATCAGTTCATTCGCTTGAACAAGCACAGATGATCCCAGGACAAGACTTAGAGCCAATTTTAGATAAGAATGGTCAACCTATCGATGTCGACAAACTTTCGCCTGAGTTTGCTGCTTGGCAAGAGCTAGCGAAACAAGCCAGCCATCCGACGGCTAAGAGCGCAGTCAGTGGTGAAGTAGCTAATGAGCTGTCGCCGTTGTTAACAGACGTTGATGGTTCCAACATCGACGCGCTTCCACGAGTCTCCTTGGATGAACTTGAAGTTATAGATACCAAGTTGGCGCAAGGAAAACCACTGACTCAGCAAGAAGCTCAGATCATTGAAGGGTTGAAACAAGGAAGGATCACGGCGGATATTCCTGAGCAAGACCTTGCCCAATTTGTTGCGCTCCCTAATGACATTAAACAGATTCTCGCAGAGCAACAAGTACAACATAATTTAACTCGCCAGGCTGGACCTATGGCAGTGTCTCAGCAAATCCAGCATACAGCGGCTCAAGTACCCCAGCCACAAACTGCTCATAGTGGAGATAAAGTCGCATTATCTCCAACGCCTGATACGTTGATAGCCGCGCAAGTGCCGACGTCGCTTCAAGGTGTGAAAGACGGAGAGATTAGCCAGAAAGTGATGAACGCAGCATTGGCGACTGGTGCGCTAAAGGCGACTGCTGATAAACAAGATAAGCCGGACCTCCAACACGGTTTCGCTGGACAGCTTCAGGCTATGGCAGGTCAGCAAGGAATTAATGTACAGCAACAAGCGCGTATTGATGCTGCACAACAAGCTCAGTTTCCGTTGCAACTAACTAAAGAGCTGGCCAACGAGCAAGTTGCGGAAAAAGTGCAAATGATGATGTCGAAGAATCTGAAAAATCTCGATATTCGTCTTGATCCACCAGAGTTAGGTCGTATGCAAATTCGTATGACCATGAATAACGACGTTGCCAATGTACATTTTACAGTGAACAACCCGCAAGCTCGTGACATTATTGAACAGACGCTCCCTCGTTTGAGAGAAATGTTAGCGCAACAAGGTATGCAGCTGGCTGATTCTTCCGTCCAGCAACAAAACAGCGGGCAACAGCAAGGTAGATATACTGCTGAACAACATGGTCAAAGCGCGCAAAGTGGCGGTTTTTCTGGACAGTCCGAAGAGGGTTTTGAATCTGATGTCAATCTGGATTTGAATGTCGCTTCAAAGCGTGATGGAATTAGTTTTTACGCATAAAAGGCCGTTTAACGGCAATGGAATATGGTTACCAAGCAACTCACTAAAACGTCTTGGTAACTCAAAAAACAATAAGAGACAAGAATGGCAGAAGAACAGTTACAAGGGGCCGATGCGCCGAAAGGAAAAAGCAAGTTACTTATCATCATCATCGCTGTTGTAGTATTACTACTTGGTGGCGGGGCAGCGGCATTTTTTCTAATGGGCTCTGATGAACCTGCTCATGCTGAATCGTCTCAACAGGCTCAAGTGAAGGCATCGGATGCTGCGCCCATCGCGTATGTGAATCTTCCTCAGGCATTTGTATTTAACGTTACTGGGGATAGCCGCGATAGGCTGGTTCAAATTAAAGCGCAGTTAATGGTTCGCGGTGCAGAAAATGAAGAGTTGGCGCGGTATCATTCGCCACTGATTGAAAGCTCTATGCTATCAACGTTTGCTTCCGCGACGGTTGATCAATTGCGCTCTCCTACAGGACGAGTGGAATTGCGCGATCGTGCTTCCGAAGATATCAAAGCAGCGCTGAATGCTGCGGTCGGTAAGCCAGTGATTGAAAAAGTACTGTTTACAGATTTTGTTATTCAATAGGTAAAACGTGACCGATCTATTAAGCCAAGACGAAATTGATGCGCTATTGCATGGGGTTGACGATGTTGATGACGTCGATGAACCGATAGAAAACGACACTGAGGGTGCCGTCAATTTTGATTTCTCGTCGCAAGACAGAATCGTACGTGGTCGAATGCCGACGCTCGAACTTATCAACGAGCGCTTTGCACGGCACATGCGTATTAGTCTGTTTAATATGCTGCGTAAAACGGCAGAGGTGTCGATCAATGGCGTGCAGATGATGAAGTTTGGTGAATACCAGAACACATTGTACGTGCCAACCAGTTTGAACATGGTGCGTTTTCGTCCGTTAAAAGGCACTGCGTTGATCACCATGGAGGCTCGTTTAGTCTTTATTCTGGTAGAAAACTTCTTTGGCGGTGATGGTCGATTCCACGCCAAAATCGAAGGCCGCGAATTTACCCCAACGGAACGCCGCATCATTCAGTTGTTACTGAAAATTGTATTTGAAGATTATAAAGAAGCGTGGTCGCCAGTGATGGGGGTAGAGTTCGAATATCTCGACTCTGAAGTAAACCCAAGTATGGCAAACATTGTCAGCCCGACAGAAGTGATTGTCGTGAGTTCATTCCATATAGAAGTTGACGGCGGTGGCGGCGATTTTCATGTCGTTATGCCTTACTCCATGGTTGAGCCTATCCGTGAACTATTGGATGCAGGTGTTCAGTCCGACAAGATGGAAACGGACGTTCGCTGGAGCTCAGCACTACGTGAAGAGATCATGGATTGTCCGGTTAACTTCCGCGTGAACTTGCTCGAAAAAGACATTTCTTTGCGTGATCTCATGGAGCTGCAACCGGGCGACATCATCCCGATTGAAATGCCAGAACATGCGACGATGTTTGTAGAAGACCTACCGACCTATCGCGTAAAAATGGGTCGTTCGGAAGACAAATTAGCGGTGCAAATTTCTGAGGAAATTGAGCGCCCACATGTCGTCAAAACAGATTTAGCTTTCTTAGGTAAAGACATCATGTCCGAGCTTGAGAATGAAGACGATATAGACCATTAAGATACCTTATTAAACAGACATGCTATGGCATGAGTAAGGCGTAACACAGGATAGAAAAATGGAACCAAGTGACGATCAAAAGCTAGCAGACGAATGGGCAGCCGCTCTTGGCGAAGACCCGTCTGCCCCTTCTGTAGACGTAGATGAAGTATTGGCTGCGCCACTGGAAGAGCTAAAAGACACTTCAAGCCCAATTAGCGAAGATGAGCGTCGTAAACTCGACACTATTATGGATATCCCGGTGACGATTTCGATGGAAGTCGGTCGTTCTCAAATTAGCATTCGGAACCTGTTGCAGCTTAACCAAGGTTCGGTTGTTGAGTTGGATCGTCTAGCCGGTGAGTCGCTCGACGTATTGGTTAACGGTACTTTGATTGCTCACGGCGAAGTCGTGGTCGTCAACGATAAGTTTGGTATCCGTTTGACGGATGTGATCAGCCAAACTGAACGAATTAAGAAGCTGCGTTAAGATGAGTCGTTCAATCAAAATGCGATTGAAGCAAATCACTGGAGCACTGAGCTTAATGCTAAGTGCTCCTTATGCATTTGCTGCCGCACCAAATAATCTGGATCTTGCGACGACACTTGGCTCGCTTGTGCTTGTAATCGGCGTGATTCTTTTGCTGGCTTGGTTGCTGAAACGTATGCAAGTGCCAGCGATGGGACAACAAAAGGGCTTGCGTATAGTGAGTCAGTTGCCAGTGGGTACAAAAGAAAGAATCGCAGTAGTTCAAGTGGGTGAAGAACAGTTTTTGGTTGGGATTACTAGCCAATCGATCCAAACTTTAGCCAAGTTAGATAAGCCACTGAAAGAGGAAGAGTTGGCGACCAATGCTTTTGCGACTCAATTTAGCCAGCTGATCAAAAAACATGACAAAGGGTAATCCAATTCGTTTGCTCCTGAGTACGTTGTTACTTTTTGTCGGCGTGCTGTTTTCTTCATTTACCTTTGCTGAAGCAGAGGAGTCAGCGCTGCCAGATAACTTAGCCGATGGAAGTGGTGTTACAGTTCAGGCTATGCAAAGTGATACTGGTGCTAGCCGTGCTATGTCCGTTTCTAGTGGCGGTGGTATTCCAGCATTCACCATGACCACGAACCCTGATGGCAGTGAAGACTACTCGGTTACACTACAAATTTTAGCGTTAATGACCATGCTTGGCTTCTTGCCTGCCATGGTGATTCTGATGACCTCGTTCACTCGAATTGTGGTGGTGATGTCGATATTGCGTCAGGCAATGGGTTTGCAACAAACGCCTTCTAATCAGGTCATTATTGGTATTGCGCTGTTTTTGACCTTTTTTGTTATGTCTCCTGTCCTGAACGAAATCAACGACAAAGCTGTTCAGCCTTATTTGAACGAGCAAGTTACGGCGCGAGAAGCGTTTGATGCTGCACAAGCGCCAATGAAAGCATTTATGCTTAAGCAGACCCGAATCAAAGATTTGGAGACGTTCGTAACCATGTCAGGAGAGCAAGTCGAGAATCCAGAAGATGTGTCGATGGCGGTGTTGATTCCGGCTTTTATCACCTCAGAGCTAAAAACTGCATTCCAAATTGGCTTTATGCTCTTCTTGCCGTTTTTGATTATTGACCTTGTAGTCGCTTCGGTACTGATGGCAATGGGTATGATGATGTTGTCACCAATGATTGTTTCGTTGCCGTTCAAGTTGATGTTGTTCGTATTGGTCGATGGTTGGAACTTGATACTCTCGACACTTGCGGGCAGCTTTGCCCTTTAGATAAGCGCAGATAGAGGATAAGACATGACACCAGAAATGTTTGTCGAGCTTTTCCGTGAAGCACTTTGGATGGTGCTTATCATGGTCTGCGCTATTATCATCCCAAGCTTGCTGATCGGCCTTGTAGTTGCGATTTTTCAAGCTGCGACATCCATCAACGAACAAACATTGAGCTTCTTACCGCGTTTGATTGTCACGCTTTTGGCCCTGATGCTGTTTGGGCATTGGATGACGCAAATGTTGATGGAATATTTCTATGGCTTGATTGAACGCTTACCTCAGGTGCTTTATTAGAGGCGCCTATGGAGTACCCCACTAGCGTTGTCTTAGATTGGATCGCAAACTACTTCTGGCCCTATGTTCGTATCTCATCCATGTTGATGGTGATGACAGTAACCGGGGCCCGATTTGTTTCGCCAAGAATCCGCCTTTACCTCGGTTTAGCCATCACTTTCGCTGTCATGCCAGCCATCCCCGCTGTACCTCAAGACATTGAGCTACTCTCGTTTCGTGGCTTCATGACCATTGCCGAGCAAATGATCATCGGCATAGCGATGGGTATGGTTACTCAATTTATGATTCAAACCTTTGTCCTACTTGGTCAAATATTGGGTATGCAATCAAGTTTGGGCTTTGCTTCTATGGTTGATCCCGCAAATGGTCAGAACACGCCATTGCTTGGCCAGTTATTCATGTTCTTAACGACAATGTTTTTCCTTGCCACCGATGGACACTTAAAAATGCTGCAATTGGTGGTGTTCAGTTTTAAAACTTTGCCGATTGGCTCCGGCTCGCTCAACGCGGTTGATTTCCGTGAAATGGCAGGCTGGCTTGGTATTATGTTCCAAACGGCACTGAGTATGTCTCTATCTGGCATTATTGCGCTACTGACCATTAACTTGTCGTTTGGTGTAATGACCCGTGCCGCACCACAGCTGAATATCTTCTCGCTTGGTTTTGCTTTTGCTTTGATGGTGGGTCTATTACTTTGTTGGTACATACTGGCTGGTCTATACAGTCATTATGAAATGTTCTGGACAGTGGGTGAGGCGCAGATTTGTCGGCTTATTCGCTTGGAGTGCTAAGATTTGGCAGAATCAGACGGTCAGGAACGCACCGAAGAAGCCACGCCCCGACGGTTACAACAAGCCAGAGAAAAGGGGCAGGTCGCTCGATCTAAAGAGCTTGCATCAGCATCTGTGCTGATCGTTGGCGCCATTTCATTGATGTGGTTTGGCGAGGCGTTAGCACGTTCATTGTTTTCCATCATGAGCCGTTTATTTGATCTTCAACGAGAAGAGATTTTCGATACTGCAAAACTGTTTGATATCGCTTTGGGCGCGATGAGTGATTTGTTGTTCCCACTATTTTTGGTGTTAGCGACATTGTTTACCGCCGCCATGATTGGAGCAGCAGGTGTGGGAGGAATCAGTTTTTCTGCCCAAGCGGCCATGCCCAAGCTGTCGAAAATGAATCCGTTTAGCGGCTTAAAGCGAATGGTTGGAATGCAAAGCTGGGTAGAGTTGATCAAATCAATCCTTAAAGTGGTTCTGGTCACTGGTGTCGCCATCTATTTGATCCAAGCATCACAGGCCGATCTGATTCAATTGAGCATGGATGCGTATCCGCAAAACATCTTCCATGCTTTAGATATTTTGCTGAACTTTATTTTGCTGATCAGTTGCTCGCTATTGATTGTGGTTGCCATCGATATTCCATTTCAAATCTGGCAGCACGCCGATCAGTTAAAAATGACCAAGCAAGAAGTCAAAGACGAATACAAAGAGACTGAAGGTAAGCCGGAAGTGAAAGGCCGTATTCGTATGTTGCAAAGGGAAGCGGCTCAACGTCGAATGATGGCGGACGTTCCTCAAGCTGATGTTATTGTTACTAACCCAGAGCACTTCTCGGTAGCGCTTCGTTATAAACAGAAGACAGACCGTGCGCCAGTCGTGATCGCTAAAGGTACTGACCACATGGCGATGAAGATTCGAGAAGTCGCCCGCGAACATGACATTACGATTGTGCCCGCACCACCTTTGGCTCGTGCGTTGTACCACACGACAGAGCTCGAGCAAGAGATCCCCGATGGGTTATTTACTGCCGTCGCTCAGGTTTTGGCATTTGTATTCCAATTGAAGCAATACCGAAAACGAGGTGGACAGCGCCCGAAAATTCAAGATTATGATTTGCCAATCCCGCCCGAGCACCGTCATTGATACGAAAAGCGGTAAAGCCTTAAAAAAGCTCGTTTGATCAAAAGCTAAGCTCTATTTGAGTGTTTAGTCATTATTTTGGCGCTAATTATGGTACATAGATTGCTTAAAACGCTTTAATTATCAACCCTACCTAAACTTTTAGGCTAAAGCGGTCGCGTATTAATAGTAAGAGCTTACGTGACGCTTCAATCGATTGAGATCTCTCGCAGTATGAAGTTAAGCCTGCCGTTTGCAGATAAATTGCCACGAATCCCTCAACGTGAAATGCCAGCTATTGGTGCTCCGGTGATGGTTTTGGCCACCCTAGCGATGGTGGTACTGCCGATTCCAGCATTTTTGCTGGATATGTTCTTCACCTTTAACATCGCGCTGTCGATGGTGGTGTTGTTAGTGACCGTTTACACACGTCGCCCTTTGGACTTCGCTGCTTTTCCAACGGTATTGCTGATCGCCACGTTGCTCCGCTTGGCTTTGAACGTTGCCTCGACTCGTGTCGTCTTACTGCATGGTCATGAAGGCGGTAATGCGGCAGGTAACGTAATTGAGGCGTTCGGTAACGTCGTTATTGGTGGTAACTACGCGGTCGGCCTAGTGGTTTTCCTCATCTTAATGATCATCAACTTTATGGTGGTGACCAAAGGTGCGGGTCGTATCTCTGAGGTAAGTGCTCGCTTTACGCTTGATGCGTTGCCGGGTAAGCAAATGGCGATTGATGCCGACTTGAATGCCGGATTGATAGACCAAGAGCAGGCAAGAGTTCGTCGTTTTGAAGTGACCAAAGAAGCGGATTTCTATGGCTCGATGGATGGTGCCTCGAAGTTCGTAAAAGGTGACGCGATTGCCGGTATTTTGATTCTGTTTATCAACATCGTCGGCGGTCTGTCGATCGGTATGGCGCAGTATGGATTGGGTTTCGGTGAAGCGATTGAAATCTATACCTTACTGACAATCGGTGATGGTTTGGTCGCACAAATCCCATCGCTATTGCTGTCGATTGCAGCGGCAATGATGGTGACGCGCCAAAACACCGATGAAGACATGGGGGAACAACTGGTCTTCCAGATGTTCGACAACCCAAAAGCGCTGATGATTACTGCGGCTATTCTTGGTGTGATGGGCATCGTACCGGGCATGCCACACTTTGCGTTTTTGAGCCTGGCAGTCGCGGCCGGTGCAGCGGCATATTTCATCGACAAACGGCAGAAGCAGAAAGCGAAAGAGCCCGCTTTACCAGCAACAGCAGACGAAGGTACAGAACCTTCCTCACAGCGCGAACTGTCTTGGGATGACGTCCAGCCAGTCGATATTATTGGCTTGGAAGTCGGTTATCGCTTAATCCCTTTGGTGGACAGAGACCAAGGTGGGGAACTGTTAGAGCGCGTAAAAGGCGTGCGTAAAAAGTTATCGCAAGATTTTGGGTTCCTAATTCCAGCGGTTCATATTCGTGACAATCTTGAGCTGACCCCAAACAGTTACCGAATTACATTGATGGGGGTTGCGGTGGGCGAAGCAGAGATTCGTCCGGATCAAGAGCTAGCGATTAACCCAGGTCAGGTGTATGGCATGATTGATGGTGAGCCAACCATTGACCCTGCTTTTGGACTGGAAGCCGTATGGATCCGAGAAGATCAGCGTGAGCACGCGCAGGCTCTGGGTTATACGGTTGTTGATTCATCAACGGTATTAGCGACGCACCTAAGCCAGCTATTGACCAACAACGCATCACAGCTAATTGGTCATGAAGAAGTAGAGAATTTATTAGAAATGTTGGGACGCAGCGCGCCTAAGTTGGTCGAGAACTTTGTTCCTGACCAATTACCATTAGGTGTGGTGGTGAAAGTCCTACAAAACTTGTTAAACGAGGCCATTCCAATCCGCGATATTCGCACGATTGTTCAAACTTTGGCTGAGTACTCAAGTAAGAGTCAAGAAGCTGACATATTGACGGCAGCAGTTCGAATTAGTCTTAAACGTCTAATTGTTCAAGAAATCAATGGTATAGAGCCTGAGTTACCAGTGATTACTTTGATACCCGAACTGGAACAAATATTGCATCAAACTATGCAAGCATCAGGAGGCGAATCTGCGGGGATTGAACCGGGACTCGCTGAGCGATTGCAGTCTTCACTAAGCCAAGCGACACAGGAACAAGAACTGAAAGGCGAACCTGCCGTTCTGCTTACTTCCGGCGTATTACGCTCGACGTTGGCGAAATTTGTGAAGAACACAATACCTAATCTCCGGATACTGTCTTACCAAGAAATCCCGGATGAAAAACAGATCAGAATTGTGCAAGCCGTGGGTAACTGATCTCACGCATCATTAATGGATTCATAGTTTGAAAATAAAGCGATTTTTTGCCAAAGACATGAGAACGGCGCTGCTCCAAGTGAAAGAGGAGTTAGGCGCGGAAGCGGTGATCATGTCAAACAAGAAAGTGGCTGGTGGAGTAGCGATTGTTGCGGCGATAGATAGTGAATCTAATCCGTCTCAAGCAAGCGCAGCGTCACAGCAAAATCGCGGTGCTTCTCAATCGAATCGCTATAACGAACATCGTCAAATGTCATCGTCTTCTGCTGATCGTTACCAAGATCGTCATTTAGATGAAGATAAAATTAGCCTGAACAGTAATAACAGTAACAATGAAAAAACAGGCTCAATGACGCAGCGATTCGCTAATATGCTTAAGCAATATAGCGGTGGTGCAGCAGATGCTGACGACCACGTAGCGGAAAATGAAGATTCGCTCTCTGCTTTGCTGCAACGCCAAAATAAGCATCGCGACGGCTACAACCAAGAAAAGCCAGCGCCATATCAACCAGATTCACCTTTGGCGAAGCTAATCGCACAGGACAATCGATTTGAACGTCCGACGCCCAAGCTGGACCCGACGCGCTATGACCGACGTCGCCCAAGTGATGAGCGTGACGAATCGGCCGATGAGCTAGAAAGCATGCGCGAAGAGATGACGTCAATTCGTCGTCTGTTGGAGCACCAAGTTTCTGGTCTGATGTGGCAAGAAGTAGAACGTCGTGAGCCACTAAGAGCAATGCTGATTAAGCGCTTAGAGCGAATGGGCGTTTCTCCGGAGTTAGCAGACCAGATGGCCTGTTATATCCCGGAAGATACAAAGCCAGCGCGAGCGTGGAAAGCGTTATTGTCGCTGGTGGCGGATCAAATCAATATTCCTAAACAGGACATTTTAAAACGTGGTGGCGTAGTCGCATTGTTGGGTCCGACGGGGGTTGGGAAAACAACAACCGTAGCGAAACTCGCAGCACGCGCAGCCATGGAATACGGTGCCGACAATGTGGCCCTTGTGACAACAGATACATATCGCATAGGTGCACATGAGCAACTCTCAATTTATGGAAGAATTATGGGTTGTCCCGTAAGAGTTGCTAAAGATTCTAACGAGTTAGCCGATGTTATATATCAGCTAAGAAACAGAAGACTGATTTTGGTCGATACGGCAGGGATGGGGCAACGAGATGTGAGGCTTTCCGAGCAGCTCGACACTCTAATGCAAGAGAGCGGGGAAGTGATTCACAGCTACCTTGTTTTGCCGGCTACCGCACAACGTCGTGTTCTACAAGAAACGCTGGATCACTTCCGACGTATACCACTTTCGGGTTGTATTATGACGAAGCTTGATGAGTCATTAAGCCTAGGCGAATTCATCAGTGTAGTGATTCAAAACGCAATGCCAGTAGCTTACATCGCTAATGGTCAGCGCGTACCAGAAGACATTGTGATAGCGCAACCAAAATATATGCTTGCGAAAGCAAATGAACTGTTAGAGAAGTCGACAGAGAACGAACCTCACTTTTGGAACAGTGACAGTGAAGGACTCTAAGGCGGCGGACTACTATGACTGAGAATATGATACACGATCAAGCAAGCGGCCTCCGTCGCTTAACACAACCATCGTTGACCAAAGTGATTGCTGTTACTGGCGGCAAAGGTGGTGTGGGGAAATCAAACGTAACACTGGGTCTGGCGATTTGTATGGCTCGCCAAGGCAAGAAGGTGATGGTTCTCGACGCTGATTTAGGTCTGGCCAATGTGGACGTGATGCTCGGAATTCGTGCAAAACGTAATCTAGGACATGTCTTAGCGGGTGAATGTGAGCTAAAAGATGCGATTGTCGAAGGGCCTTATGGTATAAAGATAATTCCTGCAACTTCTGGCACACAGAGCATGACAGAGCTTTCTCACGCTCAGCATGCTGGACTCATTCGAGCATTTGGTAGTCTTGAAGACGAAATGGATGTCCTGCTGATTGATACCGCTGCTGGTATCTCTGACATGGTAATCAGTTTTTCGCGAGCAGCTCAAGATGTGGTTGTAGTTGTGTGTGATGAACCGACGTCAATCACAGATGCCTATGCATTAATCAAGCTGTTGAGTAAAGAACACCAAGTTCAACGCTTTAAAGTTGTAGCAAATATGGTCAGAAGCTACCGTGAAGGGCGAGAATTGTTTGCAAAGTTGACACTAGTCACAGAGCGATTCTTGAATGTTAGCCTTGAACTCGTAGCATGTATTCCATTAGATGATAAAGTACGACAGGCTGTAAAAAGACAAAAAATTGTCGTTGATGCGTTCCCACGCTCGCCTGCCGCTTTAGCTATCAGCTCACTAGCAAACAAAGCGTTGACGTGGCCACTACCGAAAACACCAAGTGGACACTTGGAATTTTTTGTGGAAAGGTTGCTAAATCGTACCGAATTCGCAGAGGACCCTTTTGGTGAATAAAGCGATAACCTATGACCAACATGGCAAATTTAATAGCCAGCAGGCGTTCATTGAACGTTATTCAGTGTTGGTTAAGCGCATTGCTCACCACCTACTAGGCCGTTTACCGCCGAGTGTTCAGGTAGAGGATTTAATTCAGGCCGGCATGATCGGTCTTATCGAAGCTCAGCAGAATTATGATGGTTCTAAAGGTGCGAGC
Source organism: Vibrio sp. Vb1755 (assembly GCF_033338635.1). NCBI lineage: Bacteria > Pseudomonadati > Pseudomonadota > Gammaproteobacteria > Vibrionales > Vibrionaceae > Vibrio > Vibrio sp. Vb1755. The sequence goes on along the minus strand of NZ_JAWOTA010000037.1, from coordinate 8,308 downwards.
TTTGAAACTTATGCAGGTATCCGTATTCGTGGCGCAATGTTAGATGACATGCGTAAAGGCGATTGGGTACCGCGTTCTGTTCATAAAAATAATCGAGAGATTAACCAAGCGATTGCGGAGCTGGAAGGCGAATTAAATCGAGATCCTACTGATTCTGAAGTAGCCACGCATCTCGGTATGACACTGGATCAATATCATAGTGCTCTTACCGATATCAACTGCTCAAAATTAGTCGGTATTGAAGATTTAGGCGTTTCTGATGATGTGATTTCACCGGCGGATGAAACCGATGACAGCAACCCATTCAAAGGGGTAGTTGATGAATCATTTCGAAAAGCACTGGTTGAATCAATAAAACAGCTTCCAGAGCGTGAAGCTTTGGTTCTTTCGCTTTATTATGATGAAGAACTCAATTTGAAAGAAATTGGCGATGTGTTAGGCGTAAGCGAATCTCGCGTAAGTCAAATACTGAGTCAAGCGATGCAACGTTTACGTACCAAGCTCAGTGCGTGGACACAAAATGACTAAAAACACTGATTTTACGATTCAGTGGAGGCAATTTTGAATAAAAACATGAAGATCCTTATTGTTGATGATTTCTCAACAATGCGCCGTATTGTTAAAAACCTGCTTCGTGACTTGGGTTTCAATAACACTCAAGAAGCGGACGATGGTTTAACCGCATTACCAATGCTGAAAAAAGGTGACTTCGATTTTGTTGTAACTGACTGGAACATGCCAGGTATGCAAGGCATCGATTTGCTTAAACACATCCGCGCGGATGCAGAACTTAAGCATCTGCCAGTTCTAATGATCACGGCTGAAGCGAAGCGTGAGCAGATCATTGAAGCTGCTCAAGCAGGTGTAAACGGCTACATTGTTAAGCCATTTACTGCTGCAACATTAAAAGAAAAATTAGATAAAATTTTCGAGCGTTTATAACTCTCTCTTTCTCTTTGTTATTCGAGTCATTCATACCAATTATTAAATACCTATTAAATGACTCGTTTAGCGTTTTCAAAGTGATAAGAAGAACTAAACGTAAAAGGGTCTATTCAGAATGATCTCACTAGAGCAGGCGAAGTCACTCGTTCAAATGCTAGAAAACGGGGAACAAGACCAAGCCAATATGCTTGTTGCCTCGATCTACGAAGGTGCCGATAACCCAATGCTGCAAGAAATTGGAGCGTTAACTCGAGACCTTCACGAATCACTCAAGCAGTTCAGTCTCGATCAGCGCATGACCGAAATTGCGAAAGACGAAATCCCTAACGCTAGGGATCGTCTCAATTATGTGATCGAGAAGACAGAGCTTGCAGCCAACAAAACAATGGATGCGGTCGACTGCTGCCTTCCTATCGCTGATAACCTGCATGATTGCCTTCTAAAAGTTCGTCCTCAATGGAATGAACTCATGCACGGGCGCATAGAATTAAGCGAATTTAAAGCACTGTGTCACCGAATCGACGGGCTATTAGTGCAAGTCGAAGGTGACAGCACTGAATTGCGCGGCCAATTGACCGAAATTCTCATGGCGCAAGACTTCCAAGACCTAACTGGCCAAATCATTCGCCGCGTAATTACGTTGGTTAATGAAGTTGAAGGCCGCTTAGTGGAAATCCTAACCGTATTCTCTGGAAATAAACTTGAAGAACATATTCAAGTTTTGTCAGAACCGGCAGATAAAAAGAATACACAAACAAGCGAAGCCGAAGGCCCGATTCTTCATCCAGAACTGAGAGAAGATGCGGTTTCATCGCAGGACGAAGTCGATGACTTGTTGTCCAGTCTTGGATTTTAAAGGTAACGTATGAGCTACGATTTAGACGAAGATATTCTTCAGGACTTTCTCATTGAGGCTGGGGAAATTCTCGAGCTGCTTTCTGAGCAGTTGGTTGAATTGGAAAATAACCCAGAAGACAAAGACTTACTTAATGCTATTTTCCGCGGGTTTCATACCGTAAAAGGCGGTGCCGGCTTCCTTTCATTGGCAGAGCTAGTCGATACTTGTCATGGTGCGGAGAACGTGTTCGACGTTTTACGAAACGGTCAACGCACGGTAACGCAAAACTTAATGGATACGATGCTAAAAGCCTTGGATACGGTTAATACCCAGTTCCAGGCTGTTCAAGATCGTGAGCCGTTAGAAGCTGCGGACCCTGAGCTTCTTGAAGAACTTCATCGTCTATGCAAACCTGAGTCAGAAGATGAAGTAGCGGCAACCGTAGTTGAAGAACCAGTGGCTACTCCAGAGCCTATTATTCCCGAGCCTATCATCGAAGAACCTGCTGCGCCGTCAGCACCATCAAGTGTCGGCTCTGTTGATGAAATTACCCAAGACGAATTCGAAAAGCTACTTGATGAGCTTCATGGTAAAGGTTCAGCGCCAGGCGCCTCAATGTCTGCGACATCTACAACGCCATCTGAACCGCCTCAATCGAGTGCGCCATCAGTTGAAAGTGGTGATATCACTGATGATGAGTTTGAACGTTTACTCGATGAACTGCACGGTGTAGGAAAAAGCCCTTCTACGGCAGAGGCTGCTGCATCTGCATCCGTACCAGTAGAGCCACCTAAAGCGGCAGAGCCTTCCGCTCCAGTGTCATCTTCATCAAATCAAGACAGTGACTTAATGACGGACGAAGAGTTCGAAAAGTTACTCGATGAGCTACATGGTTCAGGTAAAGGTCCAACGCTAGAAGAATTGGATATGGCAACGAAGCCTGCTTCAGCAAACGTAGAGCAAAGCCCTGCGAAACCTGAGCCTGTTGCTAAGCCAGCACCCGTTCAAACAGCGCCAGCACCAAAGCCAGAATCTAAACCAGTCGCCGTAAAAGAAGAAGCTAAAGCACCAGCGGTTAAAAAACCTCAGGCTGAAGCAACCGTTCGTGTTGATACCTCGACGCTTGATACCATCATGAACATGGTGGGTGAGCTCGTATTGGTTCGAAACCGCCTATTAAGCCTTGGTTTGAATAGCGACAACGAAGAGATGTCCAAAGCGGTCGCTAACCTTGATGTGGTAACTGCGGATCTACAAGGCGCGGTAATGAAAACGCGTATGCAGCCAATTAAGAAAGTGTTTGGCCGTTTCCCGCGCGTTGTCCGTGACTTGGCTCGTAACCTAAATAAAGACATCGTGCTAGAAATGCGCGGTGAAGAAACCGATCTCGATAAGAACCTTGTAGAAGCATTGGCCGATCCGTTGATTCACTTGGTACGTAACTCGGTTGATCACGGTATTGAAATGCCAGACGCACGCGCGAAGGCCGGCAAATCACGCACAGGTAAAGTGATTTTGTCAGCATCGCAAGAAGGGGACCATATTGAACTATCCATCGTAGATGATGGTGGCGGTATGGACCCGAACAAACTGCGTGGCATCGCGGTGAAGCGTGGCATGATGGATGAAGATGCGGCGGCACGTTTAACAGATAAAGAGTGCTTCAACCTTATCTTCGCACCTGGTTTCTCAAGTAAAGATAAAATTTCTGACATCTCTGGTCGTGGTGTGGGTATGGACGTGGTTAAGACGGCGATCAATACCTTAAACGGTTCAATCGATATCGATTCTGAGCTAGGCAAGGGCACTAAGATTACGATCAAAGTACCACTAACGTTAGCGATTTTACCGACTCTGATGGTTGGTGTTGGCGGTCATCCGTTTGCTCTACCACTGGCTTCGGTGAGTGAAATTTTCCACTTAGATCTTAGCCGTACAAACGTGGTAGATGGTCAGCTGACGATCATTGTACGTGAGAAATCTATCCCGCTATTTTACTTACAAAACTGGTTAGCATCCAAATCGCGAAACGTCCAAGAGCGTACTGGTCACGGTCACGTGGTGATTGTACAGATTGGTAACCAACGCGTTGGTTTTGTTGTGGATACGCTTATTGGTCAAGAAGAAGTGGTTATTAAGCCACTCGATAATCTATTACAGGGCACTCCAGGTATGGCTGGTGCGACAATTACTAGCGATGGCCACATTGCATTAATTCTAGATGTGCCTGATTTACTTAAGCGATACGCTGCGGCTTCACGCCTTTAAGCAAAGCTGACGTTATTAAAAGGAATAAGATGGCGATTAAAGTACTAGTCGTTGATGATTCGAGTTTTTTCCGACGTCGCGTGAGCGAAATCATCAACTCAGAATCGCGCCTAGAAGTGATTGACGTTGCGGTAAATGGTAGAGAGGCGGTTGAGAAAGCCAAATCTCTCAAACCTGACGTCATCACGATGGATATTGAAATGCCAGTGATGGATGGCATTACAGCTGTACGTGAAATAATGGCCGCTGCTCCAACGCCAATTCTAATGTTTTCGTCCCTGACCCACGACGGGGCGAAAGCTACGCTTGATGCGCTAGATGCGGGCGCATTGGACTTCTTACCGAAAAAGTTTGAGGACATTGCGCGTAACCGTGAAGAAGCGGTGTCATTACTTCAACAGCGTGTGATTCAGATTGCCTCGAAGCGCGCTTTCATGCGTCGACCTATCGCTCGCCCAACAGCGAGTACCAGCACGACTACTCGATCATTAGGTTCAAGAACGGCTTCACCTGTGACTCCAACACCAACTCGACCTGCTGCGACAAAGTACCGTGCTTCTGGTAAGAAGTATCAACTGACGGCAATTGGCACATCAACAGGTGGCCCCGTTGCTCTACAAAAAATTCTGACGCGTTTGCCGATGAACTATCCGCATCCGATTGTATTGATTCAACACATGCCAGCAACGTTTACTGCTGCGTTTGCCAGTCGTTTGAACACCTTGTGTAAGATTCAAGTGAAAGAAGCACAAGATGGCGATGTGTTACAGCCCGGTGTGGCATACCTTGCACCAGGTGGGAAACAAATGATGGTGGATGGACGAGCGGGCGCTGCTCGTCTTCGCATTATTGATGGCGGCGACCGCATGAACTACAAACCATGTGTGGATGTGACTTTTGGTTCTGCCGCAAAAGTATATGGCGACAAAGTGCTCTCTTTAGTGTTGACAGGCATGGGTGCAGACGGTCGTGAGGGCGCTCGCATGTTGAAGTCTGCAGGCTCAACAATTTGGGCACAAGATGAAGAAAGTTGTGTTGTTTATGGCATGCCCCAAGCGGTTGCTAAAGCAGGCATTTCTTCAGAAGATTTACCGCTTGACCGCATTGCTGAACGCATGTTGGTGGAAGTTGGCCTAGCTTAGGATTCATCATGATTGTTTGGAGTGTAGCTAACCAGAAAGGAGGCGTGGGTAAAACCACCTCAACAGTGACATTGGCGGGCTTATTGAGCCAGAAAGGCCATCGAGTATTGATGGTTGATACTGATCCTCACGCCTCACTGACTACTTATCTCGGTTATGATCCTGATGCAGTAACTTCGAGCCTATTTGATTTATTCCAGTTGAAGACGTTTTCTCGTGAGACGGTTAAGCCGTTGATTTTAGAAACAGAGCTGGAAGGAATGGATATCATTCCCGCGCATATGTCCCTTGCCACGCTTGATCGCGTAATGGGTAATCGCAGTGGTATGGGATTAATCTTAAAACGGGCGCTGCAAACTGTCTCACAAGACTATGACTATGTGTTGATTGACTGTCCGCCAATCCTTGGCGTGATGATGGTGAACGCGTTGGCAGCCAGTGACCGAATTTTGATTCCTGTTCAAACAGAGTTTTTGGCGATGAAAGGTCTAGAGCGCATGATGCGTACGCTAACCATTATGCAAAAATCTCGCCCGGGCGGTTTCAAAGTGACTATCGTCCCAACCATGTACGATAAGCGCACGAAAGCGTCATTGCAGACATTGATGCAACTGAAAAAAGATTACCCAAATCAAGTGTGGACCTCAGCGGTGCCTATTGATACCAAGTTCCGCGATGCCAGTTTAAAGCACTTGCCAGCTTCGCATTTTGCATCTAGTAGCCGTGGTGTGTTTGCCTATAAACAGCTACTGATTTACCTGGAGAGGTTGGCGTTCGATGAGCAGTAATGATGTGCTGTCCAGTGAACAAGCACTTGATGACTACTTTAATGCATTACTGGATGATGAAACTGAAATAACGACTCTTGAGGAAGACCTTGACCTGTTGGCTCAAGAGGTATCATCTGCAGAGCCAGAGCCAGAGCCAGAGCCAGAGCCAGAGCCAGAGCCAGAGCCAGAGCCAGAGCCAGAGCCAGAGCCAGAGCCAGAG
>NZ_JAWOTA010000037.1:0-2025 GCF_033338635.1 Vibrio sp. Vb1755 | reverse complement strand
CCAGAATTACAGCTACAATACTCGGAGCCAGAAACGTACCAGTTTCAAGAAACATATCCGCCAGAGTTGGAAGCTCCAAACCTGGAAGATGTTCAAAGGCTATTAAGTCAGCTTGAAGCAAGCAACCCAGTGGCTGAGTTGGATATTGATAGTATTCTTGAACAAAATACGATTGATATTGCAGCAGAGATAAAAGCGGCTGAGCCTGAGGTACAAACCTTTAGTGAGGTGCCTGAGCTTCAGGGTGTTGAGGAAATACAGGACTGGGTGATTGATGAGCCAGTTTTTGAGGAAGCGCAACCAGAGGTGGATGAACCTCACGCAGTGATCGAACAAAGTATCAATATAGAAGCGAACGTCGATACTGAACTCGAAACACAAGCAGATTCCGATATACCAACGGTCTGGGAAAGCACGAAGCGAAGTGAGGACTTCCAAGTTCTTTACTTTGATGTGAATGGTGTCACGTTTGCTGTACCTCTTGATGAGTTAGGTGGTATTCATCGCATTAGCGAGCTTAACCATTTGATAGGAAAACCCGCCTGGTATTTGGGGCTACAAACGAATCGCGAGCAGCAGTTTGATGTCATCGATACCGCGAAATGGGTGATGGCAGATAAGCTTCGTGATGATAGCTATAAAGATAACTACCAATATGTCGTCATGCTTGGTGAGAGCATGTGGGGGTTGGCCAGTAACCAATTAATGGGGACTGAAACGCTTAATATCGACAAGGTTCGCTGGCGTGAGCAGGCGGGTAAACGCCCTTGGCTAGCGGGCATGGTAAAAGAAAAAATGTGTGCCTTAATTCATGTCCAGGCGCTCATTGACATGCTAAACGCCGGTTTAGATGTCAAATCACTGAATTAGATTTAAGTCGGGAACGACATTAACGAGGATTAACTATGTCTCAAGCTTTTGAAGTAGAAGTGAAGAAAGATGCATCGAATGACGAAGTTCTTCAGTGGGTGACGTTCCAGCTAGAAGAAGAAACGTACGGCATCAACGTAATGCAAGTTCGTGAAGTACTTCGTTATACTGAAATTGCCCCTGTTCCAGGTGCACCAGATTATGTACTTGGTATCATCAACCTACGCGGTAATGTAGTTACTGTTATCGATACACGTTCACGTTTTGGCCTGATGGAAGGCGAAGTCACCGACAACACTCGTATTATTGTGATCGAGTCTGAGCGTCAAGTGATTGGTATCTTAGTAGATAGCGTGGCAGAAGTCGTTTATCTGCGTTCTTCTGAAATTGATACGACGCCTTCAGTTGGTACCGACGAGAGTGCGAAGTTCATCCAGGGTGTGAGCAACCGTGACGGCAAGCTTCTTATCCTTGTGGATTTGAACAAGCTGCTAACAGATGACGAGTGGGACGAGATGGCTCACCTTTAATGGCTGAATGATGATGGCTGAAGAGACTCTTTTATCTGCTCCATTCCTTGCGGGTGGCGTCGCTTTTATCGTGTTAGTATTGGTTGTTTTGCAACTGCGGATTCGCTCGGGGTTACAAAAGCAGTTAGACCAACAACGAGCTCAATCTCGACACGCAGATAAAGAAGTGCAAAAGTTGAGTAAGCAGTTACTCGAAGTGCGCTCGGTTGTCGTTGGTCTTGGGCAAAAAGTGACGGAGCAACAAGACATTATTCAGCACTTAAACGAGAGAATTCGCGAACTCGAACACGCTGATACTGATGGTCGCTTGTACAGTCGCGCTTCTAAAATGGTACAGCTTGGCGCTGATATCAACGAGCTGATTGAAGAGTGCGAACTACCAAAAGCCGAAGCTGAGTTGATGCTTTCACTGCAGAAGAAACTGGCAGGGAAAGAGAAGATTCCACCATTAAGTGGTCAGCCATCAGATGACGCAGAATATCCAGCGCGTGGACGTCGTCGACGCTAAAGGTTATCAAGCGATAAAAAAGAGGCGTTATTACGCCTCTTTTTTTGTTTTCAGCCCTAAACCACCTACTTCAGTAGGTGGTTATCATCCGTTTCGGCTTTGCCTGTAAAACTACTC
>NZ_JAWOTA010000036.1:0-38362 GCF_033338635.1 Vibrio sp. Vb1755 | reverse complement strand
TGATAGGTCTATATTGTTAAAGAGCTTGCTTTGCGAGAAGTTTTTCTCTCAAAGCGGAGGTGCATTCTAGCGATTTAATTGACAGTGTCAAACACTTTTTCAATTTTATTTTTCGTAGAAGCTTTCACCTCTCCGACCCTGCTGAAGCCTTATCGCGTCTGCCGTGTCGGTGGATGCGCATTATAGGGAACTCAGATCCGTTCGCAACCCTTTTTTGAAAAAAAATGGAAAAAAATGACTGTTCGATGACTATTTCATCAAAAAAGCAAAAAAGAGGGTAAAAAACCCTCTTTTTCTGCCTTAAAAGCCGTATTTAAATGAATGCGTACGCGTCTGCGAACATACGTTCGCTCTTCGCTTTCTTGTTCTGAGTGAACTGTTCACGTGCTGCGCCAGCCATTTCAAAACGACCTGCAATATAGATATCGTAGTTTTCTAAGCTTTCGAAATCTTCAGCTACAGCTTGTAGCACGTTACCAACTTTACCTTGCCAGTCTGCAGGAGCTTCTTCTACTACTGGCACAAAGTGAACATTGGCAAACTTGTCGGCAATCTCGACCAGTTCGTCTTTAGCATAAAGCTGGCAGTTATCGCGCGCCCCCCAATATAAATAGATAGGATTGGTTTTATTCTGCGCTACGCAGTGATCCAGAATCGAGCGAACGTAACTGAAGCCTGTACCACCAGCAATTAATAATAATGGGCGTTCGCTTTCTTCTTGAACCCAAGCATCGCCATGTGGCGCATCAATTTCAATCTGACCATCAGTTTCAAGCGCCGCTTGCATTGCTTCGACAACTTCTTGTGCATAAGCGTTGTGTTCCGCCGCACCGATGTGCAGTTCAAGTTCACCTTCATGACGACAAGGGCTGCTTGCGATAGAGAAAGGACGTTTGTCTTTTTCACCCATCACCACCATTAGGTACTGACCCGCTTTAAAAGGCACTGGTGATTCTGGATGAAGAAGGATTTGGTAAGTATTACAAGCTAACGGCTGAATAGACTTTACTTTACATTGGATGGTCATGGTGTTCCTCTCGCTTACTCGTCAAAAGTAAGCACTAAATTACTTTCTGTATAGGCTTGGCAAGGGAATATCCAGCCTTGCTGTTGCTCTTTTTCGGTTAGCATCGGTTCGAGGTGATAGCTCACCTCGCCCGTTAGCTTTTTACACATGCACATGGCGCAAGCGCCAACTTGGCAACGGTGCGGGAAGCGAATATTGTTGTTGAGCGCAGCTTCCAACACCGTCTCCCCTTCTTTTACTTGGAACGTAACGTCCATTGGTAGAAGGTGGACTTGATGACTCATAGAATACCTAACTGGTCCCAAATCTCATCGACTTTAGCCACAAGTTTAGGATCTTTTTTGATAGGCGTGCCCCACTCGCGCGTGACTTCAGATTCGAACTTGTTGGTCGCATCCAGTCCTAATTTGGATGAACTCTCAGTCTTACCAAGCACTTGAATCGTGTCTCTATCTGGGTCCATTCGAGTTGTCACCGCCCAAATGATGTCATTCCAATCTCGTGCGTTGACGTCATCGTCGCACAAAATAATGAATTTGTTATCCGTGTACTGAGCAAAGAAGTCCCACAAGTATTCCATCAATGCTTGAGATTGACCGGCTTGGTCTTTCTTCATAGTCACGACAGCAAATTGGTTGTTTGCTGTAACTGGAAGATAGACGTCAACAATCTCAGGGCGTTGCTGTTTCAACTCATTCAGTTCTGCTTCGGTAATCGCTTTGCTGTCTCGCTCAGTGACCTCGGTTCGCGTCGCCAGCTCGGCATCCCATTTAATGGTCGCATCTAAGCCCATTTTGGATCCAAGCCCAACCACAGGTGAAGCAAAGTCGAGCGAGTCGATTGGCGTGTTATCTATCATCAAAGTATCATGTACAGGGTCCATATGCTCTGACATGGCTTTAACGACATCATTCCAATCTCGTGCGTTTACCGATTCATCGCACACAATAACAAACTTGGTATACATGAATTGACGTAAGAAAGACCACACGCCCATCATTACGCGCTTGGCATGTCCTGGGTACTGCTTCTTCATGGTGACGACGGCCATTCGGTACGAACAACCTTCTGGCGGTAGATAGAAGTCTTCAATCTCTGGGAATTGCTTTTGCAGAATAGGCACAAACACTTCGTTTAATGCCACACCCAATACAGCTGGTTCATCTGGCGGACGACCTGTGTAGGTGCTGTGATAAATAGGGTCTTTATGCATAGTAATGTGCGTAATAGTAAATACGTGGTGCTTTTCTTTTTCGTTATAGTAGCCAGTGTGGTCACCGTAAGGACCTTCATCAGCAAACTCGTTCGGGTCGATATAGCCTTCCATCACGATTTCCGCGCTCGCTGGCACTTCCAAATCGTTGCTGACTGACTTCACGACTTCCGTTTTGCTTCCACGTAGCAAACCTGCAAATGCGTATTCCGATAGCGTATCTGGCACTGGTGTTACTGCGCCAAGAATGGTTGCTGGGTCTGCACCAAACGCGACCGAAACTGGGAAAGGTTTACCTGGGTTGGTTTCCATCCAATCGCGCAGATCAAGCGCACCACCACGATGGGCTAACCAACGCATGATGATTTTGTTCTTGGCAATTTTCTGCTGACGGTAAATGCCTAGGTTCTGACGTTTCTTAATTGGACCTTTGGTTACGGTTAAGCCCCAAGTAAGCAGCGGCGCTACATCTTCAGCCCAGCAGCTCATTACCGGAATTTTATCCAAGTCGACTTCATCACCTTGCCAAACAATGTCTTGGCATGGTGCTTTACGTAAACGCTTAGCCGGCATGTTCAATACTTGTTTGAACACAGGCAGTTTTTCTAAAGCGTCTTTGAAGCCTTTTGGTGGCTCAGGTTCTTTTAAATAAGCCAGCAGCTTACCGACTTCTCTTAATTCTTTAACGTCTTCACGTCCCATGCCGATTGCGACACGCTCTGGTGTACCAAACAGGTTAGTCAAAACAGGTACGTCGTAGCCGATTGGGTTCTCAAACAACAGCGCAGGTCCACCAGCACGCAAGGTGCGGTCGCTGATTTCTGTCATTTCATAAGCGGGATCGACAGGGTGAGTGATGCGTTTAAGTCGACCTTTCTGTTCTAGGTGGTCGATAAATTCGCGTAAATCCTTAAAACTCATAGGCCTTCATGCTGGCTGATTAAACTGTCCGCAGTATAACAAATAGGAGGACGCTAAGATCCTCCTATTTTGTGTGGGTATGTGAGCAAGATTACTTTAATACTTGTTCAATCTGCCGAGTCTTTATCTGATGGTTCGAAGATACTAACTCTTCCAACCAGGTTTGATGCCCTTGTTGAGCAAGCTCTCGAGCAACCATGGTTGCTTCTTCTGATAACGCCATTTTTCTAACTAGAAACTGCTTTACTTGCGGAGATAGAGGGTTAGATTTTGTAAGTAGACTAATAGCTTCTGGCTTGAGTGATGGGTTAACTGTGGCATTCATCAATTGCTGAATGGAAAAAACGTCTCCAACCGCAGCTAAACGCTCAAGTTCGGACTGGCTGTTGTAATCGGCTTTCATCCGCCAGAGTAAGTTGTACACTTCCTCATCCTGACTAACTTGTGCCAACCTGACTATCACGGCCGTCGAGGGTAACCAACTGGTCACATTTGCTTTGGTTAACTGGGCCGCTAATGCAGCAAGCGCGTTGGGTGATAAGCTGTCTAACTCTCGAATCAAAAGCGCTTCACGTGCTTGAGCTTGTTGAGATGGCCCTGTAAGCCATTGCTTTAAGTTAAGCTCTCTTCGTTCAGCTTGTAAGACAAAGTCCAAGGTACTTTGGTCTTGTTTCCAACGCTTAATCAAGCGACTCGCAATAACGGGAAAGTTAAAAGCGGGTACACTAAATTCATACCCATCACCTCGCTCTAACACTTGATAAGTCGGGGTCATACGGATCTGGGACTCAACAAACAGAGCCATTCGAGGCGTGAGAATCACATCTTGCTTTTCAAGCTTTTCCAATAATTGAAAGCGCACCACCTCTTGTTGAGGCAAAGCAAGTCTATCAAGGGCGAATTTAAGCGAGTCGACTTCATCTCTGACAGCGTAATCAAGCAGTTCAGAGACTTTAGTCTGTATTTGAGTATCCTGAAGCCACTGCTCTACTACAGACTCATGCATTTCCTTGGCAGATAATGTCGCAGGTAGAGTGATAAGTGACAAGCTCAGGAGTAATGACGACAACATTCCTTGTTGCATGTTAACCTCCCGATAACATTTCCTTCATTCTGATACTTCTATCGGGAGAAAGCAATAAAAAAGCCACCGATATACGGTGGCTTTTCGCAGAATGACTATTTGAGACTATTGACGACGCATCGCATCGAAGAACTCATCGTTGGTCTTCGTCATCGCTAGCTTGTCGATTAGGAATTCCATTGCGTCGATTTCGCCCATTGGGTGAACAATCTTACGCAGAATCCACATCTTCTGTAGTTCGTCAGTCTTCGTCAGTAGCTCTTCTCGACGTGTACCTGAGCGGTTGAAGTCAATCGCAGGGAATACACGCTTCTCAGCAATCTTACGGTTCAAGTGCAGTTCCATGTTACCTGTACCCTTGAACTCTTCGTAGATAACTTCATCCATTTTAGAACCAGTATCTACTAGTGCCGTTGCGATGATAGTTAGGCTGCCGCCTTCTTCTACGTTACGTGCAGCACCGAAGAAACGCTTAGGACGATGTAATGCGTTTGCATCCACACCACCTGTTAGTACTTTACCTGATGAAGGCACTACGGTGTTGTAAGCACGAGCTAGGCGAGTGATAGAGTCAAGCAAGATAACCACGTCTTTCTTATGTTCAACAAGACGTTTTGCCTTCTCGATCACCATTTCCGCTACTTGTACGTGACGAGATGCTGGCTCATCGAAAGTCGACGCAACCACTTCACCTTTAACTAGGCGTTGCATCTCGGTTACTTCTTCTGGACGTTCGTCGATAAGAAGAACCATCAACTCACACTCTGGGTGGTTGTACGCGATGCTTTGCGCGATGTTTTGCAGAAGCATTGTTTTACCCGCTTTAGGCGGAGCAACAATCAGACCACGTTGACCTTTACCGATTGGCGATGCCAAGTCTAAAACACGTGCTGTAATGTCTTCTGTTGAACCGTTACCACGCTCCATAACCATGCGCTCATTCGCATGTAGAGGGGTAAGGTTTTCAAATAGGATCTTGTTACGGGCGTTGTCTGGTTTATCGTCGTTAACGGTATTGACTTTTAGAAGGGCAAAGTAACGTTCACCGTCTTTTGGTGGACGAATTTTGCCAGCGATAGAGTCACCAGTACGTAGGTTAAAGCGACGAATCTGACTTGGTGATACGTAGATATCGTCCGGACCCGCAAGGTATGAACTATCTGCACTGCGTAGGAAACCAAAGCCGTCTTGCAGAATTTCCAGAACCCCATCGCCAAAGATGTCTTCGCCGCCTTTAGCGTGCGCTTTTAAAATCGCGAAGATGATGTCTTGTTTTCTTAAGCGAGCTAGGTTCTCTAATCCTAAGCTTTCGCCCAGTTTTACAAGGTCAGACACAGGTCTGTTCTTCAGTTCGGTAAGGTTCATGGTGGTGGATTCTTGTTTAGTCAAAATAAGATCTGTTTTCTAGTTAAGATGGATTTGGTCTCAGGATCGACCAAGAAGAGAAATTTGTTCAATTAACGCGCGATAAGTTAGCACTAATTAGTATTCTAGTCCAGAGTTAGAAAAACAAAACCGTGCATTGTAACTTTGCACGGTTTTATCTGTAATCACTTGGTGATTATAAGTTTGCGTCTAGGAACTCTTTTAGTTGAGTTTTAGACAGAGCACCTACTTTCGTTGCCGCTACGTTACCATCTTTAAATAGTAATAGCGTTGGAATGCCGCGAATACCAAACTTAGGTGGTGTACCTGCGTTATGGTCGATGTTTAGTTTACCGATAGTGAGTTTGCCTTCGTACTCGTCTGCGATTTCGTCCAAAATAGGAGCGATCATTTTACAAGGACCACACCATTCTGCCCAAAAATCCACTAGAACCGGGCCTGCAGCGTTGATTACATCGTTTTCAAAACCGTCATCAGTTAGCTGCAAAATCTTATCACTCATCTTCCACTCCAATGTGTTTTTCGAAACTGGTTGGATGATAACCAGTAATTAGATGCCCTATTGGAATGTATTTACTTTCGTATTGCAAGCTTTAGCTGATATTCTATAGCCATGAAAAAGACGCATATCACAGAGCAAAAGTTCGCCGATTTGGGCTTAAAGCCCCAAGTTATTGAAGGATTGGACAAAAAAGGGTTCGAATTTTGTACCCCTATCCAAGCCTTGGCGTTGCCGGTCCTGCTCACCGGCCAAGACATCGCAGGCCAGGCCCAAACGGGTACTGGTAAAACGCTCGCGTTTCTTACTGCTACGTTCAACCACCTTCTGACGACTCCGGAACATGAAGGTCGTAAGCCTACACAGCCACGCGCAATTATTATGGCGCCTACACGTGAGCTCGCTATTCAGATTTACAATGATGCAGAATCATTAACTGAAAGCACAGGTCTAAAAACCGCTCTAGCTTACGGTGGTGAAAGCTACGACAAGCAACTTGCGAAACTGCAAGACGGCGTAGATATTCTGATCGGAACAACAGGCCGTATCATCGATTTCTACAAACAGCGCGTATTTAACCTCAACAACATTCAAGCTGTTGTTCTGGACGAAGCCGACCGCATGTTCGATCTTGGCTTTATTAAAGACATTCGCTTCTTGTTCCGTCGTATGCCTGAGCCAAAAGAGCGTTTGAACATGCTGTTCTCAGCAACGCTGTCTTACCGCGTTCAAGAACTGGCATTCGAACACATGAATACTCCTGAGCATGTCGTTGTCGAACCAGAACAAAAAACTGGCCACCGTATCCAGGAAGAGCTTTTCTATCCTTCGAATGAAGACAAAATGGCGCTGCTTCAAACACTAATTGAAGAAGAGTGGCCAGATCGCGCTATCATTTTTGCCAATACCAAGCATAAGTGTGAATCGGTTTGGGGTCATTTGGCTGCCGATGGACATCGTGTAGGCCTTCTTACTGGCGATGTACCGCAGAAGAAGCGTGAGAAGATTCTTGAGCAATTCACCAAAGGTGATGTCGACATCTTAGTTGCAACTGACGTTGCAGCGCGTGGCCTGCATATTCCTCAGGTAACGCACGTTTTCAACTACGACCTTCCTGACGACTGTGAAGATTATGTTCACCGTATTGGCCGTACTGGTCGCGCTGGTGCGAGCGGTCATTCGATCAGTTTTGCTTGTGAAGAGTACGCGGTTAACCTACCAGCAATCGAAGAATACATTGAGCACACAATCCCAGTTTCAGAGTACGATTCGTCGGCACTGATTCAAGATCTACCGGCTCCGATTCGTATGCGTGCACCACGCAACCAACAGCGCCGCACGAATACTGGCGGTACCCGCTCTGGTTCTGGCAACCGTAAGCCGCAGGGACGTCGTCCACGCCAACCGCGTCAATCGGCACCAAAACAATCGTAATAGGAAACTGAGTTCGTTTTATGAGTCAAGCAGGATCATCACCGCTATATGCCGCCATCGACCTCGGGTCGAACAGTTTTCACATGCTCGTTGTGCGTCACATCGATGGCAGCGTTCAAACAATGGCTAAAATTAAGCGCAAAGTTCGTCTAGCAGCGGGCTTAGATGAACATAATTCTCTTAGTATGGAAGCTATGCAGCGAGGATGGGACTGCTTAAGTCTATTTGCGGAACGCTTGCAGGACATTCCTAAACAAAACATTCGCATCGTCGGTACAGCAACATTACGTACCGCGACCAATGTAGATGTGTTTTTAGAAAAGGCTAACCAAATTCTAGGCCAGCCTATCGAAGTGATTACTGGTGAAGAAGAAGCTGCCACTATCTATAAAGGTGTCGCTCACACCTCTGGCGGTAGTGGTCGTCGCCTTGTAGTCGATATCGGTGGAGCAAGTACCGAACTGATTATCGGTGAAGGTTTCGAAGCCAAAGCACTGACCAGCTTAAAAATGGGCTGCGTGACTTGGCTTGAAAACTTCTTTAAAGATCGCCAATTGAATGCTCGTAACTTTGACGCGGCAATTGAAGGAGCGAAACAGACCATTCAGCCGATTTTAGAACGTTATACAGAAATTGGTTGGGATGTGTGTGTTGGTGCATCAGGCACTGTTCAGGCATTGCAAGAGATAATGCTGGCGCAAGGCATGGACGAAGTAATCACTCACTCCAAACTCAAGCGTCTACAGAAGCAAGCCATGTTGGCCGACCATTTAGAAGAGCTCGATATTGAAGGCTTAACACTTGAGCGGGCATTAGTGTTCCCTAGTGGCCTCTCTATTTTGATTGCCGTTTTTGAATTGCTTGAAATCGATGCTACGACACTCGCTGGCGGCGCACTACGCGAAGGCTTAGTGTATGAGATGGTTGAAGAGCTTCGTCAAGAAGACATTCGTGCCCGCACTATCGCTAGCGTACAAAATCGCTATCAGCTCGATCACCAATACGGCGAACAAGTCGCTACTCTGGCACACACGCTTTTACAGCAAGCTGGGGGCGATGAGTGGATTACAGAGCCTCAGGGCAAGATATTACTCGAGACCGCCGCAAAACTGCATGAAATTGGTTTAACTATCGATTTCAAAAAAGGCGGAGAGCATAGTGCTTACTTGCTGCAGAATTTGGATCTGCCTGGTTACACGCGCGCGCAGAAGTTCTTTATTGGTGAAGTGGCTCGTCGCTATCGCGAACAACTCACTTCTTTACCTGAGCAGCATGCATTATCAGGCTCGAGTGCAAAACGAGTATTGAGATTGTTGCGTCTTGCGGTTCTGCTCAGCCATCGTCGCAATCCTGATCTAGAGCCAAATGTGACTCTAACGGTTGAAGGCGACAATCTAACGTTACACATTGATGCGCAATGGCTAGAGAAAAACCCACTGACTGCGGCTGAGTTGGAAATTGAATCCAACCGTCAGACAGACATCGGCTGGCCATTAAATATCGTAGCAAAATAAGCGAATATCACTGCCTTACAATACTAAAGCCCAGGCGTTCGCTTGGGCTTTTTTGCTTCTATTTCCCCTACAAAACGTGCTGCCCAGCAAAAATCTCAGCTTCTCCGCTCTACATCGAAAAACAGCCATGCTTTATTGATAAACACGATTTAGCCAACCAAGATGCACCATAATGAAAACCGTTTTAATGACTGGCTTAACTGGCACTCTCGCCCCTATAGTTGCTCATCAGTTCCAACTTCGCGGCTGGAATGTATTGGAATGGAATCACCATCAAATCCCGCCGGATGATCTACAGCAAAGTGAGCAATTTTGGCAGCAGCACCACATTGATGCGGTGTGCCATATGGCGATGGGGAGTGAAGCGTGGGCAGCGTGGCTTGGTGAGCACTGCAAACGCCATAATATTCCTTACCTCTTTGTCAGCACAGCAATGGTATTTGATGCCACAAAAAACGGGCCTTATGGCATCTTTGAAGAAAGAAACACCCAAGATGATTACGGCAAATACAAAGTTCGTTGTGAAGATGCAATCTGGCAAGCAAATCCAGATGCGATGGTTGCTCGAATTGGTTGGCAGCTCCATCACCAAGCAGAAGGCAATAACATGTTGGCGCATCTCGACCGCCAACATGAAGAGTACGGCGTTATTACCGCTAGCACAGCTTGGTATCCCGCGACTTCTCATATGGACGATACTGCACTCGCCTTTTTGCAGCTTATTGAGCGGAACGAAGCCGGTTTATACCATCTTGATAGCAACTTAAAGGATAAGTGGAATTTCTACGAACTCGTTTGTGCACTCAAACAGCATTACAACAAGCCATGGCAAGTGCTGCCAAGCAATGACTATCACCATGACCAACGTCTAACCGATGAACGAATTGCCTTGCCGCCATTGAGTGAACGTTTCAACAAACCAGAGCAAATCCAGCAAGCCGGCATCATAGGAATCAACTGGGGACGCACGCACATTCCCCACTATCGAAACAATGGTGTATCGGTCACAACGTTATGCGCCAACCAAATAGAACCGCTTCAGCAAGCGTGCAGTGAAGAAGCAATCCCAAAGGCAGAAACGAACATCAGCGCACTCAAGCAACTTGATGTAGTGACAATCGCGACACCTGCGCATACTCATGCAGAGATAATTAAGAAGTTAGGTTCAACCAAGCTAATTTGTGAAAAGCCATTGGTGGGATTGAATTCCGACATCACTCACTGGCAGCAACCGAACTCCAACCTATTGGTTAATTACGCCTTTGCTCAGCTTAATACCGCCAAGACGATAGAGAAGTGGCTCGCCTCGCAAACCCAACCTTGTGTGGTCAATCTAGTCACCCAAGTTAATCTACCAGGCACCTTCACGCTCAAAGAGTGGTTTCTTGAGACAGCTAGCCACCCTATTTCTTGGTTGCTGCATTGCTTCGGAGACTACTCTCAATCAACACTGGTTGAGGAAAACGGCCAACTGATCGTTGAGCTGCAATGTGACGACCACCAGCTAAGGTTTGTATTTGAACTAACAGGTGAACCGGGCATCGAGCACAATCTAACGATTCAATCCAACCAGACCTTAACCAGCAAAGGCTACTACCGTGTCGGAGAAAAATGGCGTTTCGAGCCCATTCTCGTTAATGGCAACGCGATAAATGATGGAGAGTACAGCGAGTCTGATTGCTGGCAGGACGCCAATCAACGCAGTGTCGGTTTGATGTTGGCGATGTTCAATCAAAGCATCAGCTGGGATAACGGCCTGCAACTTGGCGCCTTCGATGCGCAAAAAGCCATTTTGATTGAGAAGATGCTCTGTTAGCCATTTCACCAGCGAGCTTCCTCTACGTTCCGTATCTTCGATTAAAAGGTCTCACTCGGGACCTTTTTATTGCTCATTTTTACCTTCGTACAGCTTAGGGAGCTTTTGGACACCCATGATCTAATTACTCCCTACGCTGTACAAAACGCTCTAAACCCAAGTAAACAGGCACAAAAAAGCCGCTTGATTTGAGCAAGCGGCTTTCGGGGTTCCCACTGATATTAAGACTGAACGCTTGTCGTCACCTTAAAGTCAGGGTTCACCGCAGTCAGCTTCTTGATGAGGTAATTCAGTAATACGCCGTACATAGGAACGAACAAACCAAGACTAATAATCAGTTTGAAGCCGTAATCCACCAGCGCGATTTCCGTCCAATGCTCCGCCATGAATGGATCTGGACTTTGGTAGAACGCAATGGCGAAGAAAGCGATGGTATCAAGTGCATTACCGAAAAGCGTTGAACACGTTGGTGCCACCCACCATTGCTTCATTTGGCGTAGGCGGTTGAACACATGCACATCCATGATCTGACCAAGTAGGTACGCCATGAAGCTAGCAATCGCGATACGAGCAACGAATAAGTTAAATTCCCCTAAGTGACCAAAACCTTGGAATTGACCTTCGAAGAACACCACCGATAAGAAGTAAGACACTGCCAAAGCAGGCAACATCACTAAGAAGATAATCTTACGCGCCAACTGAGCACCGAAAATACGCACAGTTAAGTCAGTCGCTAGGAATATAAATGGGAAAGTGAATGCGCCCCAAGTGGTATGGAAACCGAAAATAGTAAACGGTAGCTGAACTAGGTAATTGCTAGATGCAATAATGACTAGGTGGAATAGAACCAGATAGATAAGGGCGTTGCGCTGCTGCGCAGGGGTAAAGTTACTCATGCGATACCTTTTTAGTTTGGTTTGGGGGTGAGGGAACCCAAATCGAGTCACTGAATAAAGTGGCTCTTACCAACAATGTAAAATGAAAAATAAACTGGCTTGGCTCATTCTGAGCGAAGCGGTGGGCGATTATACATTAACCACTTTTCGCCGCAAGTCGTCTGTTTGACGCAAACGTTTAAGCATAAAAAAGGGTGTTTCATGTGAAACACCCTTTCAAGAAAAACTCTATTTTTAGAAGCCGCGTTGGAACAACCCTGCAAGATAATCCAACTCTTCCCTGCTCTCTTCAATCGCTAACGCTTCAAACCAAATCGCTTCGCTGTAATGCTCTGCCTTCATAAACAGTCGGCAACCTTCAAAGTCAATCAGCCAAGAGTGAATGTCTGCATCCCATTGCTTTTCCACCACAGTAGCAGAAAGCAGTCCGACTAAACGCTCACCTAAGGCAGGAAAGCTATCAAGGTCAAAGCTCGGCGCAGTAATGATTAAGCGCCCTTCTTGTGCCATATAGTCCGCTAAGCCAAATTCCTTTTGCATCTGGTTCCTTATCCGTGGTGAGTAATGTGTTCTTGAATCAAATCGAGGAATGGGTCGGCGTACTTCTCCAGTTTGCGCTGACCAACGCCGCTGACTGCCAGCATTTCGCCGTAAGACGTTGGCAGAATTTCCGCCATATCAATCAAAGTTGCGTCACTGAAGACCACGTATGGTGGCAAACCATCTTCATCAGCAATCGACTTACGCAGCTTACGTAACTTAGCAAACAGCTTTTTGTCGTAGTTCTTGCTGGTCAGTTTATCTGATTTAGCCGCACGTGCTGCGGTGTCTAAACGCGGAACCGCTAACTCCAGAGTCACATCGCCACGCAGCAGCGGACGCGCCTCTTCGGTAAGTTGCAGCGTTGAGTTACGCGTGATGTTTTGAAACAACAGCCCTTTGTGGATTAACTGACGGAAGATACTCACCCAGTAATCGTGGCTATGATCGCGACCTATCGCGTAGGTAGAAATCTTATCGTGGCCGTTTTCACGTACACGAATGTTTTGCATGCCACGTAGCACTTCTACCACGTAACCCATACCAAAGCTTTGATTAACGCGATAGACACAAGATAACGCCTTACGCGCTTCTTCCGTGGCATCAAAGTGTTTCGGTGGATCTAAGCAAATATCGCAGTTGCCACATGGCTTCTCACGATACTCACCAAAGTAATTTAATAGCACCTGACGACGACAAGTCTGCGCCTCAGCAAAGGCACTCATCGCATTCAGTTTGTGGGTTTCCACCTGCTTCTGTGGACCATCGTCTTTCTCATCCAACATACGGCGCAGCCAACTGATGTCCGCTGGGTCATACAACATCATCGCTTCCGCAGGTAAACCATCACGCCCTGCACGACCGGTTTCCTGATAGTAGGATTCAATGTTACGCGGGATATCAAAGTGAACCACAAACCGAACGTTTGGTTTGTTGATGCCCATACCGAATGCCACGGTCGCCACGACAATTTGGATGTCATCACGTTGGAAAGCTTCTTGAACATAAGCGCGCTCATCGGCATCCATACCTGCGTGATAACCAGCAGCACGAATGTGGTTGTTGCATAGCTTCTCTGTCACCATCTCAACTTTCTTACGGCTACCACAATAGATGATGCCGCAATTACCCTTTTGGGTTTCAAGATAACGAACGATTTGCGAAACCGGTTTGTGCTTCTCAACTAAGTTGTAGCGGATGTTAGGACGGTCGAAGCTGCCTAGGTAAACCTCTGGATTATTCAGTTGCAGACGCTCAAGAATATCTCGGCGCGTTGCGTCATCTGCGGTCGCCGTCAGCGCCATAAATGGCACATGGGAAAACTGCTGCTTAAGCTGACCAAGCGCGGCGTATTCTGGACGAAAATCGTGTCCCCATTGGGAAATACAGTGCGCTTCATCGACAGCAATCATCGATAGCGGCAAGTTTTCCAAACGCTCAATGAAGTCACGCATCAATACGCGCTCTGGCGAGACGTACACCAACTTAAGATGACCTGTGTGCATACGGTTATACACGCTGAGCAGCTCTTCACGAGGCATGGTCGAGTTAATGCACTCAGCCGCTACACCGTTGGCTTTAAGCTGGTCCACTTGGTCCTTCATCAGCGAGATAAGTGGAGAGATCACCAAAGTAATGCCAGAGCGAACCAAAGCAGGAATTTGATAACACAGCGACTTACCGCCACCAGTAGGCAGGATAACTAAGCTGTCGCGACCTTCTACCGCGGCATCAATCACCAACTGCTGACCATCACGGAACTCTTGGTAACCAAACACATCCTCCAACACACGTTGAGGCGTTACAGGCGAATCAGATTGTTCGGCTAACAAGGTCGAGGTCATGAAAAGTCTCAGATTGGGTCTTAAAAAAGAGGTGCTTATGCATACCACTGGCACACAAAGTGAGGGCACATTGTAATGGGGTTTCATGGTGAATAAAACCGCAAATTGTTAGGTGTTTCGCATCACGACTCGTATACTGATTTTCTGCTCTATAAAACACACAATTAGGTGACACTTCATGACACCAGAAGACGAACAACAACGCGCGCGGCAAGGTATCTTGCTAGCGATTGGTGCGTATACCATGTGGGGCATTGCGCCGATGTACTTTAAGTCCATCGCACAAGTATCTCCTTTGGAAATTCTAAGCCACCGAGTGATATGGTCTTTCTTTTTGCTTGCTGCACTCCTCCATTTTGGCCGTCACTGGCGCTCGGCTTACCACATCGCGAAAGACAAAACGAAAATCGCTTACCTGATCGCAAGTTCCATGCTAATTGGCGGTAATTGGTTGATTTTCATTTGGGCGGTAAACTCGAATCATATGCTCGACGCCAGCTTAGGTTATTACATTAACCCACTGATCAACGTCTTACTCGGGATGGTCTTCCTTGGTGAGCGACTGCGTAAATTACAGTGGTTCGCGGTTGTATTGGCAGGTTGTGGCGTACTCGTTCAACTGATTGTATTTGGCTCCGTACCTGTTGTTGCGATGGCGTTAGCAATAAGCTTCGGCTTTTATGGCTTATTAAGAAAGAAAGTCAGTGTCGATGCAAAAACTGGCTTGTTTATCGAGACATTACTTCTACTGCCAGTGGCCGCTGTTTATTTGCTTTTTGTTGCCGATACACCAACCTCAAATATGCTTACGAATCCACTTACGTTAAATAGTTTGTTGATCGCGGCTGGGGTTATAACAACCCTGCCACTGCTGTGCTTTACGGGTGCAGCAACAAGACTCAAATTATCGACTTTGGGCTTTTTCCAATATATAGGCCCAAGCTTAATGTTTTTACTTGCAGTATTGATGTATGGCGAACCCTTTACCATGGATAAAGCGATCACTTTCGTCTTTATTTGGGGAGCACTAGTCGTGTTTAGCTTTGATGGATTACGTAATAACCGTCGCTCACGCCGAATCGTTCAGCCACAGTGATCGTTTTTTACAAGACAAGTTAGAAATTGCCAGATAAGCTTGGTCATAATGTGACCAAGCTTTTTTATTTAATGGAACATATTCAGTACTACGCAACCGACCATGACAACTTGAGTCTAATAGAGGCGAAATACCAGAAATTTGCTTTTCAAAGGCATTACCATCTGGATTTTCATCTCGGCCTGATCACGCATGGTGCGCAGAAGTTCCAATACCAAGGTAATAGCCACCAAGTTGGTCACGGGCAAATTGTGATTATGCCGCCGGATGAGCTGCACGACGGGCAATCTAAGCTCGAGAGTGGCTACGAAGTAAATGTGTTTGCGATCGAACCTCATCTATTGAGCGATCTGGCTGATCTTAAGCAAAACGGTCAAATAATACACTTCAACGAACTGATCATCTCGGATCCGCAGATATTTTCACAACTTAGTAACTTACACGGGCTGCTTCGTCGTGAAAACCTCAGCCAACTCACCAAAGATTGCCTTCCTTTTGAAGGATTTAACCAACTTTTTGATCGCTACGGATCGCTTGAGCGACAAAAAGTGGTGCCGCTAGGAAACCAATCGCTTGGGACGTTAAAAGATTATCTAATGGCTAACCTTGACCAAGCGGTGCGTTTGGATTCACTTTCAGAGCTGTGCCAACTGAGCCCAACTCAGTTCCAGCGCCACTTTAAAGCGCAAACTGGCATGACGCCTTATGCATGGTTCGCACGCCTGCGCCTTGAACAAGGCATGAAGTTACTGCAAGCTGGTCAATGTGGTACCGACGTCGCTCATCAAATCGGTTTCTATGATCAAGCGCATTTCAGCAAAGCGTTTAAACAGACCTACGGCGTTTCCCCTTCTCAAGTGGCTCGTTAATTTCATTTACCGAGAAAGCTGTCAGTTTTTTACAAGCGCCACAGGTGACTTACCACGACAATAGCCGCATTGGTTAAATTTGAGATGTGTTATGAATGAATCCACCATATTGCTGACACTCGTCAGCATTCACTTTATTGCCCTAATGAGTCCAGGTCCGGACTTTGCGCTGGTCGTACAAAATGCGACGCGTCATGGTCGTCAAACTGGCTTGTACATTGCGTTGGGATTGTCCGTCGGTATTTTGCTGCACTCTTTGTTCAGCCTGACAGGTGTGAGTTTTGTCGTCCACCAGCACCCAGTGCTGTATTCCGTGGTACAACTGCTCGGTGGTAGTTACCTGCTCTACTTGGGAATTGGCGCATTGCGTGCCGTGATCTCGATGATCCAAAACCCACTGACGGATCAACCTAAGAAGCAAAATAACCTAGTGATCAGCAATAAGCGTCAAGCGTTTGCTAAAGGGTTTGCGACCAACATTCTTAACCCAAAAGCCCTGGTGTTCTTTGTCAGTTTGATGTCGAGTTTAGTCCCAGCAGGTATGTCGATTACTGGCAAAGGTATTGCACTGGTCATCCTGTTTGGCTTGTCGCTATTCTGGTTCTCTAGCCTTGCATGGATGCTGTCGACACAGCGCTTACAGCGTAAATTGCAACAAGCGGGTATCTACATCGACGGTCTATGCGGCGTGGTATTTACTCTAGTGGGCGGCAGTATTCTATACCAAACTATCAATACTTTTATCGGATAAAGTACTGATTTAAAAGCGTAGCACAATCGACATTTCTAAGATTGCTGACTCGACGTGACTCTCCATAACTGCCAAGCTCAAAGCACAAAACTGGCAACATGGAGAGTCATCATGCATTGGACGTTCAACCGACTCGTGACCACGGGTCTTTTTCTTACTTCCCCACTAATCTTATCTACCTCAGTCTTTGCTAACCAAGCAGCAGATGCGGTTGCGCCGGAGCACAGCACTGGCTTCGAGCAAAAACAATTGATCAAAGCGAAAGATTATATGGTTACCGCTGCTAACCCAATTGCAACCCAAGCTGGTGCGGATGTTATTGCCCAAGGTGGTAATGCTATTGATGCTATGGTTGCCGTGCAGCTGATGCTGGGCTTGGTAGAACCGCAATCATCAGGCATTGGTGGTGGCGCCTTCTTAGTGTATTGGGACAGTGAGAAACAAAAACTGACTACGTATGATGGACGCGAAACCGCACCGCTCGCCGCAACGCCGAAACTCTTCCTAGATGACAAAGGACAACCACTGCAATTTTACGATGCGGTTGTCGGTGGGCGTTCCGTTGCCACTCCTGGTACAGTGAAACTGCTGTGGGACACGCACCAGAAATACGGCAAGTTGGAATGGAAGAAGATAATCCAACCCGTGATTACCTTGGCTGAGCAAGGTTTCGAAGTCAGTCCTCGCCTCGCGAGTCTGATTGAGAAAGATGCTAAGCGCCTATCACGCTTCCCTGCGACTAAGGCTTACTTCTTCAATCCAGACGGCTCACCAAAAGCCGAAGGCACGTTGTTGAAGAACCCTGAATACGCGCAAACTCTGACGGCAATTGCAGAGCAAGGGGCAAAAGCTTTCTATCAAGGCGATATCGCCACAGACATCATCAAGACCGTACAAAATGCACCGGGCAATCCTGGCGTATTGGCACAACCTGACTTTGATGCGTTCCAAATCAAGCAACGTGAACCGGTTTGTGCGGCTTACCAAAGCTATGATATCTGCGGCATGGGACCACCTAGCTCTGGCGCATTGACGGTTGGACAGATTCTCGCGATCACCGAGCAATACGATCTTAAAGGTTGGGGAGCCGAAAGCGCGAAATCATGGCAAGTGATCGCCGATGCATCGCGCCTTGCGTTCGCGGATCGTGGTAAATACATGGCTGACCAAGATTATGTGCCAATGCCAACCGAAGGCTTGCTTGATAAAGATTATCTCAAACAACGTGCTGAGCTCATTCAAGTCGGTAAAGCCTTGAGTAAGGCTGAAGCCGGTAATCCTCCTTGGTCGCACGCCATGAACTTAAGCATGGACCAATCGATCGAGCTGCCTTCCACCAGCCATTTCAATATCGTCGATAAGCAAGGCAATGTGGTTTCAATGACAACAACCATCGAGAACGCCTTTGGCTCACGCTTGATGGTACGCGGCTTCTTGCTCAATAACGAACTGACCGATTTCTCTTTCCGCACGCATCAAGATGGTGTGCCAATCGCAAACCGATTAGAACCGGGCAAACGCCCACGTTCATCTATGGCACCAACCATTATGATGAAGGATGACAAGCCTTACATGGCAATTGGCTCACCGGGTGGCAGCCGCATTATTGGTTACGTCGCACAAGCCATTATCGCCCACACGCAATGGGATATGGACATCCAAAGCGCGATTAATCAGCCACGATTGCTGAACCGTTTTGGCACCTTAGATATTGAGCAAGGTACCGCCGCAGAGGGCTTACAGCCTCCTCTGGAGAAGATGGGCTTTAAAACCGATGTTCGGGATTTGAACTCTGGTCTGCATGCGATACGAATAACAAAAGACGGTCTTGAAGGCGCTGCGGATCCAAGACGTGAAGGTGCCGCTATCGGGCAGTAAGAGTCTTTCGCTCGACCCCTTGTGCGAGATCTCTCACAAAGGGTTGAGCAAACCTCTCTTTTTTAATGGTAAAACCGTACAGAAAAGAGCATAAGCCATTGAATTTAATACTCATGTATCTTTTTTGAACGCTAAGAGAGTTAAAAAATGTGAGATTAGCCCGTTGTTGGAAATCGTTAAACACGTAATATTAAACCTGTCGGAAGGATGCTGACACGGAACAGGAAACACCACGGACTTGGTGAACTTCAGGAAGAAGAAACGGTTATTCAGGATGAATAGTCGGGCATGGATTGCAAAATTGGACATTGAACGGAATCAATAGTGACTAGGATGGTTGCTACTAAGGACGGGAAATGGACACCTCTGGACGAGGCAAGGATTTGAACATCAGGATGATGTCAGGGACACCGCTCAGGGAACAAGTGATGAGAGCTAACGAGGATAGTTAGCAGACCAGGATAAGGTCATTAAGGACACCGCTAGGAAGGCGACGTAAGGATTAAGCTGACGGATTCAGCACACTATCATGGATTAGGTGCATGGAGCACTCTTAGTAGCTGGATTGCTGCGAGTAAGACTATAACCCCGATGGGCGCAAGCCCTCGGGGTTTTTCTTTGCCTAAAGTTTTTCTCATCTGCACCGTTAAATCGCGCTTTCGAATTCCATTTTTTTACTGCTTTATCGACGCCAAAACCGCACAAACAAAAAGAGCCGCCGAAGCAGCTCTTAAGTGGATGATACCAATCACAATAAATAAGTGATCAGAAATAGCGTAGGGAAAATGCTTGAGAACAAGGCGCAATTTTTCGATAAGTAGTTATTCTACAATCAAAAATTGCAACGCAGTTATCGAGTATTTTAACAAGCTAGAATGACCAGTTATTTACTACGATTGGTATGAGTTTTGGTCAAGCCTTACAGTTTCTCTAGTCGTGCGTAAGCAGTTACCAACCATTTGATGCCTTCACCGTTAAAGGCAATCTGTACACGGCTTTGTGGACCACTGCCTTCGAAGTTGATGATGGTGCCTTCACCAAACTTTGGATGCATCACACGAGAACCTAGCGTAAAGCCGGTTTCATTAAAGCTCTCTTTCACAACAGTTTGGCTAAATCGACCACTGCTTGAAGGACGGCTAACTTGCGCCTTCATTCGTACTTCATCTAAACAAGTTTCTGGCAGTTCACGGATAAAGCGAGACGGTTTATGGTATTTATCCTGACCGTACAAACGACGCATTTCAGCATAAGTGATGTACAGTTTCTGCATCGCACGGGTCATGCCTACGTAACACAGACGGCGTTCTTCTTCTAAGCGCCCTGCTTCTTCTGCCGACATTTGGCTTGGGAACATGCCTTCTTCCACACCGACCATAAACACCAATGGAAACTCTAGACCTTTCGCACTGTGTAATGTCATGAGCTGAACCGCATCTTCAAATTCGTCCGCTTGTCCTTCGCCCGCTTCTAGTGCTGCGTGGGTTAGGAATGCCGTCAGCAGTGACATGTCTTCGGCTTCTTCTGGTTTCTCGAATTGGCGAGTTGCGGTCACCAATTCCTCCAAGTTCTCAATACGTGCCTTAGACTTTTCGCCCTTCTCTTGCTCGTACATAGCGAACAAGCCCGAGTATTTAATCACATGGTCAGTTTGGTGATGCAGCGGCATCTCTAAGGTGTCGTCTTCTAGCGCGGTGACAAGCTCGATAAAACGGCTCAGAGCACCAGCAGCGCGACCAGCAAGCACCTTCTCGTCCAACATTGCCACACTCGCTTCCCACATGGTGCAACCACGATCACGAGCCGCAAAGCGGATGGTTTCAAGCGTCTTATCGCCCAAACCACGCGTTGGCGTATTCACCACACGTTCAAACGCCGCATCATCGTTACGGTTGGCAATCAGACGCATGTAGCTCAAGGCATCTTTGATTTCCTGACGTTC
Organism: Vibrio sp. Vb1755; assembly: GCF_033338635.1. Taxonomy (NCBI): domain Bacteria; kingdom Pseudomonadati; phylum Pseudomonadota; class Gammaproteobacteria; order Vibrionales; family Vibrionaceae; genus Vibrio; species Vibrio sp. Vb1755. The sequence goes on along the minus strand of NZ_JAWOTA010000036.1, from coordinate 17,652 downwards.
GAAGAATCGCATGCCGCCGTAGATACGGTAAGGCAGACCGGCTTGAATTAACGCTTCTTCCAGAACACGCGACTGGGCGTTGTTACGGTAAAGCATCGCAGCGTCATTCAGAGCACCGCCCTTGTCTTGCCACTCTTTGATTTTGTTCACCGCAAAACGGGCTTCATCTAATTCGTTGTAAGCGCTGTAAACCGAGATAGGCTCACCGACCACGCCATCCGTCCACAACTCTTTACCCATACGCTCGGTGTTATTCGCAATCAGGGTGTTAGATGCTTCCAGAATGGTCTTGGTTGAACGGTAGTTTTGCTCAAGACGAATGGTATTTACGCTTGGGAATTCGAGCGTAAACTTCTCAATATTCTCGACTTTTGCACCACGCCAACCATAAATCGACTGGTCGTCATCACCTACGATCATCACGTGACACTCAGGACCCGCCATCATACGTAGCCAAGCATATTGAATGTTGTTGGTATCTTGGAACTCGTCCACCAAGATATGCTTAAAGCGTGCTTGGTAGTGTTCACGGACGAACTTGTTATCACGCAGTAGCTCATGTGCGCGCAGCAAGATTTCCGCAAAATCGACTAAACCAGCACGATCACACGCTTCTTGGTAAGCGGTGTACAACTGCAGATATGTCTTGGTTACTGGATCATGGTACGCATCAATGTGCGACGGACGCAGACCTTCGTCTTTCTTACCGTTAATCCACCATGCCACTTGGCGTGCAGGCCATTGCTTCTCATCGAGGTTTTGCGCTTTGATCAAACGCTTTAGCAGACGCTGCTGGTCGTCACTGTCAATGATTTGGAAATCTTCCGGTAGCTTCGCATCAAGATAGTGTGCTCGCAGAATACGGTGACAAATGCCGTGGAAAGTACCATTCCACATACCGCCTGCACTGCCCATCATTAGCTCTTCGATACGTCCACGCATCTCTGCCGCCGCCTTATTGGTAAAGGTTACCGACATGATTGAAAACGGAGAAGCTTGCTCGACCGACATCAGCCAAGCGATACGGTGAACAAGAACGCGTGTCTTACCACTTCCTGCGCCAGCAAGAACGAGCAAGTTTTCTAGAGGTGCTGCAACGGCTTCACGTTGTTTATCGTTCAAACCGTCGAGTAATAGAGATGGATCCATCATGATGAGAGCTACTGGTTATTTATACATAAAAACCGATTATAACCTAAACAACCGGGTGCTGTTTAGACAAAACTTGATAAAAAAATCGATGTTTTTTTGCCCAATACATCAATTAGTTATATCTATTTGACCCTACAAACCCATTTACTTCAGAAATTTTTCTGAAAGTTTTTTAGCCAGTTTCCTATCTTTTAAGTTAAGCAAGTTGATAACAAAAACGCCAAAACAGGCGATTCATCTTGCCAACTTAAAGTAAAGGAAATCATTCAGAGGAATTTATTATGAAAAAGTCGAATCTAGCTGTTACTGCTGCTGTTACTGGTCTTCTAGCTCTTGGTGGCACAATGCTAACTGCAGCTCCAGCTGTCGCTGCTGAAAAAGAAAAGTGCTATGGCGTTTCTAAAGCAGGTAAAAACGACTGTGCAACAAAAAGCAGCTCATGCGCTGGTACTTCTAAAGAAGATAACCAAAAAGACGCATTCGTAGTCGTACCAAAAGGTCTTTGTGACAAACTCGCTGGCGGTAGCACTTCTTCTTCATAATCTTTTATCGCTAGCTATTGTGAGGATGCGTTGACGCTCAACCAACGCAAAGCCAAGACGCATCCTTCTCTTCCCGCACGATTTGAAAAGGAGTTTCACGTGAAACACCACACCTTCCACGACCTTGTTGGAGTTGGATTAAGAACCCCTCACCTCGATTACTTTAGCCAATCCCAGCCTGAGTTGTCTTGGTTAGAAATCCACAGTGAAAACTATTTCCAACCCAATGCAACAGAGCGCCATCAGCTACAAACGCTTCGCGAGCAATATCAAATTAGCTGCCACGGTATTGGTTTGTCGCTAGGTTCGGTGGAACGTGTTAGTCAAAAGCATCTTGCGCAACTTAAATCACTGATTGACTCAATCGACCCAATTCTTGTTTCTGACCATTTAAGTTGGAGTGAAAACGGCGGTCACTACTTTAATGACCTGCTTCCACTTCCGTATACGGAAGAAGCGCTCAACGTGTTCACTCGTAACGTGAATGAAGTGCAGGAATATTTGCAACGCGAGATCTTGATAGAGAACCCATCTAGTTATGTGAAGTTTCAACATTCGACCATCAGCGAATGGGAGTTTCTTACCGAAGTGCAAAAGCGCACTGACTGTCGTTTATTGCTCGATCTAAACAATGTTTATGTTTCGGCGTTCAACCACGGTTTTGATTGCGACACATACCTAGATGCGATTCCAGCCGACAAAGTGGATGAGATTCACTTGGCAGGTTTTACCATAAAACAACTCGACAAAGGTGAGATATGGATTGATACCCATAGCCGCCCAGTTAGTGATGAAGTTTGGCAACTGTTCGCGCAGTGGACAAAAAAACACGGTCCACGTCATACGTTGATTGAATGGGATTTGGATATCCCCGCGCCAGAAGTCTTATTAGGAGAAGCGCAGAAAGCATCGCAACTGCTGTTGCAAGGCACACTTCCAAGTGAACAAAGCGAACCCAGGAAGGCATCATGAATCTAGCCACCTTACAAAGCCAGTTTGCTAAAGCCCTGCACTATCAAGCGCTCGGTGAAGACTGCGATATTGCCAGTGATGAGTTTACCGCTGATGAACGCATACAAATTTACCGCAATAACTTTATCGTCAGCTTAAGCGAAGTGTTGTCCGCGACCTACCCGATGGTTGAAGCGCTGCTTGGTGAAGAATGCTTTGAACAGATAGCTCGCCAGCATGTTCTTTCTTACCCATTAAAAGAAGGAAATGTGGTGCATTATGGCGAAGGCTTTCAAGACACCATCATGCAGTTTAGTCAGGTGATCGCACAAGCACCTTACAGCCCTGAAGTCGCACGCTTCGAGTGGCATATCGACCTAGCTCGTCAAGCACAGTATGAGCAATCCAATGCAGCGGAATTAAAACCGCTTGCGTTACTTGGCGAAGTGAGTGAAGAGCAACAACCCGCTTTAGTCTTACACCTTAAAAAGGGCTGCCGCAGCTTTGACTCCAATTACGCAGTATTCGATCTATTTAGTGCGATTCAAACTGGGCAATTCGAACAACTTAATATCAACCAATTACAGCAAGGTGTCATCTCGATTCAAGCCAATGGAGAAGCCTTGTGTCACGCACTCGATGCCGATGTGTTCCAACTGCTGCAATGTTTAGAGCAGAAGCAGAGTTTGAGCGAAATACCTGAAGTTTTACTCGCTCATCTCAATCGCATCATGGCACTCGATATTGTTGACGGCTTTACATTGCAATCAATCTAAGGAGCACTCTATGACGGATACGGTTAAAAACTTAGTGAATCGGTACGACGATTTAATCAGTACCCTACAAGCTGGCTTTGTCCCTTTACTACTTCTCTTTTGTCGCTTGTGGGTAGCCTGGGTGTTCTTCAATTCAGGACTAATCAAAATCTCATCTTGGGATAGCACGCTGTACTTATTTGAGCTGGAATACCAAGTGCCAATCTTGCCATGGGAATTGGCGGCTTATTTAGGTACGGCTGCGGAGTTGGTTCTACCGGTGTTCTTGGCACTGGGATTGATTACCCGCCCGATGGCAGCAATGCTGTTTGTGTTCAACATCATCGCAGTGATCTCTTACCCACTGTTGTGGGAGAAAGGTTTTTATGACCACCAACTTTGGGGATTGATGATTCTTATCGTAATCGTATGGGGGCCAGGACCGCTGTCTTTGGACCACATCCTGAAAAAGAAAATGACGAGCTAAAAAAATCCCCGCATCATGCGGGGATTTTTTATTATTTATTCAAGTAAGCCAGTAGCTCTTCTGCTGAGATACCTTGCTGAGCGAGGTCTTTTGCCATCTGCTCGACTTGTTCATCTTTGCGTGACTCAATCACTTGCTGAAATTGGTACACGATATCACGCAAAATTGGCAGAGGTACTTGTTTCGCCGCACTACGAATACGCTCGGAGCTTTGATTACCCAGCTCATTAAGCAACTTGCCAAACATCACCTTTTCTGGTGAATCTTCCATTTGCTCTAGAATACGAGCCATTTCATACGTGGTTAACGACATTACTTTTTGAGTTCCGTTATGGTGTCAGGAAAAGTCTGAGTGACAAATATACACGCCTTACTTACATTGGAAAATACTAAATTACACTGATTTACGCTTTCGCAAAGCTCGAGTGCCAGTTCTTCCCTGCTTTTGTAAACAGAACGACCAACGCAGGTAATAGGACCCACATATGAATTGCGATCAAGGTTTGTGGATCCAGAGATAAGCGTTGCAGTGTACCCACCAACAAACCAGAGCCACTCATTTGGAACAATCCAAGCAGTGCAGCTGCCGTGCCCGCCTTATCACCAAACGGTTCTAACGCTTTCCCTGCCGCTGCACCCAGAATGAATGCAAAACCTACAGAAGACATAAAGATAGGTAACATGAAAGAAAGCGCGGTATTCTGACCATTCATCACTAGCATGATCACACCTGCGAGACCCAGAGTTGAGATCCCGGTGACCAAGGTGTTGTGAGTTCCAACGCGCTCCATAAACTTAGGCGCCAGCATACATGCCGCAATGTTTATCACCGCATTTACACCAAACCAGAAAGTGAATTCATTCATCGACAGCCCCATCCCCGTCATCAATACCGACGGTGCTGAGGTAACGTAAGCAAGAATAACCGCCATCGCCATCAAGCATAATGACGCATGGAAAACAAAAGATGGTGTGCTAAGCACTGCCCAATACCGACTAAGCTTAAACACGGCTTGCTTTTCTGTTGACGGGTTAGTCTCTTTCATCATGAAAAACATCAATGATCCAGACACCACAGCAAAACCCGCCATAAAGCTAAAGTTAGCACGCCAGTCAAATTGCTGAGTTAACCAGCTACCTAGAATTGGAGCTAAAGCCGGAATGAAACAAATCGCACCGTTAAGGTAGCTGATCATTTTGCCGCTTTTTTCCGGGCCAAAGATATCGCGAACTGTTGCAAAGGCTGCTACCGATGTCGCACACGCACCTAAGCCTTGTAGCAGTCGGGAAACCAACATCCACTCAATATTTTGAGCACTCCACGCCAATAAAGCGCTCATCGCGTAAATGGTGATACCGCCCAATGCAACAGTTCGACGTCCGAGTTTATCTGCTAGGGGACCTGCGAATAGCTGACCAACACCCATAGCAAATAAGAACCAAGTGATCGTGTCTTGTGCTAGCGCATTATCGACCTGAAAAGTGGAAGCAATAAGAGGTAAAGCAGGTAGATAAATATCAATCGCTAAAGGACTGAAAAGAACCAAAAGGGTCAATAACGCCATCTGTTTTTTACTATTAGAAAACTGGCTAGACACACAACACTCCGAATTGGATAAAGAACTTTGGGTAAAGCTTAATCATCTGATGATATGAATGGAAATGATGTATAATCATGAGCATTATTCCTCAGAGGAAATTCACTGTGAACGTCGAAAAACTGGCTCGTATCGATTTAAATCTATTGGTCTGCTTTAAAGTGCTGATTGAAGAGTTAAACGTTACTCGTGCGGCCCACCGATTGTGCTTAAGCCAATCCGCCGTAAGTAAATCACTGGCTAAACTGCGCATTCAATTTGATGACCCTCTTTTCACTCGAAACTCACATGGATTAACACCTACGCCGCGCGCATTGTTTCTTAAACCGAAACTGGATCTGTTGATAAATCAGTTAGAAGTGCTGACTCAACCCGAAGAGTTTTCTCCGCAAAGCAGTGAATACCGTTTTCAAATAGCAGCGGTAGAGAGTGTCTACCCTCTCATTCTACCCCATTTCTTACCGGCGATTTTTCAACAAGCACCTGGCGTGACAATTAGCACACACCCGTGGTCGGATAATACATTTAAAATGCTTCAACGCGGCGAACTGGATTTAGGCTTAACTGGAAAAGATATCGATATAAACGATGCCAAGCTGACTCTTCAACCACCCGATGACATTTGCGAGTTGGAAATTTATCGTGATTACCAAATGTGCATTATTCGCAAAAACCACCCTGCGCTAAAACAACCTTGGAATCTGGAAGCCTATCTCGCCCTACGCCATGTACAGGTGCGTTGTGATGGCAACGACCGTTGGTTGCTAGATTATCGCCTTGCAGATATTGGCGCCGACCGCGATATTGCCGTCACTGTGCCCGACTTTAACAGTGCCGCAAGTTTATGTTCATACACCGACTTTATCTTTACTGCGCCAAGTCATTTTGTGCAACTTGCGGCCAAACAGCTTGATTTGGTCGTGCTGCCACTACCGTTAGAATTCCCACCTATGGCTTACACTTTATTCTGGCACCGAGATAGAGAAAACGACCCTGCATTAGGCTGGCTACGTACGATGATCACACAAAAAACCGATCACCTTAGATAAAAACACCGCACTCAATTTGCGCTTAGCGGCTAAAATGAGTAGCTTAACTGTCGTAGTCCTTTTTGGCTCATCTATGGCCTAGTTGTACTCCGACTCTATTGAAGTGATTGCGAACCTCAATGGAATCGTAAACTGCATGAAGCAGATGGAAACAGCTCCCACACCTGAGCATGAAGGAGCGGTAATTTGAAGGAATAACACAGATGCACAACGATACCCAAAGCCGCGTGAATGCAATTCGCGAATGGCTAGCACAACATAATATTGATGCCCTACTTGTCCCTCATGAAGACGAGTACTTGGGTGAATACGTACCAGCGCACAACGAGCGTTTACATTGGCTAACTGGCTTTACTGGTTCTGCTGGTGCTGCGGTAATCACCAAAGACAAAGCCGCTATCTTTGTTGATGGTCGCTACACAGTACAAGTAACAAAGCAGGTTCCTGCTGATCTATTCGAATACCGTCACTTGATTGAAGAGCCTGCACTAGATTGGATTAAAGACCATCTTGCAAATGGCGCGTCTGTGGCAATCGACCCTCGCATGCACAACGCTGCTTGGCTAGACATGGCACAAGCAAAACTTGCTGGCGCACTTGAGCTTAAGATTCTCGATAGCAACCCAATTGATGAACTGTGGCACGACCGCCCTGCTCCTGTGGTTTCTGATGTTCGCCTAATGGCAACAGAAGCAGTTGGTCAGTCAAGTGAAAGCAAACGCCAAGAAATCGCAGAGCTCGTGAAAAAAGCCGGTGCAGACAGCGCAGTGATCACAGCACTTGATTCTATCTGTTGGTTACTCAACGTTCGTGGTCTTGATGTATCACGTTTACCAGTTCTGCTTTCTCACGCGATTCTGCACTCAGACTCAAGCGTGGAATACTTCCTAGATCCTGCTCGCCTACCTGCTGAGTTTGACGCTCATGTTGGTGCCGGCGTGACGGTTCATCACCCAGAAGCATTGCAAGCACGACTAGAAAACCTAACTGGCAAGAATGTACTGGTTGACCCTGCGACAAGTAACGCGTGGTTTAAGCTGGTGCTTCAAAACGCAGGCGCATCTGTGGTGAGTAAAGCTGATCCATGCCTAATGCCAAAAGCAGCAAAGAACGCAGTTGAAATCGCAGGCATGAAAGCATGTCATATCCGCGATGGCGTAGCGATGAGTAAGTTCCTGTCTTGGTTAGATGCTGAAGTCGCTGCTGGTAACCTGCATGATGAAGCGACGATGGCAGACAAACTGGAAGCGTTCCGTAGCGAAGACCCGACACTTATGGATCTTAGCTTCGATACTATCTCGGCAGCAGGTGGCAACGCGGCGATGTGTCACTATAATCACGAGAACCAACCTGAACCTGGCAAGCTAGAACTGAACACACTTTACCTAGTGGATTCAGGCGGTCAGTACCTAGATGGCACGACAGACATCACGCGTACCATTGCGATCGGTCAGCCTTCACAAGAGATGATTAAACAGTTCACTCTTGCGCTAAAAGGTCACATCGGTGTTGCTCGTGCACGTTTCCCGAAAGGCACACGTGGTTACCAAATCGATACGCTAGCTCGTCAGCACCTATGGGCGGAAGGCTACGATTACGATCACGGTACTGGTCACGGTGTTGGTCACTTCCTAAGTGTTCATGAAGGTCCAGCAAGCATTTCGAAGAAGCAAATCGACGTGCCTCTAACAGAAGGTATGGTGCTATCCAACGAACCAGGCTACTACCGTGCAGATGCGTTTGGTATTCGTATTGAAAACTTAGAGCTTGTTGTTGAAACCGCAACAAACGGTGACTTCCCTGTTCTGTCATTTGAGTCGCTAACACGCTGTCCAATCGACAAGCGAAATATCAACGTTGATATGCTAACTCGTCCAGAACTTGCTTGGCTGAATGATTACCATCAGAAGGTATGGGATGAGATCAGCCCACTTGTTGAAGGTGATGTGAAAGAGTGGCTTCGTCAAGCAACGCTACCAGTAGCACATAGCTAGAAGCTAGAAGCTAGAAGCTAGAAGCTAGAAGCTAGAAAAAAGTAGAGGGTTGATGTTTTGCATCAACCCTCTTTTTTTGCCTATGTTTCACGTGAAACATAACGATGACCAGTGGCTTTCTTTGCTACTTAACCAGAATACGCCGAGTGCCAATCTCGCCATACAGGGTCAAACCCTTTGGCTCGAATCATATCTTCCACAGAACCTGCGCTTCGCTCATCACTGATCTCAAACTGCTCGAGTTCAACATCATCCATCGCATAACCACCCGGCTGAGTTTTCGATGCAGCAGACATACTGGTAATGCCTAAAGGCAATGCGTTATCTCTAAACTTCGGTGACTCACGAGTCGATAATGACAACTCCACTTCTGGATTCAACAAACGATAAGCGCAAATCAGCTGAACAAGTTGCTTATCCGTCATGACTGATTTGGGTTGGAGCGCACCCTCACAAGGACGCAAACGCGGGAAAGAAATCGAGTAACGAGTCTGCCAATACGTGCGCTCTAGATAGTCCAAGTGCGCTGCCACATAAAAGCAATCGGTACGCCACTCTTCCAACCCTATCAAAGCACCGATACCGATCTTATCAATACCCGCTTTTGCAAGACGATCGGGTGTATCCAATCGGTATTCGAAATCCATCTTGTTGCCACGCAAATGGTGCTCGGCGTAAGTCGAAGGATGATACGTTTCTTGATAGACCATCACCGCATCTAAACCCAATGTCTTGAGCTCAGCGTATTCGTCTTGATCAAGTGGCTGTACTTCCATCGCTAAATAGTTAAAACGTTGCTTAATCATCGGCACCATGTCGCGGAAGTATTTCATCCCCACTTTGGTTTCATGTTCGCCAGTCACCAGCAATACGCTATCAAACTTCATGCGTTTAATGGCTTCAACTTCTGCAGCCACTTCGTCCCTATTCAAAGTACGACGCTTGATTCTATTCTCCATCGAGAAGCCACAATAAGTACAAGCATTGGCACACAAGTTAGAAAGGTACAATGGAATGTAAAGCGACATGGTATTACCAAAGCGCTTACGAGTTGCCGAATATGACAGCTGCGCCATTTGCTCTAAGTACGCTTCAGCCGCTGGTGAAATTAGCGCTTTAAAGTCTTCCAAATCACGCTTGGGTTTATTCAATGCTCGCTCGACGTCTTTTGCCGTTTTCGCATAGATAGACATCGAAATGTCATCCCAATTAAGCTGCTTAAATTGTTCAACGAAGCTCATGTTTTCCTCGCTTAATAGCTAAACCAATCTAGGACTAAAGCTCATCTAGGAATGACGTCAGTGGACTCGACGCAACCGCATGAGAAACCTTACCTGCAAGTCCGGCTTCATAAGCCATACGCCCCGACTCTACCGCCAACTTAAATGCTTTCGCCATCGCAACGGGATCGCTCGAAGTCGCAATCGCGGTATTAACTAGCACGGCATCCGCGCCCATTTCCATCGCACGCGCGGCATGTGAAGGAGCACCAATACCCGCATCAACAATGACAGGAACATTAGCTTGGTCGATGATGATCTCTAGGAAATCGTGAGAAACTATCCCTTTGTTGGAACCAATCGGAGCACCCAATGGCATGACAGCAGCGCAGCCAACCTCTTCCAATCGTTTACACAGAACCGGGTCAGCATGACAGTAAGGAAGGACAATGAAGCCTTCACGAACCAGCTGTTCAGCGGCTGCAAGTGTCTCAATTGGATCGGGCATCAAGTACTTCGGGTCTGGATGAATTTCCAGTTTTAGCCAGTTAGTACCCAACGCTTCTCGCGCCAGTTGTGCAGCAAACACAGCATCTTTAGCATTCTTTGCTCCTGATGTGTTTGGCAATAAGTTCACCCCCGCTTTTACTAGCGGCAGCAAAATATCGTCTTGTTGGTCATTCACATCCACACGCTTCAACGCCATGGTCGCAAGTTGAGAACCCGATACTTGAATCGCTTCTGCCATTAATCGGCTGCTGGCAAATTTCCCTGTTCCCGTGAACAGTCTTGATTCGAATTGTTTATCACCAATTTTAAGCATCGACTTTAACCCCCTGCGATCGCTTGAAACAAAGAGATGCTATCTCCCTGTGAAAGAACTGTGCTAGCCCACTCACTGCGTGGCACAACATTGTTATTAATTGCAAAAACACAGCCCATTTCAGGCAGCGCAAATTGACTAATGATTTGCTGTAGATTCGACTCACTGGCAACTTGATGTGACTGGTCATTGATGACAATAGTGATCACATCTAAGTCAGCAGCGGTCATTTGTGTTGTTTGTTGTTCTGATAACGTCATTGCTTCCAACTCTCTTAATTCTGCCCATTACTCACAAGCTAAATCTGAGCACACACTTGGCACTGTTTATCTTTGCTTATCGCCATGGTTTGCCATTGCAGTTTCAACCCATCAAACAGATGCAACTTGGCAGTCTCGACATGAAACTTTCCCGTCGCCAATTTTTGAATTGCCGCAATCGCTTGGTAGTTGCCAAGTGTGCCCACCACCGGACCGACGACACCGCTCTCACTGCACTTTTGCGTTTGCGGTAATTCGTCAAACGGATACAAACAGCGGTAACAGGCTTTACTCTGCGCTTCTTGTTCACTTGGTGTTTGATAATCAAAGACAGCGAATTGCCCTTGCCAACCAATTGCCGCCGCCGAGATGAGCGGTGTATTTTGCTCGAAACAAACTTGGTTAATGAGCTGGCGCGTTGGCATGTTATCGGTGCAGTCGAGCACCACATCCGCTAGCATCACCTCAAGCTGCAGCTGTGCTTTGTCTAATCGCCTATTGAGAGCACGAATTTGGACCATAGAATTAAGTTCAGTGAGTTGCTTTACAGTCGCTTTTGTTTTCGCAACTTGGATGTCTTGCTCACGATAAATGATCTGACGTTGTAGGTTACTGCTATCAACTTCATCGTCATCGACCACAACCAATTTACCAACACCCGCTGATGCCAAGTACAAACTCGCTGCGCTCCCTAACCCACCACAACCGATGATCAGCACATGCGATTTGCTCAAGCACTCTTGCCCACTTTCAGCAATTTCAGGCAGAGCGACTTGGCGTTGATAGCGAAGGAACTGCTTATCCGTGAGCATGCTCACCTCTCTTGCTATGCGCCAACTCAATATTCTTATCAGTAAACGTTAGCTGTCTTTCCTTCATCAGTTGTGCGAAGAACTCGATGACCGATTGAGGTGATTCTGCCAACGTAAGAGCTCGCACAACTGCCAAACTAGAAACACCTGTTTGCCAAACTTGGGCTGCATTAGATTGGTCAATACCACCAATCGCAACCGTCGGAAAGCCAAGCACATTGTCACTAACTGCTTTGTCTTTTGAAGGACGGAAAGCAGCCTCTGTGTTTGTATAAGGAATGCTATCAATCAGCTTTTGATACAGTGCCAAGCGCACCAAGCCTTGTGGTTTCGATGGCATCTGTTTTGTGGTGGTTGGGAAAATATGCCCTAGTGCGATGTAGCTAGGATGAATTTGTACGATGCGCAGTAGTTCGTAATAACCATGCGTAGAAAGACCAAGACGAATGCCGGCTTTAGTTAGCTGAGCCAAATTCGATTCTTCTATGTCTTCTTGTCCTAGGTGAACGCCATAAGCGCCATGCTTGATTGCCAACTGCCAATAGTCATTGATGAACACTTGTGCTTGATACTGACGACCTAGCTCAATTGCTCGAATGATCTGTTGTTCTAAATCGGCTTGTTGTGGGTTCTTGATTCGCAGTTGAATAGTGTTGATGCCTAGTGGCAGTAGACGCTCAATCCAAGCAACATCATCAACGACTGGATAGAGCCCTAGACTTTGCTTAGTTAGAGTTGGAAAGCTAACACTCTCGCCTTGTGCAGACCAACCAACTTGAATACCTAGTCGCTTATCCTCCAGTACAGGTATGGGGAAATCATCAAATTGATCAGCCCACTGAGTAGATCTTCCCTCGTCAAGGTTGTCATTCAACAGTGTTTCACGTGAAACATTCGCTTGTTGAGTTAGCATTCCTCGAGCAAGTGTTAACGCATCTTCGATAGGAAAATCGAGTACTGTCAGCGTTACTGTCCAAGCAAGGTGATGTTCGGGATCGAACATTGCGTTGAGTTTGGACTTAACAGAAAGCGCTCTCACTTCGTCGTTGATTGGGTGACGCCAGATATCAAGCTGAAGCACTTTCTCCTTTTCATCGGAAACCTGCGTATCAGCAATGCCAATATAAATCGCTTTCGACGGTTGCTTAGCACACGCTTCTACCGACAAAGCAGAACGGTAATAGAGAGTAAATGAACACTCAGGCTCAAAGTTATGTCCACCAATAAGGTCAGTCGTTATATGTGTAATCTGTTGGTCGCGAACAAGCTGAATAGATTGAGTTGGGCTCACACCCAACTCAATGTCTTCGATGCTAAAACCCTGTTCTTTCGCCAACAACAAACATTGCTGAACTAAACCTGTCAGTTCAATCAATGATGACGGAATAAGGATTTTGCTCATTAGTCACTTACCTCGGCATGTGCTGCTGGGTGGTATAGCTCGGAGCCTGACTCTCTAAATTCTTGCGATTTCTGACGCATCCCCTCAAGAGGATCATCCAGCATTTTGATCGAGATAGCTTGGTCCGCAGCAACTTGCTCAGTGTCTTTCGCATATTCTCGAACCTCTTGCGAAATCTTCATCGAGCAGAACTTTGGTCCGCACATCGAACAGAAGTGAGCGACTTTTCCAGACTCTTGAGGCAAGGTTTCATCATGGAAAGCACGCGCGGTATCTGGGTCGAGCGACAAGTTGAATTGGTCTTCCCAACGGAACTCGAAGCGAGCTTTAGAAAGCGCGTTATCACGAACTTGTGCACCAGGGTGTCCCTTCGCTAAATCAGCGGCGTGCGCAGCAAGCTTGTAAGTGATCATGCCTACTTTCACGTCTTCTTTGTTTGGTAAACCGAGGTGCTCTTTCGGAGTTACGTAGCAAAGCATTGCACAGCCATACCAACCAATCATGGCAGCGCCGATGCCTGAAGTAATATGGTCGTAACCAGGAGCGACGTCTGTCGTCAATGGACCAAGGGTATAGAAAGGAGCCTCATGACAGTGCTCTAACTGCTCTTCCATGTTCTCTTTGATCATATGCATTGGAACATGACCAGGGCCTTCAATAATCACCTGTACGTCGTATTCCCACGCAATCTTGGTTAACTCACCAAGGGTACGAAGCTCTGCAAATTGCGCTTCGTCGTTAGCATCGGCCATCGAGCCAGGACGCAGACCATCACCGAGAGAAAGTGCGACATCATACTTAGCACAGATTTCACAGATCTCTCGGAAGTGGGTATATAAGAAGCTTTCTTGGTGATGCGCTAAACACCATTTCGCGATGATAGAGCCACCACGAGAGACGATGCCAGTAACGCGTTTTGCAGTCATTGGCACATAACGAAGTAGTAAACCGGCATGGATAGTAAAGTAGTCAACGCCCTGCTCTGCTTGCTCAATCAGGGTATCGCGCATCACTTCCCAGTTAAGGTTTTCCGCAACACCATTCACTTTCTCAAGCGCTTGATACATTGGTACGGTACCGATCGGAACCGGACTGTTACGTAGAATCCACTCGCGAGTTTCGTGGATGTTACGTCCAGTAGAGAGATCCATAACGGTATCTCCACCCCAACGTGTCGCCCAAACGAGCTTCTCTACTTCTTCCTCAATCGAAGAAGTGACCGATGAGTTACCGATGTTGGCGTTCACTTTGACCAAAAAGTTACGTCCAATGATCATTGGTTCGGATTCTGGGTGGTTAATATTGGAAGGGATAATAGCGCGACCTTCGGCGACTTCTTTGCGCACGAATTCGGCGGTAATATCTTTTGGTAGGTTCGCTCCGAAGCTTTGACCCGGATGCTGTTGATTCAGCACTTCATCGCGATACTTGGCACGCCCCATGTTTTCACGCAGCGCGATATATTCCATTTCTGGGGTAATAATACCTTTGCGAGCATAGTGCAATTGAGTCACACAATGGCCATCTTTGGCACGTCGAATACGTGGTAGATTTCCGTAACGAAGATCGTCTAGCGTTTCATCTTCTAAGCGCTCTTTGGTGTATACCGAGCTTACTTCATCAAGTAGCTCAGTATCGGCACGCTCTTCAATCCACCCTTCTCTCAGCTTAGGTAAGCCGCTATAGAGGTCTATGGTGTGCTCTGGATCTGTGTATACACCCGACGTATCGTAAACGCGTACTGGCTCATTAGGTTCGAATATAGGCGCTTCTTTTGTGCCTCCAATAAGGCTATCAGCGAGTGATATCTCACGCATTGGCACACGAATATCTGGACGTGAGCCTTCTACGTAGACTTTGCTTGAATTGGGGTACGGTTGTACCGAGAGTGTATCAATGAACTGTTTTGCTTCCAGTCTCGCTTGTTTGCGACTCGACATAGCATTTTTCCTTGCTTTGTTATACTAGATAAAAAGTAATTGGATAAAAATGCTTGGCGGATAGATGCGACAAGAGGAGTCAAATTAAGGCTAGTTAAAGCTTACGATATTTGCCTGTAACAACATTCGACTTTTGATAGGTCAACCAGAAAGAACTCCGGTGTGAATATCTTCTCTTGTTCCCTTCGCAGATTCTAATCTGATCAGGTTCAACGGATCCCGAATTAACGGTCTCAGCCTTATGGCACTCCGACAAGTGATGTCAGTATATAAAAACGGCTTGGTGAAACCAAGCCGACCTGTTCAATTTTTAACTACTTTGCTAGCTGCGCATCAATAATTGAAAGCCTATCCACGCCGCTGAAATACTTAACACTACATTCAACAATACGTTCAACCCCATCTTAAAGAAAGCGCCCTGCTGCATAAGCAACACATTATCCATCGAGAAGGTGGAAAACGTCGTTAGTGCCCCTAAAAAACCCAAGCCAATCACTTGTCGCCAAGGTTCCGTTGCCAAAAGTTCATTATCGAAAGCTGCTATCAATAAGCCCATCATAAATGAGCCAACAACGTTAACGGTTAACGTACCATATGGAAAACCACGCCCCAATAAAATGACACAAAGTTCAGAAATTAAGTAACGAGAACATGCACCAAATGCACCACCCAATGCAATAAAACCCAAAACGGATAGTTGTCCCATAATTCCCCCAGAAAAGTTAATGGCGACATTGTAATCAAATTTACGGCAATAGTGATTATACAATCTTAGAATTCAGCAAAGTATAGCGCTTAAAACTTATCAAGATTTTAAAAGTTACAGGAGTCACTTTACTTCAATGTACCCCATCAAACCCGTCTTCATATGTTCAATTACATGACAATGGTACATCCAACGCCCTGGGTTATCTGCAACAAATGCCGCTTTCGCACTGCCGTTTTTTCCAAGTAAGACCGTATCGGTATGAAACGGTTCGTCGAGTTTTTTGCCATCTAACTCAAGAACCGTAAATGTGTGTCCATGAAGATGAATAGGATGATGATATTGGGTGACGTTCTTTAGGTTGAAGATATAGGTTTTTCCAATCTCCAATGTTGAAAGCGGCGCTGGAATATTATCTTTGCTCATTCCCTCCCAAGCCCGTTTGTTCATCAGCCAGAATTGGGGGATCGCTTTGCCCGATTGATCAGCAGGAGTGATCGCCCCCTCCCACTCAAACACATAATCGATTTGCTCTGCATTTTTCAAATCGAGAGCTGGCACAGGGTTGAGAGGTAATAAAGGCAGTTTCTGGTTGTTCGACAGGTCAGACTCAACAACGTCAAACTCGCACAAAGGGAATGGGAAGCGTCCTTTCATTTGACGCACATAAACACGTGTTCCAGCCTTCGGAGCAATCAATCCGATATCTAACCTCATTCCCGGACCAATTTTGTGCTGAGTGAGCTTATAAGGCGCTTTAACAGGATTACCATCAATAGCAATAACCCAAGCCTCTGCACCTTCAATAGCGATCGGGTAAGTAATGGTATTATCGACATTAGCAATTCTTAATCGCGTAGTGGCATTCTGCTTCAGCGTATAAACAGGTTCATGCACACCATTGACGCTACTCCACTCTCCGGGAGTCCCCATACGAGCGCTCAAGCGCGGCACCATAAGGTTCTTCCACTGACCTAGTTTGTCTAAATGCCAATGCTTGAGGACGACTTCATGCTCTTCATCAAACTGAACCGGCTCTGCCTCTTCAACGACAATTAGCCCGACTAAGCCCATACCAAGCTGCTTCACACTATTCATATGTGGGTGATACCAAAATGTGCCCGCATCTGGTGGTGTAAATTCATAAACGAATGTTTCACCTGGCATGATAGGCTGCTGGCTCAAGAAAGGGACACCATCCATTTCAATAGGGATTCGCAAGCCATGCCAGTGGATTGTAGTCGGCTCTGAAAGCTTGTTAGTAAACCGAATTATAACTTTCTCGCCTTGGCGACAACGAATCACAGGCGCTGGAATCGAACCATTAAATGCGAGTACGTCTGTGTTAAACCCAGGGACCAATTCTGCAGTAGAAGGTTCTGCAGTGATATCGTATATATATTGTCCCTGCTTATTAGTGCTCCTAGATAGAGAACATGCAGGTAGAACGGTAAGCGCGGAGATTGCTAAGGATGATTGAAGAAAGCGTCGACGAGATATATCCATACATAGTTACTCATTAATCCAGATCGGTTGAGTGTAACTAAATATAAATAGTGATTCCCCTTTATTATTAAAATTTCGGGCCACTGATCATTACAGCTAACTGTAGTTTCGTTCGTTCAGTAGATTAAATGCTGCCAAAGTACAGCAGAAAGCCATACTTACGGGATAAGAGTAGAAATAAGCTGTAATAATGAGAAGAAACCAGATACAAAAAAGGCTCTGACCTAAGTCAGAGCCTGATATGTGGCAGGGGTGGAGAGATTCGAACTCCCAACACGCGGATTTGGAATCCGCTGCTCTGCCAATTGGAGCTACACCCCTATAGAATTTTCATATTCTAGATTTGACAAAACCTCGCATAAGCGAGGTTGTCGATATTAAGTGGCGGAGTGGACGGGACTCGAACCCGCGACCCCCGGCGTGACAGGCCGGTATTCTAACCAACTGAACTACCA
>NZ_JAWOTA010000035.1:0-41705 GCF_033338635.1 Vibrio sp. Vb1755 | reverse complement strand
CGGTCTTAGTTCATGCCGTATTTCTTAAGTTTCTTGCGAAGAGTACCGCGGTTGATACCCATCATAGTTGCTGCGCGAGTTTGGTTACCGCGAGTGTACTGCATGATAGTATCTAGTAGTGGCTGTTCAACTTCAGCTAGAACTAATTCGTATAGTTCTGTTACTTCCTGGCCGTTTAGTTGAGCAAGGTAGTTTTTAAGAGACGCTTTAACAGAGTCACGTAAAGGCTTCTGAGTAATCTGGTCTTGTGACGTTACTGTAGTTACTGTTAATGCTTCTGAAGTCAGATTTTGTTCGAACATATTCGGTCTAGCTCTTCTCTTAATTATGATGCAACGTTATCAAAATAACCTTCTAACGCCTCAATTTGCAGCGGAGCTGCGTCGATCGCGTTGAAGGTACGGCGAAACTCACTTGCCTGTTCATGCTCTTTCAGGTACCACCCAACGTGCTTGCGCGCGATACGTGGACCTAAGAACTCCCCATAAAACTCATGCAGAGCATTTACATGACCAAGCATAATGGTTTTCACTTCCTCAGTTGGAAGTTCCTCCATTGTGGTGCCGTTTTCCAAATAGTGATGGATTTCCTGGAAAATCCAAGGACGACCCTGGGCAGGGCGTCCAATCATTAAAGCGTCCGCACCGGTGTACTCCAGTACAAATTTGGCTTTCTCCGGGCTATCGATATCACCGTTCGCGATAACCGGAATTGAAATCGCCTCTTTTACCGCTTTAATGCTGTCATATTCGGCCTCACCTTTGTACATACATGCTTTCGTTCTGCCATGCAGAGCAAGAGCTTGTATGCCGCAGTTTTCGGCTAATTTAGCGATCTGGACACAGTTCTTGTTGTCTGTATCCCAGCCAGTTCGAGTCTTTAACGTTACAGGAACGTCCACTGCATTCACGACCGCTTTCAAAATCTCTTCGATAATGTTTGGGTATTGAAGCAGAGCAGAGCCCGCTAGCTTCTTATTCACTTTTTTTGCCGGGCAGCCCATGTTGATGTCGATGATTTGTGCACCGTTCTCAACACTGAATTGAGCTGCGTCCGCCATAAGCTGTGGATCGGAACCCGCAATCTGTACAGAGCGAATGCCCGATTCGCCCTCGTGTACCATGCGCTGTTTCGACTTTGACGTTCCCCATAGTTTTGGGTTAGCAGACATCATTTCACTGACGGCCATTCCCGCACCATAGCGAAGACACAACTCGCGAAACGGTCTATCCGTTACACCAGCCATAGGGGCTACGATTAGATTGTTCTTAAGTTGATAGTTTCCGATTTTCAAAACGTCATCACAGTTCTGTACCAGCAAGGGCGCGCATTTTACGCATTTTTTCACTGCGTGAAAAGACTAATATTTGAGCATTTACAAATTGTTTTTGTAAATTGTATGAATTTCAAACAATTAGCTCTGAAAACCTTGTCTAGCCTTGCTTACGACCAGAGATGCGACACCATTCACTTTGCTCAACAATCGGGTCAATGTGAAGCTCGTCACGGTAATAGTTCGCAACATCTTCAGCTTGAGTGTCTAATACGCCGGACATAGCGAGGTCGCCATTTGGCTTAACTAGTCCTTTGATGATAGGTGCAAGTTCACGTAAAGGTCCCGCAAGGATGTTGGCCACAACGACGTCAGCGACGAGACCTTCTGGTTGATTTTGCGGTAAGTAAACTTCTAGTTTGTCTGCAACGCCATTACGCTCAGCATTGTCTTTTGAAGCAAGCAGGGCTTGAGGATCAATGTCGATCCCTATCACTTTTTCAGCGCCCAGTTTGATCGCTGCGATCGCAAGAATACCTGAGCCACAACCGAAGTCGATAACGGTCTTACCGCTTAAGTCCATGCTTTCTAGCCACTCAAGACAAAGTGCTGTTGTAGGGTGAGTACCCGTACCGAATGCAAGGCCTGGATCCAACATAACATTAACAGCGTCAGGATCTGGAATGTCGCGCCAGCTTGGGCAAATCCATAGGCGTTCACCAAATTTCATTGGGTGGAAGTTTTCCATCCATTCGCGTTCCCAGTCTTTATCTTCAAGCTGTTCTACTTTGTAAGCAAAATTGTCAGCCAGCATATTGCTCGCTTTAATTTGGTCGATGATGAAGTTAGTGTCTGCTTCTGCATCATACAGTGCCAGAATATCAGTATCGCCCCATAAGCGAGTTTCGCCAGGTAGAGGTTCGAATACAGGTGTATCCTGCGCGTCTAAGAATGTAACAGACAGCGCGCCAGTCTCTTCCATTAGCATATCGCCGATTTGCTCAGCGTTTTCATTGGTCGCGTTGAGTTTGATTTGAATCCAAGGCATTGGTTTTTGCTCTTAAAGTGAATGAAGTGGCGCAGAGTTTACCAGAACTCTACGATTTGTTTGAGTATATACCCAAATAAGCCGATTTATATGTTGAGCCCTTTGCGTACATATAAAACAAAAATGCCCACGGGAGTGGGCATTTTTTAAGACGTTTGCTTAGGCTTATTGTAAGCCAAGCTTCTTCTCTAGGTAGTGGATGTTTGCACCACCGTGTTGGAAGTTTTCGTCATTCATAATGGAGAATTGCAGTGGCACGTTAGTTTTGATGCCTTCGATGATCATCTCACCCAGTGCGTTTTTCATACGTGCAATCGCTACATCACGGTTCTCACCGTAAGTGATCAGTTTACCAATCATTGAATCGTAATGAGGTGGTACTGTGTAGCCTGTGTAGATATGAGATTCCCAACGTACACCCATACCGCCAGGAGCGTGGAAACGCTCGATCTTACCCGGAGATGGTAGGAAGCGCTCAGGGTCTTCTGCGTTGATACGACACTCAATCGCATGGCCACGGATCTTAATATCATCTTGAGTGAATGACAGAGGCTGACCCGCTGCAACACGAAGCTGTTCTTTGATTAGGTCGATGCCAGTAACCATCTCTGTTACTGGGTGCTCTACCTGAATACGAGTGTTCATTTCGATGAAGTAGAACTCACCGTTCTCGTATAGGAATTCAAACGTACCTGCGCCGCGGTAACCGATCTCGATACATGCACGAGTACAGCGTTCACCGATGTACTTACGCATTTCTTCGGTGATACCAGGTGCTGGAGCTTCTTCCACTACTTTTTGGTGACGGCGTTGCATTGAACAGTCACGCTCACCAAGGTGGATTGCGCCGCCTTGACCGTCAGCAATAACCTGAACTTCAACGTGACGAGGGTTTTCTAGGAATTTCTCCATGTAAACCATGTCATTGTTGAACGCCGCTTTTGCTTCAGCACGTGTCATTGCAATGGCTTGGATAAGGTCTTTCTCTGCTCGAACAACACGCATACCACGACCGCCGCCGCCGCCAGATGCTTTGATGATTACTGGGTAACCAATGCGCTTAGCAAATGCTTTGTTTTTCTCTTCGTCATTGTCTAGAGGGCCGTCAGAACCCGGTACACAAGGAACGCCTGCTTTCTTCATTGCATTGATAGCAGATACTTTATCGCCCATTAGGCGGATAGTGTCTGCCTTTGGACCAACGAAGATGAAACCACTGCGCTCAACTTGCTCTGCGAAGTCTGCGTTCTCAGACAGGAAGCCGTAACCTGGGTGGATAGCAACAGCACCAGTCACTTCTGCTGCAGAAATGATGCGTGGAATGTTTAGGTAGCTGTCGATACCACGAGCAGGGCCGATACATACGGTTTCGTCTGCGAGCAGTACGTGCTTAAGATCGCGGTCAGCTGTCGAGTGAACAGCGACGGTCTTAATACCTAATTCTTTACAAGCGCGAAGAATACGAAGTGCAATTTCACCTCGGTTCGCGATGACTACTTTGTCTAGCATAAGGCAAGCCCCGCTTATTCGATTACAACAAGAGGTTGGTCGAATTCAACTGGTTGGCCGTCTTCAGCTAGGATTGCTGTAACAACGCCAGATTTGTCCGCTTCGATTTGGTTCATCATTTTCATTGCTTCAACAATACATAGAGTATCGCCAGCATTTACTTTCTGACCCACTTCTACGAATGCTTTAGAGTCTGGGCTTGGAGAGCGGTAGAAAGTACCAACCATTGGAGAAAGAACTTGGTGACCTGCAGGTGTTGCTGCTGGAGCTTCTGCTGCTGGCGCTTCCGCTACTGGTGCCGCTGCTACTGGAGCAGGTGCCGCCGCTGGAGCTGCTGCGTAGTGAATTGGTGCTTGAGGGGCTGCAGTGCCATGACGGCTGATGCGCACTGACTCTTCACCTTCAGAGATCTCTAGCTCAGCAATGCCAGACTCTTCAACTAACTCAATTAGCTTCTTGATTTTACGAATATCCATCTTTTCTTTCTCTTTTATCTTGTGATTAAGACAACCCTCGTAGGGTTGCAGAGTGTTAGGGTTACTTTGCCTGTAGCTTATTGATCGCTGCAGACAGAGCAAATTCATAACCTTGTGCGCCTAAACCGCAAATCACACCCTCTGCTTTATCTGACAGGTAAGAGTGATGACGGAATGGTTCACGTGCGTGCACATTTGATAAGTGCACCTCAATAAATGGGATGGCGACGCCAAGTAATGCATCTCGCAGCGCCACACTAGTATGAGTGAAAGCCGCTGGATTGATGATGATGAAGTCAATCTTGCCATAGGCAGCGTGAATGGCTTCAATCAGTTCGTACTCACGATTTGATTGTAGGTGTTCCAGTTCTACCCCAGCGTTATGGGCTTGCTCTGTAAGAGTATCCACAACTTGAGCTAAGGTACTGTGACCATAGTGTGTCGGTTCGCGCAGACCCAATAGATTAAGATTTGGTCCGTTTAGAACAAGAATCCGTGACTTTGCAGACATTGTGTTGCTATCTTCCCTTATCGTGAGTGGAACGTTTATATTCCCAAATATACGATAGTTCAGCACGATTTTTTTGTTAAAACCGAGCAAATTTTAAAAAATCGACCAAGATTATAGCTAATTCATAGCAATTAGCAGCAATTTACTGGTCTAATCTCCTAATAGCCACTCTCGTTTCTGTAACCAAGTTAACAAAAACAACATAATTGCCATATTTTTTGTGTGGCCAATTTGTGCACTAAAGCAAAAAACCGCCATGAGTGATGGCGGTTTTTAAAGTGCTTTTAAAACAGTTGGTTGAATTTATGCCAATTCTGCTTTCTCTGCGATAAGTTTATCTACAACGCTCGGATCGGCAAGCGTTGATGTGTCTCCGAGGTTGCTGGTATCACCCGTTGCAATTTTACGCAGGATTCGACGCATGATCTTACCAGAACGAGTCTTCGGTAAGGAATCCGTCCAGTGCAGTACATCTGGTGTTGCAATTGGACCAATTTCTTTACGCACCCAATCTTTCACTTCTTTGTGTAGCTCTGCTGACGGGAATTCACCATCGTTCAATGTAATGTAAGCGTAGATAGCTTGGCCTTTGATGTCATGTGGAATACCAACAATCGCCGCTTCTGCAATCTTGTGGTGCGCCACTAGCGCTGATTCAATTTCAGCGGTACCCATACGGTGACCCGACACGTTTAGTACGTCATCAACACGGCCAGTGATCCAGTAGTAGCCGTCTTCGTCACGACGAGCACCATCACTAGTAAAGTACATTCCCTTGAAAGTTGAGAAGTAGGTCTGTTCAAAGCGTTCGTGGTCGCCATAAACAGTACGCATCTGACCTGGCCATGAATCAAGGATCACCAAGTTACCTTCTGCTGTGGTTTCTTCAATGATGTTGCCCATGTTATCAACCAGTGCAGGTTGGACTCCGAAGAATGGTCGAGTTGCTGAGCCTGGTTTTAAGTCTGTTGCGCCTGGTAGTGGTGCAATTAAGATACCGCCGGTCTCTGTTTGCCACCAAGTATCAACGATAGGCGAGCTCTCGTTACCAATCGTTTTGTAGTACCACTCCCACGCTTCAGGGTTGATAGGCTCACCTACTGAACCCATTACACGTAAGCTTGAACGTGATGTCCCTGCTACCGCTTCGTTACCTTTTGCCATTAGTGCACGAATAGCGGTTGGCGCAGTGTAGAGAATGTTCACTTGGTGCTTATCCACCACTTCACTCATACGAGCCGTGCTTGGGTAGTTTGGAACACCTTCAAACAGAATGGTTTTGGCCCCGTTCGCTAGTGGACCATAAATTAGGTAAGTATGGCCTGTAATCCAGCCCACATCCGCGGTACACCAGAAGGTTTCACCTGGTTGATAATCGAAGACATATTTAAAGGTCATTGCCGCGTAGACGAGGTAACCGCCTGTAGTATGTAGTACGCCTTTAGGTTTACCTGTCGAGCCAGATGTGTAGAGGATGAACAGCGGGTCTTCGGCTTTCATCTCTTCTGGTGGGCAAACGTCAGAAACGTTGGCTGTTGCTTCGTGCCACCAAACATCACGGTGTTCATGCCATTCAACATCACCACCTGTACGTTTAAGCACGACGACTTTATTGATGGTTTTTACGTCTGGGTTGGTTAGTGCTTCATCCACGTTCTTTTTCAGTGGAACAGCGCGTCCGCCACGTACGCCTTCGTCTGCGGTGATCACGACTTTAGCGTCAGAGTCGATGATACGGCCGGATAGCGCTTCTGGTGAGAAACCGCCAAATACTACGGTGTGAACCGCACCAATACGGGTACAAGCGAGCATAGCCACTGCAGCTTCTGGCACCATTGGCATGTATAGACACACCACGTCGCCCTTGCGTACGCCTTGCTCTTTCAATGCGTTGGAGAATTTACACACTTCTTTGTGCAGTTCGTTGAAAGTGAGTGTTTTGTCGTCGGCTGGATCATCGCCTTCCCAAATGATGGCGACGTCATCCCCGTGTTCTGCAAGATGACGGTCAATACAGTTAGCCGAGACGTTCAGTGTGCCATCTTCAAACCAGCGAATATCAACATGGCCAGTGTCGAAAGAAGTGCTTTTTACTTTGGTGAAAGGTTTGATCCAATCAACGATTTTGCCGTGTTCGTTCCAGAAGCCCTCTGGATCGGTTACCGACTGCTGATACATGGCTAAGTAAGTATCATTATCCGCGTGTGTATGAGTTTTAATATTTTCTTTTACCGGATAAACGTGGGCTTCGCTCATGGCTTCTCTCCTTGTGCCTTATTTCTCGGCCTTACACCAATCTAGATAAGATTTTGAATATATTTTTGTAGGGCTGTTTTTTGGTTCTAAATAACTTGGTCGTGGTAATGACGACGTTGTGCTTATAACTGTCAGTCACCGCGCGTATTTCCACAATTAGACTTTAGGATGAGAGTGATAGAAGCGCCGGGAAATCGCTGAAACAAAAGTATTTCTGGGAGCTAGGTCAACTGATTTTTATGTATACGGTGCGGTTAGGTTGGGTAAATCGCCTTTCGTTAAGCGGACAAAGACCAAAGCGGCAGAAATCGCGTCTTGCAAGGCGTCGTGTTTGTCTTGGATAGGAAGTTCGAGGTGTTTACAAATGGCATCCAGACTTAAGTCGAAATAGGCATTCGGCAAATGTCGTTCCAACTTATCGTGATAAATCTGACTGACCTCGATGAGTGGGTTAGGAAGTGGGAAGCCAAGTTGCCTCAGACAAGCAAGGTCTAAGATCTTTTTATCGTAACGAATGTGATAGCCCACAAGTGGTCGGTTGCCGATAAAGTCGAGCAGCTCGAGCAGCGCCTCTTTTTCACTGATGCCATCGACTAAGTCTTGGTGGCGAATTCGATGGATCTTGACCGAGCCAGAGTCGAGCGATTGCGGCGCGCGTAAGCGGACTTCAAATGGTTGACTGGTGATGATGCGGTTGTCGATGATCTTGGTGGCTGCAATAGTCACCAGCTCGGCGCGATTTGGGTCAAGGCTGGTGGTTTCGCAGTCAAGAGAGACGTATTCTGTTTTATCTGGCGTGCAAAACAGCGACTGATAAGGCGAGCCTTTCAATTTGTAATGCCAGTATTTGCGTTGTAACCAGTTCATTGCTTACGCCTCTGTGATTTATGAAAATCAGGGTTAATCACGAATTTGATAATGGAAGCCTAAAAATTGCTTAAATTTCTTCACCACATGTAAGCTGTGGCGAAGCAAATCACGCTCAGTTCTATCCAGTTGTTTAATATCAATGTTATTCAACGCTTCTTGCTTTTTGAGTTGCTGATTAAGGCGAAGTTTAAAGAACAATTTCAGTGCTTCGTTGAGATTATCTGCCGTTTCGGATTCTAAGATGCGCTTATTTCTCAGAGCTTCAATGCGCTCAAACGTGTTCTTCTCCTCAATGGCATATTCCAAAGACAAGGTGCGAATGCCGTGTACAATTGGGAAAATACCGCCGCGTTTAATGTCCAATCCGTCTTTAGCACTTTTTACGTTGCCAAATAGAGTTAGGGGCACCGAAAACTGCAAGGCAGGGCGAGTAAAGTCAGACAATATCAACATGCGATCTTTCATTGTGTCACGAAGATGCGCCGCAATTGGAGCCAGCAGCTCGCAATTCCCAGCAACAGCATGGGCGTCACTGAAAATAGCTAAGTCCATGATTTGTTCTGGTTCGGCTTTAGCTATCCAGTGGTTTAGGGTACTTATCCATTCTTGCTGTGTTTTGACCCATTTCGGGTTGTTAACCATCACTTTACCAGGGCAAAGTGGATAACCGAGCTGTTGTAGGGTGTGTGTGAAGGATTGCATCACTTGTTCGCAATGAGGCCATTCCAAACCATCTTGAATAATCAGGGCATTGTCTTGATCGGTTTTGAGAATTTGCTCTCCTCGGCCTTCAGAGCCGAGTACGATCAAGCAACAATGGTCGTGCAAGGCTGGTGGTATCACTAACTCGAACGCTTTCTCGATAATTTGTTCGTTTACGGCTGAGATAAGCTCCATGATGAAGCGAGTGCGGATGCCGTTTTTCAATAAGCTCTCGACCAATTGACGTTGGCGGTTTGAGGCCAAAGCGAGCTCTTCCACGCTGCTTGCTCGAGCAATACTGAGCGTTAACACGTGAGAGTGGGTTGAGAACGCGCTGAGAATTTGGGTCATATCCAGCATGCCGACGGCTCGGTTGCCTTCACATACCATGAGGCGTTTCATTCTATTTCTGGTCATTGTGATCATGGCGTTGAATAGAAAGTCACCATCATCAACGTGATAAACAGGAAAGCTCGCGATCTCACCCACTGGTGTGTCGAGCGCGCAACCATCTATCATCACAGAATGCAGCATATTAGTACGAGTCACTATTGCGTACGGGTGGGCTGATGGCCATTTTTCCAATCGTGGATCATCGCCATGGAGTTGAACCAATGCAGCGTCAATCCCATTTTCTTTTAAGGAACGTGTTACCTCGTTAATTGGTGTATTTGGTTCAAGGATCATCGGTGGGTGATAAATGCTGCGGTCAACTTTAGTGAGAATAAACTCCGCTAAGTTTTGCTGTTGATGGGCCGCTTCGATGAGCTCTTGCCGTTTCGATAAATTGTTATCGAAATAGGCTGCAAACTGGCCATTTTCGTTGTAAAGGGCAAGGAAAACTTCTTTCGGCAGTAGGTAAGAGAGCGTGTCCTCAAGCGCGATGTAGTGATGACGTACCTTGTCTTCAAGTAACGAGCGTACATCGAACATATCGTCGTTGGCATAATGTGCGAACACTTCCTGTTGATCGTTGGAGCGCTCTTCTACCGCGCCTTTGATCAGAATATGTAAGTGGGGGTTCTTCTGTCCGCAGGATAAAATAACATCTCGAGCTCGATAGTAGGCGACGTCCAGAGACGATCGCAGTCGCGATTGTTGTGCTTCAGTTAAGCGATCGAACGGTGGAGATTGCATGTTAAATTTGTCAGGCATGAGAACACCCAATAATGATGGAAGGAACACTCTCTAAGTCTGACAAATTTCTTACCGGAAGCCAGACGACTTTGGTCTAAATTACGATGTTTTCGTTTGAAGATGCCAAATGTCGCAAAGTTAGTATTCCATCGAGGAAACGATAAGTTTCTTATTCTTCCCTTTTTATAATACGCATGGCGATCCATAATTCCCGGCTCGAACGTTGGTGTTCCCGTTTTAGGATATTAGTAATGTTGAAACCTTCTCCGTATGGCTGGATTTCCCAGTACTTTCTCGGATTCTTCTTTGCGTATGGCGTGTATCTGCCATTTTGGTCACTTTGGTTTAAGGATCAGGGCGTATCTTCGACAGATATCGGTTTGCTGGTCGGGTTAGGCCTTGCGACACGTTGTGTTGCCAATATCGTGATCACCCCACGAGTACACAAAGTCGAACATCTTATGCCTGCTTTACGTTGGTTGAGTTTCGCTGCCCTCCTTTTTGTTGGATTTCACTTTTTTACGGGTGGTAGCTTTTGGTTAATGGCACTAGCGACAGTGTTGTTCAATCTTTGTTGTGGACCGATTATTCCGTTGTCGGACGCGATGGCAAATTACTACGCTCGCCTGAAAATGCTCGATTATGGCCGCACGCGGCTATGGGGTTCGATCGCCTTTATCGCAGGCTCGACGGCAGTGGGCTACCTGGTGGCTGAATTTGGCTCCGATATGATCTTGTACACTGCGATGTTCGGCGTGTTTATCTCGTTGCTGTTTGCTATGCGACCGACTAACCCAATGCCTGTAACGCACGGTGGGCAAAGCGCAGAACGTCCAAAGCTGACCGCTCTTTTGACCGACAAGCCGATACTAAAATTCTTAGTGTTGGTGTCACTAATTCAGGGCAGTCATGCGGCTTACTACGGCTTTAGTGCGATTCACTGGAAGGCCGCTGGTCACTCGGAAGATGTCATTGGCTACTTGTGGAGCTTAGGAGTGGCCGCAGAAGTGGCAGTGTTTGCACTGAGTAAGCGCTTATTCGTAGGTTGGTCAATACGCGCGCTGTTTATTGCTGCTGCCGTTGGTGTAATGATGCGTTGGGGTATTACGGCGTCGACAACATCAATTATTGCTTTGGTGATTGTTCAACTATTGCATGGTGTGACTTTCGCTACCGCACACATTGCCGCGATCCAATATATCCAAAACTCCGAAGAAAATAAGATCGTAGCGTTGCAAGCGTTGTATAACGCGATTCCGTTGGGCGCATTTATCGCGTTAATGACCGTATTGAGTGGCTGGGGTTATGAGCACTGGGGACCGCTTGTGTTCTGGGGCATGGCCGCGATGGGGTTATTGGCTCTGTTCATCAAGCTTGATTCGCAAGACCCACATCAGGTGGTTGATGTATCAGACAAGCCACTTGAAACACAGAATTAGACTTATGTAACAAAGGTTAAAAACTAAGCTTTGTCTCCGTTATCAAAGCAGTGTTAAATGAAACCTCTCCCTCATGGAGAGGTTTTTTTATTCTCTTGCTTTAAAAGTAGCAAGAAAGGCAAGAAAGGATATCGGATGCAAGGATGGCTGGTGGTTCCCGTTTCTTTAGCGTATTTGGGAGCTTTATTTATCATCGCGTGGTACGGCGACATTCAGAAAAGGTGGCTAGCGCGCTGGCGGCCTTGGATTTATAGCCTTTCCATTGCGGTGTACTGTACATCGTGGACCTTCTACGGCACGGTCGGGCAAGCCAGCAGTAATCCTTGGTCTTTCTTGCCCATCTATATCGCCCCCATTTTAGTGTTTACCATCGGATGGCGCGTTTTAGCTCGGCTTATTTTGATTGCTAAACGGGAACACATCACGTCGATTGCTGACTTTATCGGAGCACGCTACGGTAAATCCCAAGGTTTGGCCGTGGTTGTTACGCTCATAGCGGTTGCGGGAATTTTGCCGTACATCGCTTTACAGCTGCGTGGTATCACTATGGGGCTTGAAATCATTGCACCAGAGCTGGCTACTGATTTTGGTTATCAAAACGATAGCGTGTCGTGGTTTGTTGTGGTCGCATTGGCGATTTTTACGATGCTATTCGGTACCCGCCACATTGATAACACGGAACACCATCGTGGGATGATGATGGCAATTGCCTTCGAATCCATTATCAAACTGCTGGCTTTTTTAGTGGTTGGTGTCTTCATTGTTTGGTTGGCGATGAACACCGAGAGTTTGAGCTTAATAGATGTTGCCGCACAGACGTATCAGTCACCAAATATCCCGACTATATTGATTCATACTGTACTCACGATGCTGGCGATCGTTTGCCTTCCGCGACAATTCCATACGATGGTGGTGGAAAATGAACGTGCTCAAGATTTGCACGTGGCGCGTTGGTTGTTCCCCATTTATCTGATCTTAATGGGGATTTTTGTCTTACCTATTGCATGGGTAGGGCAAGGTCTCTTGAGTGGCGCTTCGCCTGATACTTATGTCATCAGTGTGCCGATGTCGGTAGGGGCGAGTGAAATCGCCTTGCTTGCGTTTCTAGGCGGTACTTCAGCGGCAAGTGGCATGGTTATCGTATCGACGATTGCCTTAGCGATCATGGTCTCGAATGACTTGGTTATGCCATTGCTATTGCGTCGCATGCGACTGACGCAGCGTAACCATCACCATTTTTCTGAATTATTACTGCGGATCCGCCGTGGTTTGATTTTAGTTTTGTTGATTGGCGCGTGGTGTTTCTATCAAGCGTTGGACACCATTCATTCACTTTCTGCTATCGGCTTTCTATCGTTCGCGGCTATCACGCAATTCGCTCCTGCGCTGGTTGGCGGTATGTATTGGCGTCAAGGGAATAAGAAAGGTGTGTATGTTGGCCTCGCGGTGGGTTTTGCTACCTGGTTGATTACGTTAATGAGCCAAACAGACATGCTTGCCGGAGACGCCAGTAATAACTTCCTGATCTGGTTGATTACGCCACCAGAGGTATTGGCTAGCTTTGATATCGCGATTTCAGATTGGGGGATGATCCTCAGCGTGGTCGCTAATGCAGTGTGTTTTGTTGTGGTTTCTATGGCTACCCGACCAAGCCTAAGTGAGCGCTTACAATCGGCATCATTCGTTGGTACACCGTTGCCTGAAAGCGAAAATATGAGTCTGTACCAGAGCCGCGTTACGGTTGCAGAACTGGAAATGCTAGCATCCAGATTTGTAGGACGAACGCGAGTTAAAGCGGCGTTTCAAGCCTACTGGAGCCAGCAACGAGAAGAGTTGATGCCGAATCAACAAGCGCCATCTTCTCTGATTCGGCATACGGAGCGTGTGCTAGCAGGGGTATTTGGAGCATCTTCTGCTAAGTTAGTACTTACTTCCGCTCTGCAAGGAAGAAACATGCAGCTTGAAGAGGTGGCGACTATCGTCGATGAAGCCTCTGAACTGTACGATTTTAGTCGGGGTTTACTCCAAGGCGCGATTGAGCATATTGGACAAGGTATTGCGGTCGTCGATAAGCAACTACGCTTGGTAGCGTGGAACCAACGCTATTTAGAACTCTTTGAATTTCCGCCAGGCCTGATTCAAGTAGGTCGACCGATTGCGGATGTGATTCGGCACAATGCAGAGCAGGGGTTGTGTGGCCCTGGTGACCCTGATGACCACGTTCGTCGCCGTGTTTATCACCTTGAGCAAGGGACTCGGCACACCTCTTCTCGGGTTCGTCCCGATGGTCGCGTGATAGAGGTGCAAGGTAACCCAATGCCAGGTGGTGGCTTTGTGATGAGCTTTACCGACATCACCGTATTCCGTGATGCAGAGCAAGCACTGAAAGACGCCAACGAGACATTGGAAGAAAGGGTACGTCTGCGGACTCGAGAATTAGAACAACTCAACAAGCAGCTGGTGGAAGCGACGCAGCGCTCTGATTTGGAATCGAAGTCCAAATCACGGTTCTTGGCGGCAGTAAGCCATGACTTGATGCAACCGCTCAACGCGGCGCGTCTATTCGCATCTTCACTATCGGAAGTCGCCAAAGACAGCGAAGCCAAAAAGCTGTCAGCACACATTGAAAGTGCTTTAGAGGCTGCCGAAGACTTAATTGGAGATTTGCTGGATATCTCGCGTTTGGAATCGGGCAAGTTGGAAGTCAACGTGCATGGCTTTGCGTTAAATGATGTGTTATCGAATTTGAATGCTGAGTTTAGTGCGTTAGCCAAACAGCAAGGTATAGAGTTCACCATGATTCCGTCCTCACTCATGGTTAAGTCGGATCCCAAACTGCTGCGCCGTGTGGTGCAAAACTTCCTGACCAATGCGTTTCGTTATAACCCGAATGGCAAAGTCGCACTCGGTGTTCGCCGCGTGAAAGGGCGAGTGCGTATTGATGTATGGGATAATGGAGTGGGGATTGAAGAAGAGAAGCAGCAAGAGATTTTTGAAGAGTTTAATCGCGGAACTCAAGTTCGTTCCGACCAAGGTCTCGGACTTGGTTTGGCGATTTCGAAAGGAATTGCTCAGGTACTTGGGCATGAAATTTCGATGCGCTCTTGGGTTGGAAAAGGCAGTGTTTTTTCCATCACCCTAGATAAAGCTGATCATGTTCAGCCTCATCCAGTTCACGTGGCGATGAATAAGCAATCTGAACTTGGTCATCTGAGAATCCTATGTGTCGATAATGAGCCTGACATTCTAGTCGGCATGGAAAACTTACTTTCCCGATGGGGTTGCGATACACGAGTTGCGATTGATTTAGTTGAAAGTCTACAAGCGCTTGAGGATGGTTGGATTCCGGATGTAATTTTCTCCGATTACCGACTTGATGATGGTCGTACTGGTTTAGAAGTGCTACAGCAATGCCGCCTGAGATTAGGCCACAGCTTTGAAGGCGTCATCATCAGTGCAGATCGTACCGATGATATGCTTGATGGCATCAAAGCAAATGGGTTCAGCTTTATTGCTAAGCCAGTTAAGCCGCTTAAGTTGCGTTCGGTGCTCAATCGAGTCGCTTAGGATTGGAGTGTTTGAAAAATCGCTATAAAAGAGACCTCCGAATGGAGGTCTCGATGTTTGTAATCTTAGTTGATAGGCTGAGTTTGCCGTTTATTCTGCGACGCCGCCTTGGGTCAGTTTGGCTGGATTAAGCAATCGCTCTAGTGTGGCTCTATCCAAATCAGTTTCTTCTTCCGCGACATCAATAATCGCGCGCCCCTGTTTGTAGGCTTTTTTCGCGACTTCTGCCGCTTTTAGGTAACCAATGACCGGGTTGAGAGCCGTGACCAAAATTGGGTTTTTGGCGAGTGCTACATCCAAGTTATCTTGGCGAACTTCAAACGTCGCAATGGCTTTGTCAGCTAAAGCGGTTGCGCTGTTAGAGAGTAACTCGATGCTCTCCAATACGTTATGAGCAATAACTGGCAACATGACGTTAAGCTGGAAGTTGCCCGCTTGGCCTGCGACGGTAATGGTGGTGTCATTACCAATGACTTGCGCTGATGCCATCGCTGCGGCTTCTGGGATCACAGGATTTACTTTGCCAGGCATGATGGAAGAACCCGGTTGCAAGCCTTGTAATTCTATCTCACCTAAACCAGCCAATGGGCCTGAATTCATCCAACGAAGATCGTTTGCGATCTTCATGATCGCAACTGCTGCTGTTTTGAGCTGTCCCGACAGAGCGACGATCGCATCTTGACTGCTTAAATTGAAAAAGAAGTTATCACTGGCCGTGAACTGAATACGAGTTGACTGGGTTAGGTTGCTAGCGAATAAGTCTGCAAAGCGTGGATCGGCATTGATCCCCGTTCCAACCGCCGTACCACCTTGGGCTAAGGCTTTTACAGCAGGAAGTGTTTGTTCAATCGCTTGTTTTGCATGCTCGATTTGGAACTGCCAACCGCCAAGTTCTTGAGCAAAGGTAATTGGCATCGCATCCATTAAGTGGGTGCGACCGGTTTTTACAACATCTTTCAATGCTTGTTGCTTAGACTCTAGTGTTTGGCTTAGGTGTGACAGGGCCGGGAAGAGCTGTTTTTCAATGGCTAATGCTGCGCTAACTTGAATGGCCGTCGGTACCACATCGTTGCTGCTTTGTCCCATGTTGACGTGATCATTAGGGCTGACAGTGCCGCCTAGATGCTGGGAGGCCAGTGTTGCAATTACTTCATTCGCATTCATATTTGAGCTAGTGCCTGATCCTGTTTGGAACACGTCAATTGGGAATTGCTCAATATGATTGCCTTCGATAATTGCTTGAGCTGCGTCAGCAATCGCGTTGGCAATATCTCCTTCAAGCAGCCCTAGCTGTGCGTTGGTGAGTGCCGCAGTCTGCTTGATGTGTGCTAACGCTTTGATAAAACCAGATGGCATTTTATGTTGACTGAATGAGAAGTTATCGACGGCGCGTTGAGTCTGGGCTTGGTAGAGAGCATCTGCAGGGACAGTAACTTCGCCCATACTGTCAGTTTCTATGCGGAATTCGGTGCTCATGGTAGGGATCCTTTTGGTTAATCAAGTGAGATTTGAATCAGGCGTAATTGTTGTTGTAGTGCGAGAAATTTCACGTCGCCTTGTTCAAACTGGTAGTAATAGCGTTTGAGACAGAATAATGGCGTATGGATAGAATCGAGACAGACACGACGGAAGATACGACTGCGAGTTGAGTCTTGAATTGCGTCTAGTAAATGGAAATAAACCTGACGTAAAAACAGCTCACACAACAATAGATTTTCTTCATCGGCATCGTGTTCATAACAAGAAGACAACACCATTCCCCAATGAATATAGTCATGAATCACGTCTGGCTCAAAGCCATGTGGTGCGGCGAGAAGGAATCTATCTTGGGCTTTAAAAAATGCGTTAAAGATGTCCCGTTTGTTGTCCATAACCACCTCTCATTAAATGTAATGATAATTATTATCAATTAACTTGTGAGTTGGCAACCCTTTTTAGAGTAAGAGGTTGTTGAAGAAAGACTTACGGAAACAAAAGCCGACGCAAAGGCGTCGGCTGAGTAGGAATTCATTTATGCTGAGTGAAACTAAGTCACTGTCGTTTGAATACCGGTGAATTAGCTTGTCACCGTTATTCAGTAAATAAGGTTTCGTACTTCACAAATGCGGTTTGTGTTTCACCATAATACAGTGTACCGCCTGATTGAATGACGACTCTTAACCAGCTTTCTGCAGATGCAGGCTTTGGTAAGGTGATGTACCAGCTTTGGCCTGCTTGATCGGCGGGCTTCATATCAATCGGTTGAGCGTTTTTCTCTTTGTCACTCACAATAGAAACTTTAACACCTTCGAGTGGGTAAGCGGCGTTGAGTGATAATTCTAAGTTATTTTTAGTGAGTTTTTCCGAGCGAAATTTCACTTTAAAATC
This sequence comes from Vibrio sp. Vb1755, assembly GCF_033338635.1. Classification (NCBI taxonomy): domain Bacteria; kingdom Pseudomonadati; phylum Pseudomonadota; class Gammaproteobacteria; order Vibrionales; family Vibrionaceae; genus Vibrio; species Vibrio sp. Vb1755. The sequence continues at coordinate 24,550 of NZ_JAWOTA010000035.1, read as the reverse complement.
GCCATTTTCCATATCACACAGACCACTGGTGTAACGACAATTAGACTTACTCGCGAGTTTGTAAGTTTCCCCTTCTTGCGCCGCGTGGGGCTTCTCGCTGAGGGCCATATCGGTACCGAAGTAAGCGATCAAAGAGAGAACTGGCGCAATCAGTAGAGCGAGAATAAAGTGCTTGTTTTTGAACATCTTGGCTTCCTTGCAACGACATACTGCGAATATGGTAACTGAAAAGTGAGAATAAAAAAGCCCCGGACGGCTGGTTCCAAACGGGGCTTTTGTGGTTTTGATTAGTTTTTAGTGATCCACTGCACTACCAGCACCTACTGGCACGCGAACGTGTTCGACTAGGTCTTTTACTTCTTGTGGCGTTTCTGCTGTTACTTTGGATACAGCGAATGCGACGATGAAGTTAAATAGTGCGCCAATAGCACCAAACGCGTTTGGCTCAATACCCAGGAACCAGTTTGTTCCCCAGCTTTCTAGATATTTCCAATCAGCAACGAAAAGGATGCCTTTGTGTTGGAATACGTAGAACAGCGTAATACTGATACCCGCAATCATACCGGCGATTGCGCCTTCTTTGTTGATGCTCTTGCTGAAGATGCCCATCATCAATGCAGGGAAGATGGATGAAGCGGCAAGACCAAAGGCGAGTGCTACCGTACCTGCGGCAAATCCAGGCGGATTTAAACCGAGATAGCCTGCGGCTGCTATCGCTACTGCCATTGATATTCGACTAGCAAGTAGCTCTTTTTTCTCGGATATGTTCGGATTGATAACCCCTTTGATTAAGTCATGGGAAATAGCTGAAGAAATGGCGAGTAGTAAACCTGCTGCGGTAGATAGTGCAGCTGCAAGACCACCTGCTGCCACAAGTGCAATCACCCAGTTTGGTAGTTTAGCGATCTCTGGGTTAGCCAATACCATGATGTCGTTATCAACGCGCAGTTCGTTGGTGGACGCATCTGAAGTGTATTGGATATTGCCATCGCCATTTTTATCGTCAAAACCGAGTAGTCCAGTTGTTTCCCAGTTTTTGAACCACGCAGGACGCTCGTCATACGCTAGGTGCTGACCCGGAGCTGGATTTACCGTATTCATTAGGTTGAGACGAGCCATCGCTGATACCGCTGGTGCAGTAGTGTAAAGGATGGCGATGAAGATCAGAGCCCAACCTGCTGATGTACGTGCGTCGCGAACCTTCGGCACGGTAAAGAAACGGATAATTACGTGTGGTAGACCGGCAGTACCAATCATCAGTGACATGGTGTAGACAAACATATTAAGTGTGTCGCCACGTACTTGGGTCGTGTATTCACTGAATCCGAGTTCGGTCACCACTTGGTCAAGCCGATCGAGTAGATAGACATCGGTACCAGCCATGGTACTCCCTAGACCAATTTGTGGGATTGGGTTACCAGTGAGTTGCAGAGAGATAAAGATTGCAGGGATAGTGTAAGCAAGAATGAGTACGCAATATTGAGCAATCTGCGTGTAAGTGATGCCTTTCATGCCGCCAAGAACCGCGTACATGAAAACGATACACATACCAATTAATAGGCCAGTGGAGTAATCCACTTCTAAGAAGCGACCAAACGCAACGCCCACGCCTTTCATCTGACCGATAACATAAGTCACTGATGCGATGATAAGACAAACAACCGCTACGATACGTGCTGTGTTGGAGTAAAAGCGTTCACCAACAAACTCTGGCACCGTAAACTTACCAAATTTGCGTAGGTAAGGCGCTAGCAACAGCGCAAGCAGAACGTAGCCACCAGTCCAACCCATTAGAAATACGGAGCCGCCATAGCCCATGAAGGCAATTAAGCCTGCCATTGAGATAAACGACGCTGCGGACATCCAATCGGCTGCGGTTGCCATACCGTTTGCAATCGGGTTTACACCGCCACCAGCAACATAAAACTCTTTGGTTGATCCGGCGCGAGCCCAAATAGCAATCCCGATGTACAGGATGAACGTGGCGCCAACGACCAGGTAGGTAATAGTTTTCAAATCCATCTGAGTGACTCCTTATTCGTCCACGCCGAATTCACGGTCAATTTGGCGCATCTTCCATGCGTAATAGAAAATAATTCCTAGGAACGCATAGATGGAGCCTTGTTGAGCAAACCAGAAACCGAGTTTGTAACCGCCTAGTTGAAATTGATTTAGTACGTCGACAAATAAAATGCCGCAGCCGAAAGACACGACGAACCAGATGACCATTAGGCCGATCATGAGCTTCACGTTTTTGTCCCAATAGGCTTTGGCTCTTTCTTCGCTTTCAAATGCCATTGCCGTCTCCTTACGATTGGTATTGTTGTTAATGAAATGTTTCAATATGTACATTAGCAAGGTGTTGGCAATAACTCTTTTCAACTTTAGTCGGGGTGTTAAAAATGAAGAACCCCCATATTATGGGCTTTTGCAGCGAACAAAGGGGCAAAACGTTATGTTAATAAACTGTTAAGTTAGCCAAAGGTCTAAAGGTTGATTGGATAAACAGGCATGATTAAGACGGGCCATTAATCTTTTCTTCATTGAACTTGGAGATGCTGTGTAAGTATTGGTGGTGATCTTGTGGCTCTTAAAGAGAGAAGGCGTAGATAAGAAAGCTCACAAGTAATTTATTTACATAAAGTTTTCGCATCAAATCACCGTTTTAACGCACAATAAAGTAATATAACTGAGTCATTCTCGTACAACCTCGCATTTTGAGACGGTGTAAAGGGGAGGCAGATTAGGGCATTACCTCATTAACGAAGTAGCCTTGCTCATCACAATTATTATCGTTTTTCATTAAGGGAGGGTGAGAATGGACGCAGACACCATTAACAGTTTTTTTCTAATAGGTGCGTTGTTAATCGCACTTAGCGTTCTTTTAAGCCCAGTGTCTTCTAAGTTGGGAATCCCAATTCTTTTGGTATTTTTAGCCGTTGGAATGCTAGCGGGGGAAGACGGCTTAGGCGGCATTTTATTCGATAACTTTTCGATCGCTTATTTGGTTAGTAACCTCGCATTAGCCATCATTTTGCTTGATGGTGGGATGAGAACGCGGGTCGCCAGCTTTAGGGTTGCGTTATGGCCCTCGGTCTCTTTGGCGACATTTGGCGTTGCGATCACCACCATTTTAACCGGGCTGATGGCAACGTGGTTATTCGACTTAGATTTATTGCAAGGCATATTGGTTGGAGCGATTGTTGGTTCCACCGATGCTGCCGCGGTCTTCTCTCTACTCAAAGGTCGTAGCCTGAACGAACGTGTTGGTTCAACGCTGGAAATTGAATCCGGCACCAATGACCCTATGGCGGTGTTTCTGACCGTAACTCTGATTGCTATTTTAGCGAACCCTGGCGCAGATTTAAGTGCGGGCTTTTTGGCGTTCAGTTTTCTTAAGCAGTTTGGTATTGGCGCGTTACTTGGCTTCGCTGGTGGCTGGATCTTATGGAAAGTTATCAATCGCAATCAATTACCAGATGGGCTGTATTCTATTTTAACGGTCAGTGGTGGCTTGCTTATTTTTGCTTTATCTAACACTTTGGGTGGCAGTGGTATTTTGTCGATTTACCTCGTTGGTCTTTTATTAGGTAACCGTCCAACACGCAGCCGCCACTCTATTCTTCATGTTTTAGATGGTATGACGTGGCTAGCTCAAATTGGTATGTTCTTGGTGCTTGGCTTGTTGGTTACACCATCCAATTTACTCTCTATTGCGTTGCCAGGTCTTGCGCTTGCCTTCGGGATGATTTTGTTTGCCCGACCAATCTCAGTTTGGATTGGTTTACTGCCATTCAAGAGTTTCACGCCACGTGAAAAGTGGTTTGTCTCTTGGGTAGGATTGCGTGGCGCTGTACCTATCATCCTCGCGGTATTTCCGATGATGGCAGGGTTGCCAGATGCTCAACTGTACTTCAATTTGGCATTCTTTGTAGTAATGGTGTCTTTGATAGTACAAGGGGGCACGTTGACCAAGGCGATGTCTCTTGCAAAGGTCGAGCTACCTTCTAAGCCTGAGCCAATTTCGCGTACGGGGGTGGAGATTTACCCGACCAGTGAGTGGGAGCTGTTTATCTATAGACTTAAAGCAGATAAATGGTGCATTGGTGAGCCATTACGTAGTCTTTCGATGCCGGAAGGAACGCGTATCGCCGCTGTATTTCGCAGTAAAGAGCTATTGCACCCATCCGGCAGTACGCGCCTTGAGGAAGATGATACCTTGTGTGTATTAGCACAAGAAAAGGATTTAGATGCACTGAGCTTACTGTTTAGTGAAGCCCCAGAGAAAGCGTCGCTAGCGCGATTCTTCGGTGACTTCTTCCTCGATATTGAAGTGAAGCTTGCCGATATTGCCGTGATGTATGGTTTGAATCTGGGGGATGAACCGCTGGATAAAAGTTTGAGAAACCTTGTCGAAGAGCAATTAGGTAGCACGCCAGTATTGGGAGACCATTTCGAGTGGCAAGGTTTGCATTGGATCGTCGCTGATGTTGTTGATCAGCAGGTCACTAAAGTCGGTATCCGATTGCCAAACGAAAAAAGTAAGTCTGACGATAAGACGTCAATCTAGTCGCTCATTTCCGTCAGCATAATCACGGCTTGCGTGCGGTTCTTTACACCGAGCTTACGGAAAATCGCTGTCATGTGCGCTTTTATGGTGGCTTCTGAAACATTCAATTCGTAAGCGATTTGCTTGTTCAGCAAGCCATCGGACAACATTCCCAACACTTTATATTGCTGCGGTGTTAGCGCAGCAATCTTTTCCGCTAAGTCATTACATGCCGCGTTATTGGTGATCAACCCTTCAGGGAAGTATGGGTCGCCATTCAGCACTTGATTGAGCGCGTTCACTAATTCGCGCATGTCGCTGGACTTGGGAATAAAACCAAATGCACCATGGCTTTTCACCTGCGTCACGATCGCCGGCTCTTCACTCGCTGAAACGACGACGATAGGTAAATCTGGATGCTCTGCTCGCAAATGAATCAAGCCAGACATACCATTTGCTCCTGGCATTTTGAGGTCCAATAGCACTAAATCTGGCTCTTCCTCTCGTTCTAACAAAGCCAGAAGTGCGTCGAGTGAGTCCGCTTCCAGCAAATTTGCACCACTAATAGCCATGTGGATAGATTGAAACAAGGCATTCCGGAAGAGTGGGTGATCATCTGCAATAATGATGGTGTAGGTCGAATCCATGACGTTAAACACTTTTGACTATTTCGTTAAATTTATTATTGTCCAGCTTTGAGAGAGTGGACAATATTTATTCGCTAAAAGTCTGAACCAAATCGACTTTTATTAGGAAAATTGCATATAAACGCAATGTTCTTATTCAAATCTGAGCAATAAAAAACGCCAGTGGACATCACTGGCGTTTGAATATCTGGTTATCAGAACTGCTTGATATGCTCTAAGAAAGGCTCGGCTTGCATGAATCCCGTCAAACGAGCGTTTGAAACGTGTTCACCACTGGCATCCCAAAACTCAATTGTTGGTAAACCAAGCACACTCATGTGCTTCAGTAGTTCGATGTCTTGCACTTGGTTTTTGGTCACGTCCGCTTGCAGAAGAATGAAGTCTTGCAGTTTGGCTTCGACGCTTGGGTCATGGAAGGTGTACTTTTCAAACTCTTTACATGCTACACACCAATCGGCGTAGAAATCGAGCATGACGGGTTTACCTGCCGCTTTCGCAAGTGCCAGTTGTTCTTCAAGATCCGCCACGTTAGCAATGCGAGTAAAGCTAACAGTGGCTTGCTGAGTTTGTGTTGTGCTGTTGCCAAACCAGTAATTTAAGATAGGTTGTGCTGAGGCTAGCAAACCTAAGACGGCGATTATGCCCACGGCACTTTGTTTCCAGCCACCAAACTCTAGACTGTTTTTGATGTGGTATAGCCAACCAAAAGCAGCAATACCCAGTGCTGACCACAGAATCGTTGACCACATTTCTGGCATGATGCGTTCTAGTAAGAAGATAGGTGCGGCAAGCAGAATAAAGCCGAAGAGTGTTTTCACTCGGTCCATCCAACCGCCGGCTTTTGGTAGCAGTTTGTTGCCGAAGACCGCAACAAGAATCAGCGGAATACCCATGCCCATCGCCAGCGCGTATAACGCGATACCACCGGTAAGCAAATCGCCGCTTTGTGCCACGTAAAGTAGCGCACCAGACAGAGGTGCCGTGGTACATGGTGAGCACACCAGTCCAGAAATCGCCCCCATGGCGAATACGCCTGCACTGCTGCCGCCTTGCTGTTTGTTGCTGAGGTTGTTTAACCACGTTTGAACGTTGCTTGGTAGCTGTAATGAGTACAGACCAAACATAGACAAAGCGAGTGCGATGAACAGTACGCTCAAGCCAATCAGCACATAAGGGTGTTGCATTGCCGCTTGGAACTGCATACCTGCAGATGCCACCACAAGGCCGAGTAGGGTGTAAGTCAGTGCCATGCCTTGCACGTAGACGAATGACAAGCCTAGCGCGCGGCGTTGGCTTAGCTTGCCACTGCCAAGCACTATGCTGGTCAGAATTGGGTACATCGGCAGCACACAAGGTGTAAACGCCAAGCCCACACCAAGCGCCAAGAACAGAAGTGGTGTCCACCAGTTATCAGCAAGGTTGGCAGCAAGGCTATCTTGCTGTGTTACTGGCACTGATGATGTGTCACCAGACGTAGATGATTGCACCGCTGGTGGCGTTGCTGTTGGTGCCTGTTCTGCTTTTGATGCAGTTGTCGCCGTTGTTGAATCTGAGTTCGACGAAGTAAACGCGCTGATAGGAATCACGCGAGTTTCTGGCGGGTAACAGAAGCCTGCTTTCGCACAACCTTGGTATTGCACCACCACGCGCGCACCGTCTTGCCAATCATACATTGGTACGTTAACGAAGAGAGGTTGCGTATAGATATGCACGTCACCAAAGAATTCATCTTTATGCGGTGTGCCGTCTTCCATTTGCAGTTCGCCTAGCGATACTTTCTCACCAGCTACAGACAAGCGCTCTTGATATAGGTAGTACCCGTCACGTACCTGCCAATCGAGCATCAATTTGTCATCTTGCTGGTAGAAGTTAAATGGAAACGCCTGATCAACCGGAACAAAGCTGTCGCTGCTGCTACCAAAACTGTTGTTCTGGCTACTGTTAAACTGGTCTTTGCCAAATAAAGCTAAAGACGGAGTGGAAAAGGTAATGAGCCCTAAGAGTAAAACGGAAAGTAATGCGCGCATAAAAGAGTCAATTCATCTTAGATAATTGCCGTTAGTGTAACTCAATCAGACCCGGAGGCGAGTCAATAAGTTTCATGAAAATGAAGATTTATTGAGCATAAATCAAGACAACAGGCAATAAAAAAGGGAGCCGAAGCTCCCCGAGTAAGACTCTGTTTCTACTAGATCAGTAGACCACCGAATGCGAAGCCAAGTGCTACCGCAGAAGCGATGGTTACCACACCAGGTACAAAGAATGGGTGGTTGAATACGTACTTACCGATACGAGTTGAACCCGTGTCGTCCATCTCAACCGCTGCTAGAAGCGTTGGGTAAGTTGGCAGCACGAATAGCGCACTTACTGCTGCGAAAGATGCAACTGCGGTAAGTGGTGCCACACCGATAGCAAGTGCTGCTGGCATCAGCGCAACAGTGGTTGCACCTTGTGAGTAAAGCAGCATTGAAGCGAAGAATAGAACGAGTGCTAGCATCCATGGGTAGTCTGCTAGTAGCGCACCCGCAACTTCTTTGATGCCGTCAACGTGCGCGTTAACGAACGTAGAACCTAGCCATGCCACACCAAGAACACACACACATGCTGTCATACCAGAGCGGAATGTTGCTGCTGCTGGGATTTTGCCAGCATCGATTTTACAGCTCATTACGATAGCTGCCGCAGCTGCTAGCATTACCGTCATGATAGCTTCGTTACGACCTAGAGCAGGGTTCTCGATAAGGCCAACAGAGCCAGAAATTGCTGCTGCGTAACACACGACAAATGCGATTGCGCCTAGGAAGATGAATGTTGCTTTCTTCGCTGTTGGTAGGATTTCGCGTTTTGCTTCTGTATTTAGCTTGATTAAGCCTTTTTCTAGACGCTCTTGGTATTCAGCATCGTCTTTTAGCTCACAGCCCATGAAGTTCGCCACGAACGCACCGATCATGCACGCGATGAACGTCGTTGGGATACAGATTGCTAGTAGTGTTAGGTAGTCAACGCCAAATGGGTGCAGCATTGCCGCGAACGCGACAACAGCCGCTGAGATTGGTGATGCGGTGATAGCGATTTGCGATGCTACGACCGCGATAGACAGTGGACGAGAAGGGCGCACGCCTTGGCCTTTCGCTACTTCTGCAATCACTGGCAAAGTTGAGAATGCCGTGTGGCCAGTACCCGCCATTAATGTCATTAGGTAAGTTACGATAGGCGCATAAAAGGTGATGCGCTCAGGATGCTTGCGCAAAAAGTTTTCAGCAACTTGCACCATCCAGTCTAAACCACCCGCTACCTGCATTGCTGCGATAGCGGTGATTACAGACATGATGATCAAAATTACGTCAACGGGAATGTAAGCTTGGCTTGTTGGTACGCCCAAGATCAAAGACAACGCAATGACCCCAGCACCACCGGCAAAACCAATGCCGATACCACCGATTCTTGCCCCCAAATAGATGAAGAGCAGAACCACGAAGAGTTCGACCATGACCATATTGATACCTCTTTAGTTTTTTATTTGATTCTGATTTTTTGAACACTCAGGAACAGGAGTAAATGCTCAGAGAATGAGAACCTAGTGGTTTAGCGGCAATAAAAGCATATAAAAAATGTGGTTAACCGTATGAGAGCCTAAAAAAGGGGCCTGAGTGGCCCCCTTCGGATTCGTTATTACTCGTAACGTTTTGCTTTGTAAGTAGGATGCATGAAGTTTTCTACTGACAAGATTTCATCAAGCTCCTCTGCTGTAAGCAGACCGCGCTCTAGCACGACTTCACGAACACTCTTACCAGTTTCTGCACAAATCTTACCTACGATGTCACCTTCGTGGTGGCCGATGTATGGGTTTAGGTAAGTGACGATACCGATAGAGTTGTAAACGTAGTTTTCGCAAACTTCTTTGTTCACAGTGATGCCGTCGATACATTTATCGCGTAGGTTCACACACGCATTGTGTAGTAGAGAGATAGACTCAAACACGCTTTGTGCGATAACTGGTTCCATTACGTTTAGCTGTAGCTGACCGCCTTCTGCTGCGAAAGAAACCGTGTTGTCGTTACCGAGAACTTTGAAGCAAACTTGGTTTACTACTTCTGGGATAACTGGGTTTACTTTAGCTGGCATGATTGAAGAGCCTGCTTGCATTTCAGGTAGGTTCAATTCATTTAGACCCGCACGAGGACCAGAAGAAAGTAGACGAAGGTCGTTACAGATCTTCGATAGTTTCACTGCTAGGCGTTTTAGCGCGCCGTGAGTCATTACGTATGCACCACAGTCAGACGTTGCTTCGATAAGGTCTTCTGCTGCAACAACGTCAAGGCTTGTTACTTCCGCTAGGTGTTTTACTGCAAGCGCTTGGTAGCCAGTTGGTGTATTTAGACCAGTACCGATTGCGGTTGCGCCTAGGTTGATTTCTAGGAGGAGTTTAGATGTGTAATCTAGAGCACGAATCTCTTCGTTTAGTGTTACCGCCCACGCATGGAACTCTTGACCTACTGTCATTGGTACTGCGTCTTGAAGCTGAGTACGGCCCATTTTCAGTACATCTTTAAACTCAACGGCTTTAAGTTCGAATGCGCCTTTTAGGTACTCAATTGCTTCCATTAGCTTGTGTACGCTGTTGTACACCGCAATACGGAAACCTGTTGGGTACGCACAGTTGGTTGATTGGCTCTTGTTTACATGGTCATTTGGGTTAACAAATTCGTATTGGCCTTTCTCTTTACCCATCAACTCAAGCGCGACGTTTGCGATCACTTCGTTCGTGTTCATGTTAACTGAAGTGCCTGCACCGCCTTGGAATACGTCTGATGGGAACTGATCCATACACTTGCCAGTTTCTAGGATCAAATCACACGCTTCGATGATGTAGTTTGCAACGTCTTTTGGAATAGCGCCAAGTTCTTTGTTTGCTAACGCTGCTGCTTTTTTGGTCATTACCATGCCGCGTACAAATTCTGGTACGTCAGAAATGGTCATATTAGAGATGTTGAAGTTCTCGATCGCACGTAGCGTATGAATACCGTAGTACGCATCTGCAGGGACATGACGTTGACCTAATAGATCTTCTTCAATACGAGTGGCTGGGTTTGCTGTTTTTGGAGCATCAGATAGGGTAGCCATAGCAGGATCCTTAGATGATAATTCTGATAATAAAGTTATTTATTAGCCATTTCTGCAATCTAGAATCCATTCATCAGAATTTTTGGCTGGAAAATCCGTCCTGACTTATGTGGCACATGATACTGCACCTAGCGCATAAAAATAGTAACTAGATCACCTTTTTCGTTTTTCATGAGTCAATAATTTGCAAAGTATGAACGGGTTATTAATAACCCTTTATGGGTACTCGATTTTCCTCGACAAACATGAGTTTTTAGAGTTCGAAATTAGCACTTTAAAAGCACGAAAAAATCGGTATGCAATTGAATGAAACGCGCTCCCGCTACTTTGTCTAAAAAAGAAGGAGACCAGTATGAACACGCTTTTTTACAACGATTCGTTTGAGCTTAGTCTGCTTTTACCATTACACTGAATTAAACAAAGGAGGGCGTGTGTTTCCTATCTTATTATTAGCGTTTATTTTTGTTCCGATCATTGAAATCGGCTTATTTATTCAGGTGGGCGGCTTTTTAGGTTTATGGCCGACCATTGCACTAGTCTTAATCACTGCATTTGTTGGTGCGTCGTTGGTTCGTAGCCAAGGTATACAAACACTGATGTCAGTACAGGGGCGTCTTGAACAAGGTGAAATTCCAGCCCAGCAAATTTTTGAAGGCGTAATGCTAGCGGTGGCTGGCGTGCTACTGTTAACCCCGGGCTTTATGACCGATGCCCTTGGTATGTTGGTGTTGCTTCCTGCGCCACGCGCCGCGATAGCTAAATACTTGATGAGCAAAATGGTGGTGAAAACCATGCATGGTGGTGGCTTCCAAGGTGGTTTCTCTAACCAGGGGCCATTTGAGCAAGACCCGTTCCGTCGTGACCCATTTGATTCCCAGTCAGATAATGGCAAGACCTTCGAAGGGGAATACGAGCGTAAAGACGATGATGATCGCAACAAGCTCAACTGATTGAGTTAGACAGTAAAGAAAACAAAAGGGCGCACCAAGCGCCCTTTTCTGTATTTGGAATTCGTGCTGCTTACAATGCGCCTTCAAAGCCCATTTGACGCCATGCTTCAAAAGCAATGATCGCAACGGCATTCGAAAGGTTTAGGCTGCGTGCGTCCGGCATCATTGGAATGCGAATACGCTGCTCCATTGGCAAGCTATCGATGATTTCAGCAGGCAAACCACGAGTTTCTGGACCAAACATCAAAACATCACCCGTTTGGTATTGTGCATCAACGTGGTGACCTGTGGTTTTGGTGGTGCAGGCAAACAATCGGTAGTTACCTTGCTTCTCTGTCTCTAAATACTCTAAGAACGCTTGATAGTTTTTATGGCGTGTTACGCGAGCTAAATCATGGTAATCCAAACCAGCACGGCGGACTTTTTTCTCTTCAAGATCGAAACCCAGAGGTTCAATTAAGTGAAGGTTTGCACCGCAGTTGGCGCATAGTCGAATGATGTTGCCGGTGTTCGGCGCGATTTCTGGTTCGTATAAAGCGATATCAAACATGGTATTGAAATAGAGTTGGTCAAAGAGAGGGGCAGTATATACCCAAGTCACCGAGATATGCGAGATTCAGCAAGATTGACCTGGGTATGAAAGCAGGCATTAGCGCGGATGTTAATACCGTAAGTAGCGATGCTCTTTATAAGAGAGCGTGAGCATAGTTTTCTTCAACTGCTCGCCAGTTGACGACGTTCCACCACGCATCAATATATTCTGGGCGACGGTTTTGGTAGCTGATGTAATACGCGTGCTCCCACACGTCTAATGCGAGGATTGGTTCACCGCGCACATCCACTACATCCATCAGAGGGTTGTCTTGATTACTGGTGGACGTAATGTGAATCTCACCATCTTTTACGATCAGCCATGCAAAGCCAGACCCAAAGGTATTGATGGCAGCTTGGGCAAACGCCTCTTTAAATTGCGCAAAGCTACCAAATTTATCGTTAATTGCTTGAGCAAGCGCGCCTTGAGGCTCTCCGCCACCGTTTGGTGACATGCAATTCCAATAAATGATGTGGTTGTAATAGCCGCCACCATTATTACGTACCGCAGGGCTGAGCTTAGAGATATTGTCAAAGATCTCGTCTAATGACTGAGTTTCGAGCTCGCTCCCTTCAACGGCATTTACAAACTTATCAAAGTACGTCTTGTGGTGTTTGCTGTAATGCACTTCCATGGTTTTCGCGTCGATGTACGGTTCTAGTGAATCGTACGGGTAAGGCAGAGCGGGAAATGTATGTGACATAGTAAATCCTCCTTAATTGGAAAATCCACTTTAATGCTAACGATAATTATTATCAACTTTGATCTTTGTAAGGGTATTCTAAGAAGCCTCACCAATTTCTAAAGTGAGGGTGGGGCTGTGAATCACTCACTCTAGAAATATGGTGCGAATTATTGTTAGTTCATCAAATTGAGACTAACAATTGATCGGTAAGGTGATACTCATGCGCAATCCGCCTAAAGGACTTCGGCTGGCTGCGATCGTGCCACTGTGCTGGCGAATGGCACTTTCGGTAATGGTTAGGCCGAGACCTGTGCCGCCAGAGTGGCGATCGCGTGCCGTGGAAACGCGATAGAACGGGCGAAAAATCGCGGCCAGTTCCTCTTCTGGTACACCTTCTCCATTATCGTCAACCGTGATACGAAGCGTATCGTCATCGGCTTTGATGTCGATTTGTACCTCATCTTTTCCGTAGTAAATGGCGTTACGAACGATATTTTCCACCGCACTCATCAGCAGTTTAGGGTTACCGGAAATATTGCGCTTAGGTAATTCTGAATAGTGTAGCTGTTTGCCCATTTGCTCTGCTTCAAACTGCGCATCTTTAATGATCTCTTCCCATAAACTTTCTAATGGCTGTGTTTCGCGAGTCATATGACTGTTCGCCTGCATGCGAGAAAGCTCTAGTAGTTCGCTGATCATCTGTTCCAAGCGCTGCGCTTCGGTATCGATACGAGTCAGTTCTGGGCTTTCGCCTTGTTTACGCGTCGCTAATGCGCTTGCCATGCGCAGACGAGTTAAAGGTGAGCGCAGCTCGTGAGAGATATCGGATAGCAAACGTTGTTGTCCTGAAATCATCTGATTAACCGCTTCGACCATCTGGTTGAAGCTGCTACCTGCTTGACGAAACTCCGCCGTGCCTTTTTCTAAATTTGGGTCTGTGACAAATTCACCTTTCGCCACACGTTGAGCAGCGGCTTCAAGACGACGTGCTGGTTGACTCAAAGCCCAAGCAAGCCATAACAGCAATGGTGTACTAACCAGCATGACCGCAAGCAAGAGCTGGAATGGGTGATCAAACAGACGCAGGAGTAGAGGTGGTGGCTCATTCCACTTGAAGCCCACGTACATCAAGATATCGGAATCTGCCAAAGTGATAGGAATTGGGCCCGCAATCATGTATCGACCATACAGCTTCTGCTTTGGATTATTGTAATCTTCGATACTGGTGACAAAGTTTTGCATGGCACGCAATTGAAAATTGCTGCGTTTTTCTGTCGTAAGAACATTACCGCTGTAGTCAGAAAAAAACACTCGTGGGCGAGGGTCGTGCTTGCCGTGGCGGTTGCCCTCGATACGAAAAAGTATGCGGCCTAAATCAGTTTGCTGGCTGTATTTTTGTTGGATTGAGTCACGCGTTTCTACCATACGTTTGTAGTGTTCTTCTGGAATATCGCGAGCTTTGCGTGGGTCCAAATGTGGCAGTGATAGCACGGCTATCAATACTAATAACATGGTGAACCAAAAAATGGCAAAGATGCGTCCATACAGGCTATTGATGTTTGGCAGTTTGATGCGTGATAGGCGCATTAATCCTCCTCAAGCAGCATGTAGCCACGACCACGCAGGGTTTTAATTCGCGGCTTGCCATTGCTTTGATCTGGTAATTTTTTACGTAAGTTCGAGACATGCATATCGATAGCGCGATCAAAAGCAGCGAGTCGTTTACCAAGCACATCTAAGCTCAGTGTCTCTTTGGTCAGCACTTGTCCTGGGTTTTGTACGAAGTGGGTGAGTAGCGCAAACTCGGTTGCCGTGAGATCGAGCAACTGTTGCTCACAATACGCTTCTTGCTTACCGGGATAGAGGCGGATTTCTTGATACTCAATGCAATCGCTGTTTTTGGTATTTTTTTGTGTGCTGCTAGTGCGGCGTAAAATCGCGCGGATTCGCGCTAACAGCTCTCGGTCACTAAAAGGTTTTGGTAAATAATCATCCGCGCCCAGTTCCAAGCCGATCACGCGATCAATTTCTTCCCCTTTAGCGGTCAGCATCAAGACGGGAGTTTCCCAATTTTCACGTAAGCGTTTCAGCGTTTCCATGCCATTGAGTTTTGGCATCATGACATCCAACAAAATCAAATCAATCTTATCATTGATCGCGGCTAAGCCGGCTTCACCGTCATTTGCTTCGCTGACGTCAAACCCTTCGAAACTGAGTACTTCTTTTAATAAGCTAGTTAGCTCGATATCGTCATCGATTAAAAGAATGTTTGCCATGGGGGCACCTATAGTAAGTTACCGATAGCCTAATATTACATTGGAATGATGCGCAACGAAGAGGAGAAAAATCACTCTTTACGATTCTTTACGCTCCCTATACGTCGCTTTACCTAGTGGGTCGTATTCTATACTCAAGCGCTGTGAGAACAGCTCAGAAGAACCACTCACCTGTGTAAGGAATCGTATTATGAAGTCTGCAAAAAAACTTGTGTTAGCTGCTGTTGTTCTACCTCTTACTCTTGGCGCCGCAAGCGCATTCGCTTACGGTGGTAAAAACCATCATAAAGGCCCTCGTGACGAATGCGGCATGGGTATGGACCGAGGTGTCATGCGTCAACTAGACCTGACTGATGCACAAAAAGATCAGCTAAAAGAAATGCGTGAAGCAAACAAAGCAGAAATGAAAGCAAAATTCGCTGATGGCAAAGAAGCACGTATGGCTGAGCGTCAAGCGCATCACGCAAAAGTACAATCGCTTTTGCTGGCGGATAACTTTGATGAAGCTCAAGCTAGCGAATTAGCAAAAGAGATGGTTGAGCGCCAAACGGAACGTCGCGTGCAAATGCTAGAAAGAAAGCACCAAATGCTTAGCGTATTAACACATGAGCAGAAAGCGAAATTTGTTGAGCTACAAAATGAACGTATGCAAGAGTGTGGCGACAGAATGCACAAGCGCATGGAAAAGTCGCGCAATAATTAAGTCATGAATTGATGTTATATAAAGAGGCAGCCATTGGTTGCCTCTTTTTGATCTGGTTATTTCATGGTCATTCAATATACTCAACGTATGGTTTTAGTTAACTCTTTGATTATGAAACAGCAATACGCACGTTTAGTTACGACCGCCGCTTGGACTGCAACCATTGTGGCGACGCTTCTTCTGATAGTAAAAGTCATCACGTGGTGGGTAACCGGCTCAGTGAGCTTATTGGCGTCATTGATTGACTCCATGTTAGATATCGCGGCTTCGGTTGTGAATCTTGTGGTGGTTCGTTACGCCTTACAACCGGCAGACCGCGAACATACGTTTGGACATGGTAAAGCTGAGTCCTTAGCGGCCCTAGCCCAAGCAATGTTTATTTCGGGCTCGGCAGTATTTTTGATTCTTAACGGGATTGACCGATTTTTCCGCCCACATGCTTTACACGCACCGGAGTTAGGTGTGTATGTATCGCTGTTTGCGATTGTGGTCACACTTGGCTTGGTGATGTTCCAAAAACATGTGGTTCGCGTGACGGGGAGCCAAGCAATAGCGGCGGATTCTCTGCATTATCAGACTGATTTGTATATGAATGCTGCGATCATGGTGGCTCTGGGGCTCAGTTATTTTGGAGTGACTCAAGCGGATGCTGTGTTTGCGATTGGTATTGGTGTCTTCATTCTTTATAGCGCTTTCAAAATGGTCAGCGAAGCGATTCAAACCTTACTTGATAGAAAGTTGCCCGATGAAGAGCTTGAGCAAATTAACCAAGCTTGTTTGAGCGTAAAAGGGGTATTGGGCGTGCATCAGTTACGCACGCGAATGTCCGGACCGACGCGCTTTATACAGTTGCATTTAGAGCTAGACGATAACTTACGATTAATTGAGGCGCATTACATCGCTGATAAAGTGGAAGATAATTTATTGGATCTGTTTCCTGATGCGGATGTATTGATCCATCAAGATCCATTGTCTGTCGTTTTCGGACCAGAGAAAGAGCAGAAAGCACAAGATTGGTCGGCTTGAAAAATCCATCAGTGCCCGACGACAAACAGGTACTTATTGACTATCTTTCCATCAATACTTATTAAGATTCGTGATCCTGATATGAATCAACAAAGTTTCATAGAGAAACTGTAATACTCTTACATAAGTAGAAAAGTTACATAAAAAAGTGCGTTTTCATTGGTAATCCTGTAGAGGAAATGTAACATAACGCACAGTTCTGGATTATGCAGGTTGCTTGGTAACAAGGGGCCTAAAAGAAAATTAAATAATTGATTGCCAAAGATCGAGGGTGAGCATGATTAAGAAGATCGGTGTTTTAACAAGTGGCGGTGACGCACCTGGTATGAACGCTGCGATACGCGGCGTAGTACGTACAGCACTATCCGAAGGATTGGAAGTATTCGGTGTGTACGACGGCTACCTAGGCCTATACGAAGGCCGCATCGAGAAGCTAGATCGTTCTAGCGTTTCAGATGTGATCAACAAAGGTGGTACGTTCCTAGGTTCTGCACGTTTCCCTGAATTTAAACAAGTGGAAGTTCGTGAAAAAGCGATTGAGAACCTGAAAAAACATGGTATCGATGCACTAGTGGTAATCGGTGGTGATGGTTCGTACATGGGTGCGAAGAAACTGACTGAAATGGGTTACCCATGTATCGGTCTTCCGGGCACAATCGACAACGATATCGCAGGTACGGATTACACTGTGGGCTACCTAAGTGCACTAAACACCGTTATCGATGCAATCGACCGTTTACGTGATACTTCTTCATCTCACCAACGCATTTCAATTGTAGAAATCATGGGCCGTCACTGTGGTGATTTGACTCTGATGTCTGCAATTGCGGGCGGTTGTGAATACATCATCACTCCGGAAACTGGTCTAGACAAAGACAAGCTGATCAGCAACATCCAAGATGGTATCGCTAAAGGTAAGAAACACGCGATCATCGCGCTTACTGAGCTAATGATGGATGCTAATGAACTAGCACGTGACATCGAAGCCGCGACAGGTCGTGAAACTCGTGCAACAGTACTTGGTCACATCCAACGTGGTGGTCGTCCAACTGCATTTGACCGCGTATTAGCATCTCGTATGGGTAACTACGCTGTTCACCTATTGATCGAAGGTCATGGTGGTCGTTGTGTAGGTATCGTGAAAGAGCAACTTGTTCACCACGATATCATCGACGCAATCGAAAACATGAAGCGTCCAGTACGCAACGATCTATACAAAGTTGCTGAAGAGTTGTTCTAAGCAAGCTTGAAATAGATAAACAAAACCGCGGCTTTCCGCGGTTTTGTTGTATTTGAGAATCAACAAAAAGAAACTAGTGATAGACGAGTGTTAAGACACGCTGCTCTGCTCTATGAGCGTTAATTTTCGCTCGCGCAGCGCAAACAAGTAGCCCAGTAGCCCACCCAACGTATTCCCAACCGCGATACCGATAAACAAGCCTTCAATGCTGTAGATTTGGCTCCCGACCCACGCCGATGGCAAGGTAAAAATGAACAGCCGCATAAAGCTCCACTGGAATGCACGCAATGGCTTGTGCATCGCATTCAAACCACTGACTAACATCATTACGATGCCTTGGAAGCCATAACTAAATGGCACCACCAGTAAATAATGCCAAAGCAGGTTTTTCACCGCATCTTCCTGAGAAAACAGCGCAGCCAGAGGAATGCTCAGTGGCACCATCATCAAGAAGATAAACCCTTGGAATACCACTGCAAAACGCATGCTAATAAATAAACCGGAAAAGGCTCGTTGCGGTTGTTTGGCTCCTAAATTTTGTGCCATAAACGGTGTGAGGGCAGAGGTCAGCGACATCAATACTAAAATCAATATGGACTCAATACGCTGCGCTGCGCCGTAAGCAGCAACCGCCGCTGTACCGTGGTTGGATAACAGCATCATCAGAATGGCACCGGACAACGGATTCATCGCGTTTGATAACGCTGCAGGGGTACCAATTTTTAGTGTCTGTTGCCAGTCTTGTTTCAGCAAAGCCCATTGGGGTTGAGCAAGCAATTTTTCCCGTTTAATTAGCACATAGAATGAGCCACACAAAGCACCTAACCAGCTAAAGGCACTTGCTATGGCTGCGCCTTGAATGCCAAGTTCCGGAAAAGGGCCATAACCGAAAATCAACAATGGATCGAGCATGCCATTAATCAAACCAGCCAACATCATGACTTTTGCTGGTGTTTTTGTGTCGCCAGTAGCTCGGATAGCACTGTTGCCCGCCATTGGGATCACTAGCAGAGGAATGGTGAGATACCAGACCTGCATATACTGCTCAATAAGAGGGATGAGATCATCAGACGCACCAAGAAAACGAAACAATGGCGCAATGGTGGTAAAGCCAATAGAAGACGCGATAGCCACAAGTAACACGGCTAATAACAAACCGTGGGTGGTGAACCGTGCAGCTTGTGGTGCATGACCTTGCCCAAGCAAGCGACCAATATTGGTCGATAGTCCCATCCCAATCCCCATCGTAATGCAGTTAACCGCAAAGGTGACAGGGAAGGTATAGCTGATAGCCGCTAGCGCTTGAGTGCCTAATAACGAGATGAAGAAGGTATCGACCAAGTTAAACATCAAAATCGCGATCATGCCCATGGTCATGGGTACGGTCATTTTCCGCAGCGTTTCAGGAATGGGTGCGGTCAACAAACCATGCTTATCGGTCGCTTGGGGTTCCAGCTTGTTATTTTCCTGCATGTGTGACAACTATCTGGTGAGCAAACTGCAAGGATACAAGAAAGCGAGATGCCGAGCGAGTGAGCATTTCTAACGCAAACCGTTGCCTAGTTGTTCGTTATTTTAACTAAGTCACAAAAATTTTGTGCCACCCCCTTGGGATCGCTGCTTCGACCCCTTATATAGGGATCACGTGTCTGGGGCTACAGTCCCTAAGGACAATTATCAAATAAACATGGAAATTTTCAGGAGAGACGACCGATGAACATTCGTCCATTACATGACCGAGTTATCGTTGAACGTAAAGAAGTTGAATCTAAGTCTGCTGGTGGCATCGTTCTGACTGGTTCTGCTGCAGAAAAATCGACTCGCGGTATTGTTCTAGCTGTGGGTAAAGGCCGCATCCTAGAAAACGGCACCGTACTGCCACTAGACGTTAAAGTCGGTGATACCGTTATCTTTGCTGAAGGTTACGGTACAAAAACTGAAAAAATCGACGGTAAAGAAGTGCTTGTCATGTCTGAAAACGACATCATGGCGATCGTTGAATAATAGCAATCATTGAGTAATTTTTTGCTCAGATTCAATTACGAAATTACACACAAAGAATTTTAGAAAGGAAATCAAAGATGGCTGCTAAAGACGTTAAATTTGGTAATGACGCACGAGTTAAAATGCTGGAAGGTGTAAACGTTCTGGCTGACGCAGTAAAAGTAACACTGGGTCCTAAAGGACGTAATGTCGTTCTAGACAAATCTTTTGGTGCACCGACTATCACGAAAGATGGTGTATCAGTAGCGCGTGAAATCGAGCTGGAAGATAAATTCCAGAACATGGGCGCACAAATGGTTAAAGAAGTTGCGTCTAAAGCAAACGACGCAGCGGGTGACGGTACAACAACAGCAACGGTACTAGCGCAATCTATCGTTAACGAAGGTCTAAAAGCAGTCGCGGCGGGCATGAACCCAATGGATCTTAAGCGTGGTATCGACAAAGCTGTTGCTGCGGCAGTTGAGCAACTAAAAGAGCTTTCTGTTGAATGTAACGATACAAAAGCGATCGCGCAGGTTGGTACTATCTCTGCAAACTCAGACGCAAGCGTAGGTAATATCATTGCAGAAGCAATGGAGCGTGTGGGTCGTGATGGCGTTATCACGGTTGAAGAAGGTCAGGCGCTACAAGACGAGTTAGACGTAGTAGAAGGTATGCAGTTCGACCGCGGTTACCTGTCTCCTTACTTCATCAACAACCAAGAATCAGGCAGTGTTGATCTAGAAAACCCATTCATTCTTCTAGTAGACAAGAAGATCTCAAACATTCGTGAGCTTCTTCCAACGCTAGAAGCTGTCGCGAAAGCATCTCGTCCACTGCTTATCATTGCAGAAGATGTAGAAGGCGAAGCGCTAGCAACATTGGTTGTGAACAACATGCGTGGCATCGTAAAAGTTGCAGCTGTGAAAGCACCTGGTTTCGGTGACCGCCGTAAAGCAATGCTACAAGACATCGCTATCCTAACTGGCGGTACTGTGATTTCTGAAGAGATCGGTCTAGAGCTAGAAAAAGTTGCACTAGAAGATCTAGGTCAAGCGAAGCGTGTTTCTATCACGAAAGAAAACACGACTATCATCGATGGTATCGGTGAAGAAGAGATGATCTCTGGCCGTGTTGCTCAGATTCGTCAACAAATCGAAGACGCAACTTCAGACTACGACAAAGAGAAACTACAAGAGCGCGTAGCTAAACTGGCTGGCGGTGTTGCAGTAATCAAAGTTGGTGCTGCGACTGAAGTTGAAATGAAAGAGAAGAAAGACCGTGTAGAAGATGCGCTAGCCGCAACTCGCGCAGCGGTTGAAGAAGGTGTTGTTGCTGGTGGTGGTGTTGCACTTATCCGCGCGGCATCTAAGATTGCTCACCTAACGGGTGACAACGAAGAACAAAACGTTGGTATCCGCGTTGCACTACGTGCAATGGAAGCGCCAATCCGTCAAATCACGAAGAACGCAGGTGAGGAAGACTCAGTTGTTGCGAACAACGTGAAAGCGGGTGAAGGTAGCTACGGCTACAACGCGGCAACAGGCGAATACGGCGACATGCTAGAAATGGGTATCCTAGATCCAACTAAAGTTACTCGTTCTGCACTACAATTCGCAGCATCGGTTGCAGGTCTGATGATCACAACTGAAGCGATGGTTACTGACCTACCGCAAAAAGACGCGCCAGCGATGCCTGACATGGGCGGCATGGGTGGCATGGGCGGTATGGGCGGCATGATGTAAGCCAGTTTATCTCATCGCTCTAGGGAAACCTTATAGCGGAAAGATAACCGACCAAACCCTTAAAAGTCGAGGCAGATGCCTCGACTTTTTTATGCGTGTCACCTGAGAAACATGACGTTCTGGTGTGGCTTATCATGAAATTTTTGAGCGTAAAAAGCGCCATTTCAGAAGCAAAAAATCGAAGAGAAATATTTTTTCTTTTGAGTCAGATGGTTAAATCTGACCTATTGCTAACACTTTTTGAACGGGGACAGAGCAAAATCTGAACATTACACTATGTTGTAAATTGTTGCTTCCCATCATGGAGATGAAAATGAAAAAGCTTATGACGTCATTGGCGGTTGCAGCCGCTATCGCATCACCTGTTGCTTTTGCCGACAGTACACCTGTGATGTTCTCTACTATCGATAACACAAACGCACCCTCTAATTCTTCAGTAGGTGGCGTTCGTTTAGCTGTGTTGCATGGGCAGGTAAATGAGGTTAAAGGTGTCGACTTTTCACTGCTTGGTATGTCAGAAACGGATCGTACGACAGGTGTGAACTTCGGTCTGTTTTTTGGTGCAGCAAAAGTAAATCAAGAAATGAAAGGCGCGTCTTTAGGCTTAGTTAACTGGAACCAAGGTCAGACGACGGGTGTTAACTTGGGTGCTGTTAACATTACGAACAACGTAAAAGGCTTGAACTGGAGCGCGGTGAACTATTCTGAAGGCTACACCATGGCGGATGTGGGCTTAGCGAGTATCTCTAAGAAGTCTAATTTCCAGTTTGGTTTCTTCAACATGACCGATCAAATCGATGGCGTGCAAATTGGTCTTTTGAACTGTGCGGATAACGGTTTCTTCAAGTGTTTCCCACTCATCAACTTTGCTAAGTAATCCCTGAGAAAGTCAGAATCTTTATATACAGAAAGCCCTCGATGTTCGTCGAGGGCTCTTTAATTACTGATGAGATGAAGCGAGTTTCTCGGAGCGTTAACTATTTAATTAATCGTGATGAAGTTTTGCGTTGTTGAATTCTTTGATGAACACCGCGGCGTAATGCTTTGATGTGGTTTTCTGCTTTATCCACACCTAACAACACGGTTAGTGTCAGGAGAGTAATAACCACCGACTGCGTTAAATAACCCAAACCTATCATCAAACCTAAACCTGCTAGCACCCATATTACAGCCGCGGATGTTACGCCATGGATTTTTCCATCAAGTGTCATCATAACGCCAGCGCCTAAGAAGCCGACGCCAGTAATGATCTGACCAAGCACTCGTGCTTGATCAAGAGTATTTGGCGATAACGACACTGCCATCGACATAAACAGGTAGGTGCCTGAAATAATTAATATTGCTGTGCGAATGCCAACCGGTTTACCACGAGTTTGGCGCTCTATACCGATCATGAGCCCATTAATGGCGCAGCATAGTAGGGCAGGCCAACTGAATGGGCCAAGATCGAAAATTTGTTCGAATGCTGTATGCATCTTGACCTCCAAAAGTGCGGAGTATGCATAGACTTACCGTGCAAAGCGAACAAAAATAATCAATCTAGACGACAAATTTAATTGAGCGTCAGAGCTTATTCTAAATGCAAATCCAACGGCGTTTTACTTGGCCTGCCACCAATTTCTCGTGTGAGTTTTGGTACCAGATAACCCGATACACGCGTGATGAGTCCGCGCATAATAGCTTTCGCTTCTTCGTCCGAAATAAAGTAGTGCGCTGCGCCTTGCACCTTATCAAGAACGTGGAGGTAATAAGGCAAGATACCCGCGTCAAATAAGGCCTCACTTAACGCCACTTGAGCTTCTACCGAATCATTCACGCCTTTCAGCAGAACGCCTTGGTTTAGAAGCGTAACGCCCGCTCTTTTGAGCTTGAACATCTGTTCAGCAAATTCGTCATTGATTTCGTTGGCATGGTTGATGTGAGTGACGAGGATGATTTGTAACCTTGATGCTTGCAAAAGTTGGCATAGTTCATCAGTGACTCGAGCAGGAATCACCACAGGTAAACGGCTATGAATACGCAGACGTTTGATGTGAGGAATGTGAGCAATGTGCTCTAAAAGCCAATGAATCTCATCGTCTTTTGCCATTAATGGATCACCACCTGAGAAGATGACTTCGTTCAACTCTGGTTGTTGTGCCATGTACTCTAAGCACTTGGTCCAGGCTTGTTTCCCGCTTTTGTTCTCTTGATAAGGGAAGTGACGACGAAAACAGTAACGGCAATTTACCGCGCAGCCACCTTTGACAATCATCAGGGCGCGGTTGCGATACTTGTGTAGCAGGCCAGGGACTTCATTGTCCTGCTCTTCCAATGGATCATTGGAGTAACCCGGATGCACCTCAAATTCGTCGCTCAGTGGTAAAACCTGACGTAAAAGAGGGTCTTTAGGGTTGCCTTTCTCCATCCTATCGACAAAACTTTGCGGTACACGCTGTGCAAACAGCTTGCGCGCGGCAAACCCGTCTTGCCACGGTGAAGGATCAATTTCCAGTATTTCGAGCAATTTTGCAGGATCAGAGATCCCATTCGCCAACTGTTTGAGCCAGTTTTGCTCAACAGATTCGACTTTTCGGGTTATTATGTGCGGCATTGAATTTAGCTCTAAGAATGTAAGAGGAAAAAATGGCTACAGTTAGCACCAATGAATTTAAAGGCGGTCTTAAGTTAATGCTTGATAACGAGCCTTGTGTAATTCTGGAAAACGAATACGTTAAACCAGGTAAAGGCCAAGCGTTCAACCGTGTTAAAATTCGTAAACTTCTTTCTGGTAAAGTGCTAGAGAAAACATTCAAGTCTGGTGACACTTGTGAAGTGGCAGACGTAATGGATATCGACCTAGATTATCTATATTCAGACGGCGAATTCTACCACTTTATGAACAGTGAAACGTTTGAACAGATCGCAGCGGATGCAAAAGCGGTAGGTGAAAACGCTAAGTGGTTGGTAGAAAACAACACTTGTATGATCACTCTTTGGAACGGTAACCCAATTACTGTTACTCCACCAAACTTCGTTGAGCTAGAAGTT
>NZ_JAWOTA010000034.1:0-47917 GCF_033338635.1 Vibrio sp. Vb1755 | reverse complement strand
ACCGAGGTATCTAATTGGATTATCATCAACGAGTGCCCACACAGATTGATAGGTCTATATTGTTAAAGAGCTTGCTTCGTAAGCTTTGCTATCGAAGCGGAGGCGTATTCTAAGGAATTAATTTTCAGTGTCAAACACTTTTTCAAATTAATTTTTAGAAGTTTTCTTTCGCCTTCTTGCCAACCGCTTTTGCGTTTCCGCTTTGCCCTGACAACGGAGGCGCATTATAGGGAGATGATTTTTCTTAGCAACCCCTTTTCAGAAAAAAATTCAAAAAAAAGCGTCAAATGATTAAATCTCACTCAAACGCTTATTTTTAGCACTCAGTTGTTAACTTCAAGTAGCAAATAGGCAATCAATATGTGTCTATCCAAGACTCTTCAAAGCCTGTGATATCGAGACTCAGTGATTGCGCCGCTTCGATTTGCTCGATAGCCTCTAGTTCTTTATTTACACTGCTCATCGTTAATGTGTTGTTGTCTAGCTCAAACACTTGGCGTTGCGTGGTGTAATAGAACTTAAGCGTAGTGAGCGCTTTTACATCGTCATTGCTCGCGGCTGCTTTAATGCTTTTTAGTTTACGAAAGGTTTTGTTGTGCAGTTGCTTGAGTTTCCAAACGTACAGCACTTCTTCCATGTATGGTCGAGTTTTAATGTGATTCAATAAAGAGAGGGAAGTTGCAACTGCGAGAACGACACCAATCAAATTCAAATGGAAATTGCCCGTTGATTGTTCTGGTACGACTTCAGTGTTGCCAAACAAAACAATCAACAAGGTACTAAAGGCAAGAGAGGAGATGGCGAGCAACGCAACAAAACCGCCAATCACAAGGTTTACTTTCTTTTTATAAATGTCTTTATTTATCTGTTTGATTTCCATATACCGCTCCTAACAGGTTACCTCTATTTTAACCAGCGCACTCCGCACGACAATCGAAGCTTTGTAAGTAAGTTCACATTTGCTATTAAACTCGCATCCCTTCCCTGCTTGGGTATATACTTCCGCGCATTCACTCTTCCTATATAGAGGCTAAATTCATGCGCTCTTTTGTTTTACGAGCTCGCGCGGCGCCAACCACCAGCAAAGCACTGTTAGAAGGTGTTGGTAATGAAGCGCATACAGAGATTCTTGCTCATACCATGATGAACACTATGTTCGTTGCTCAATCACACCGTGAAGATGTGGTTGTTCACTTGGTTTTGGAAAGCACAAAAGACTTCTCACGCACCATTACTATTCGCTCCAACGACATCACCAACATTGGCGGCTTCCATGAGTCAACCTTGATTGCAGCAGTGGCTCGCGCTTTGGATGCTTCGGTTGGTATGGGTAAAGAGCAACTTCGTGAAGTCGAACCTGGTATTACCGTTCGTACAGTGAGCTTTGAACGCCTAGTACAAGAGCTGGCAGAAGATCACCAACTATATATGTTGGATAAGAAAGGCGAATTTGTTCGTGATGCAGAAATTGGTGAAAATCCATGTTTCTTGCTAACTGACCATATACCGATGCCGAAAAAGTCTTTTAACAGCTTAAAGCGCCTTGGCACAGAGAAGATCAGCTTAGGTCCTAAGATGCTTTTCGCTTCTCAGTGTGTGGTATTGATCCACAATGAGTTGGACATACGCGAATTCTAGTTATTCGCGCACACGTTGCTAGGTAATGAAAGAGGACTCCATTGAGTCCTCTTTTTTGTTTCTATAGGGATGCTAAGTTTACTTACCACCAATGCTCAAACGAGCAAAACGAACGTCTGGCGAGAAGAAAGTTCGGCTATCGTTAATTAACTGAGTATCACCCACTGCCTCAACTTCTTGCAGCATCTTGTAGAAGTTACCCGCTACCGTGATCCCACGAACTGGTTGAACGCGCTCTCCATCACAGCACAAGAAGCCACTCGCACCAAATGAGAAATCACCACTCACTGCATCCGCACCAGAATGGACACCTTGAAGCTCGACTAACTCTAGGTACTCACCCGCTTTTACTTCTGACGCACTGCTGTTGCCTGTCGCAATCACTTTGTGATTCGCTGATACGTCTAGGCTCGATTTTGCACCGCGAGCGGCACTTGCTGTCGAGACTGCGCCCAAGTAACTTGCGGTCTGGCTGTTGTGTAGCAAGGTTTTCAACTCACCATTAGCAATCATGACATTATCTTGAGTAGCGAAGCCTTCACTATCAAAACTCGCGATTGCCATACCATTTGGCATGTAAGCCGTATCAGTAAAGGTAATTAAATCACTCGCAACACGTTGACCAAGCTTGTCACCCAGTGGCGTAATGCCTTTCATCGCGCTTACGCCAGAGAAAGCACTGCCGAAAGCACCGAATAAACTTGCTAGCGCATTGATGTGGAAGATAGCAGGGTAGTTACCCGTCGCAACCGGTGCGCCTTCAAGAAGATCGCGAGCAAGGTTGTAGCCACCCTCGATACAGTAAGCTGGATTCAACTCATCAAAACGGCGACCCAGTGACATTCTACCCGCCATTGACTGTTTGCCGTCTTTTTCAAACAAGGTATACGCGTAACAAGTGAACGAGCGCTCGAAGTGTTGACACAATGTGCCTTGAGTATTGGCAATGATCAGTTGTGTTTCGCCATCGCTGTAACCATTGTAAGGTGCGCTAGAGGCGTGAGGCAGAGCCACTACGCCTTGCTCAAGAGCGAGAGACAGTTCGATTTTTTCGTCAACAGAAGTTGTATCTTCTTGCGCAATCTCAGCAACATCAGTCGCGATTTGACTGTTCACGCAACTAATCGTCTGATGTTCATCTTGCTTGGAAAAGCGAGCGCTTTGCAGTGCGTTGGTCAGCATCAAATCCAAGCTTGGTTGCTCTAACGACTCAGAATAGCTTGTTGCAACACGCGCATCTTTCACAACACGAACACCCAGAACTTGGCTTGAGCTTACTTTGTACTCATCCAGCTTTCCTTGGTTCGCTTTCAAAGAAAAGCTACTGTTACGGTTTACAATGACGTCCGCTTCTGCACCTTGGCGTTTTGCTTCTGATAGGACGTAATCAACCGCATTAAGAAGTTGTTGTTCTTGGCTCATTAGTTACCGCCTCCTACCAGAATGTTATCTACTTTCAGCGTTGGCTGACCGACAGTTGTTGGTACTGAACCACTCACGGAACCACACATGCCCGGCGCAAGCGCCATGTCTTTGCCGACCATGCTGATTTCTTTCAACACTTTTGGACCCGTGCTGATCAGCGTTGCTGTTTTCAGAGGCTTGGTGATTTTGCCATTTTCAATGAGGTAGGCTTCACGAACAGCAAAGTTAAACTCCCCCGTACCCGGTTGAACAGAGCCACCGCCCATCTTCTTCGCATAGATACCACGTTCGATGCCTGCCAGCATGTCATTAAGTGAATGCTCGCCCTCTTCGATAAAGGTGTTACGCATGCGCGAGGTTGGTGCGAACTTGTAGTTTTGACGACGACCAGAACCCGTAGGCTCATAACCTGTCTTCATGCCACCCATTTTATCGACCATGAAGCTGGTTAGCTTACCGTCTTTGATCAGTTGAGTGCGCTGAGTCTTCATACCTTCATCATCAATGTGAATCGAGCCCCATTCGTTGGTCATGGTGCCATCATCGACTGCATTCACTGCGGTGTGAGCAACCATTTCGCCCATCTTGTCGTGGAAGACTGATGCTTTCTTCGCAACTGAAGTGGTTTCTAGCAAGTGACCACATGCTTCATGGAAGATAACGCCGCCAAAGCCGTTACCAATCACCACCGGCATTTCACCCGATGGACAAGCATCCGCGCCAAGTTTTACTAACGCTTGCTGCGCGATAGTTTGACCTAGCTCTTTGGCATCAAGCTGTTCACTGAATTCCCAACCAGCAAGAGCGCCAGGACCTTCCATACCAGAAGACTGCTCATTACCTTTTTGCGCGACAGTGTTACCAGCAACACGAATGTAGTGGCGAGTATCGTCAACGTGTAGACCTTCTGAGTTGAAGATAGACACTTGTTGCTCGCGCTGAAGAACGCTGCCAATAAACTGGCTGATATGCTCACTCTCAGCACGTGCGGCTTGGTCAACTTTCAATAGAAACGCGATTTTTGAATCTAGGTTAGCATCCTTACTTAGCGACATGCGGCAACCATGTTGGATTGGGTAGCGGTTCAAATTCAAAGAACCCGCTGACGCGATTTGCTCACGCTTGTCTTTTGCAGCAAGCAGCGAGGTTACGCGCTTTAGTTCGGCTTCATCTGTGCTGTTGGTGTAACCGTAAAGCACCTTATGACCGAAAAAAAGACGAATACCGATACCAAAATCGATACCCGAGTTAACCTTATCCACTTCACCAGATGCGATCTGGACAGTGTTGGTTTGGTGATGTTCAACGAATAGTTCAGCGAAATCAGCCCCCAAAAAGAGTGCATGATCGATCACTGACTTCGCTGTTACAGAATTAAGCATGAAGTCTCCTTGCTCGATGATCGTCTTAGCCTTCCTAATTAACTGTGAAAAAGTTCAACAAAGTTAAATTGGCAACACGTTAAATTTTAACAGTTTTTTAACCTTGTTTTGTGCTAATCCTTGCTTAACGAGACCACGATTATTTATTAAATATTCCAGGTTCTGCTCATTCACCAGAGCGTTGCACTAGTAAATTCCACCCAGCAAACCATTTAGGTGCTTACTTTATCACTCACCTCGCATAATTGAATACTCATTATAATTACGCTCAAAAAACGTATCCCTTCCGCAATGGTCCTGCTATCATCCGAACGAAATAGTCGGGGGGCCACACGACAAGTGTTGGCTGAGATCGAAATTCGAGACCCGTTGAACCTGATTCAGTTAGCACTGACGTAGGGAACTATGCACACTTTGCCTTTCGTCGCCCCTCTTAGGTAAGCGATAGCGATCGAAAAATCGATCTATCTGCAACGGTCAAAGTCAGTTCCTATACGTCTTGTAGTAGGAGCGACCATGACGCAGCAATCACAACCTCATTCACATCACACGCCAGCCTTGCCTACCCCTATCGTATTGACCATCGCGGGCTCAGACAGTGGTGGCGGTGCAGGTATTCAAGCCGACATCAAAGCGATGTCCGCAACCGGCAGTTTTGCTTGCTCGGTAATCACGGCGATTACTTCGCAAAATACCCAAGGCGTTTCTGCGATTTTCCCCATTCCTCTCGACCATGTAGAGAGCCAACTTGATGCAGTATTTACCGACCTCAACATCGTTGCAGTCAAAGTGGGCATGCTGGCAGATTCCAACATCATCAAAGTCGTTGCAGACAAAATTAAACAATACCAGCCAAAACACCTCGTGATTGACCCTGTGATGGTGGCCACCAGCGGCGATCTATTACTGGAACAGTCGGCAATCAGCACTTTAAAAGAAGAATTGATTCCGCTCGCAGACATCATTACCCCTAACCTACCCGAAGGCGCAGCATTGACGGGTAAGCCAATGCCTCAATCAGAATCTGAAATGAACGATATGATTACCGACCTTCGTGCGCTTGGCGCCAAAGCTATTCTGCTCAAAGGCGGTCACCTTGAAGAAAATGAAAACAGCAACGATCTGCTTATCATGCAAGACAGTGCCGAGTTAATTAGCGCCAAGCGATTTCCAACCAAAAACACTCATGGCACAGGCTGTACACTTTCTTCCGCCATTGCGTCTTATCTTGGCCAAGGCAACAATCTGCACAAAGCGGTGCACCTTGGTAAGCAGTACATCAGCCAAGCTATCGCGCACGCTGATGAACTGGATGTCGGTAAAGGTCACGGCCCTGTGAACCACTTTTTTGCGGGTCATACTTATGTTCGCTAACGCGATTGGCATTCAGCTTTCCGATGCTAGCCTGCGATACAAAGATAGCCAAACACCGACTTTAGCAGGAATGAACATGACCATTCCCGTCGGTAAATGGACGGTATTACTCGGACGAAGTGGCTGCGGGAAAACCACAATATTGCGTTACTTAGCTGGCCTACTGGATGACCAAGTTGACTGGCATGGCGAACTCATCACAACGGATGGCGCTGCACTGCATGACCGTATCGCTTACATGGCTCAGCAGGATTTATTGCTACCGTGGTTGAATGTGTTAGACAACGTCTGCCTCAGTTCTCGATTTTCTCAAGAGCAAGCACCAGAGCAAAATAGACAACGTGCACTGGCTTTACTAAACCAAGTAAAACTCGCCGATTACGCGGATGCTAAGCCAACTCAGCTCTCTGGCGGCATGAGACAACGTGTTGCCCTTGCTCGCACTCTGATGCAAGACAAGCCTCTGGTTCTGATGGATGAGCCTTTCTCTGCGTTGGACGCGGTTACTCGCCATAAGTTGCAGACCTTGTCTGCCGAATTACTGAAAGATAAGACCGTTGTTCTTATTACCCACGACCCACAAGAAGCGGTGCGATTAGCTCACCAACTCTATGTACTGCAAGGTACGCCTGCGCAAGCTCAGCACTTGGTTGTTCCGGATTCCAAGCCACCACGAGTTCTCGATGGAGAGTGCGCCGCGCTTCAACAAGCGATTTTGGATCAATTGGAGAAAGACTATGAGTGATATGACTCAGTACAACTCCGTTTCGGCACGTATTGGTAAAAAAGAACGCGTGACCCATCAAGCTCTGCGCTTGGTAATCAGCACTGCGGTGATCTTGGGATTGTGGCAGTTGGTTGTGGTGGTATTCGACATGCCAGGCTTCATCTTACCTTCACCAATTGAAGTGCTGGATAGATTGGTCACTCGTTACGATATCCTGCTCAAACATACTTGGGTTACTGCGCAAGAGATCTTACTTGGCTTGGCGCTTGGATTATCGATGGGTTTGCTGTTCGCATTGCAAATGCTGATGTTTGAGCCGCTGAAGCGTTGGTTACTGCCTATTCTGATTGCTAGCCAAGCGATCCCTGTGTTCGCCATCGCGCCAGTGCTCATGCTTTGGCTGGGTTACGGTATTGCATCGAAAGTCGTCATGGCAGCGATCATCATCTTTTTCCCCGTCACGACATGTTGCTATGACGGCTTACGCAATACACCAACAGGTTACCTCGATCTTGCCAAGACCATGGGCGCGTCGAAATGGCAGCTACTTCGTCATATTCAATTGCCAGCCGCGCTACCAACGTTAGCTTCAGGTATTCGTGTTGCCGTCGTTATTGCGCCAATTGGAGCAGTGGTCGGTGAGTGGGTAGGTTCAAGTGAAGGCTTGGGTTATCTGATGCTCCAAGCTAACGCTCGCATGATCATTGACGAGATGTTTGCGGCGCTGTTTATCCTCGCCGTGCTGTCTATCTCACTCTACTTCATCACCGATAAATTATTGAAAAAAGCCATCCCTTGGGAAAGCAAGTAATTACAGAAAATAACCAAAGAAAATTGGGAAAGAAAAGGAAGAACCCCGTGAATAAAAACAAACTTGTGAGCGCTGCTGCTCTACTCGCTTCAGTGGTATCAACCAACGTGCTTGCAGCTGAAAAAGAGATGACACTGATGTTGGATTGGTTCGTCAATCCAAACCATGGTCCTATCGTGATTGCCAAAGAGCGCGGTTACTTCAAAGAACAAGGTTTGAAGGTCAACATTCAAGAGCCTGCAGATCCAAGTACGCCACCTAAGTTGGTCGCTGCTGGCAAGGTCGACATGGCGATTTCTTACCAGCCAAGCCTAACTATCGATGTCGCGGCGGGTTTGCCATTAATCCGCTCTGCGACTTTGATTGCTACGCCACTCAACACGCTGATGGTGTTGGACAACGGTAAGAATGAAAACCTTGGCGACTTAAAAGGTAAGAAGATCGGTATTGCGATCGCAGGCAACGAAGAAGCAACAATCGGCACTATGTTAGCTCAAGAGAATGTGAAGTTTTCTGACGTACAAATCATCAACGTAGGTTGGGCGCTATCTTCGTCTCTTGCGTCTGGCAAGGTGGATGCGATTTGGGGTGGTCTACGTAACTTCGAAACCAACCAACTTGCACTAGAAGGTTATAAAGCTAAAGCCTTCTTCCCTGAAGAACACGGCGTGCCAGCGTATGACGAGTTAGTCTTCGTAGCCAATGCAAAAACCTACGACAAAGAAGCCATCAAGGCATTCAACAAAGCACTGGAGCAAGCGACCACTTACATCGTTAACCATCCAAAAGAATCTTGGAAAGAGTTTGTGGCTTATTCACCAGACACCCTCAACAACGAGCTTAACCAGCGCGCTTGGAATGACACACTAACTCGTTTCGCTCTTCGTCCATCTGCAGTAGATCTGAAACGCTACGATGATTATGCCGAGTTCATGTATTCACAAAACATCATCGAAACACTGCCAAAAGCGAAAGATTACGTACCGAGCTTTGACTAATTCTACTGGCCTTAGGATCTAAGCCTAGGGTCTTTTGATAACGAGATACCCATAATGAAATACCAAGATTTGATCGACGCTTGCCACCAAGATTGGCAAGAATACACTGAGCATGCTTTCGTGCAGCAATTGGCGCAAGGCACTCTGGCTCAGCCTTGTTTTCTACATTACCTAAAACAGGATTTTCTTTTCCTAAAACAGTACGCACGAGCTTACGCATTAGCGATCTACAAAGCGCGTACTTTGGATGACATGCGCCGTGCCCTACCAAGCGTACATGCATTGCTAGATTCTGAAATCGCCCACCACGTGACTTACTGTGAGCAATGGGGACTGACGGAATCCAACTTAGAAAACGAGCCAGAAGATTTCGGCACAGTAGCTTACACCCGTTATGTATTGGATGCTGGCATGACGGGC
Organism: Vibrio sp. Vb1755; assembly: GCF_033338635.1. Classification (NCBI taxonomy): domain Bacteria; kingdom Pseudomonadati; phylum Pseudomonadota; class Gammaproteobacteria; order Vibrionales; family Vibrionaceae; genus Vibrio; species Vibrio sp. Vb1755. Next base: position 39,142 of record NZ_JAWOTA010000034.1, on the reverse strand, counting down.
GATCTTGTTGATCTATACGCGGCACTAGCGCCATGCTCTATCGGTTATGCCGTTATCGGTAAGATGCTGATTGAAGATGAAAAGACAGTAATCGAAGGCAATCCATACGCAAGTTGGATTAATCTCTACGGTGGTGAGGAGTTCCAATCTGGTGTCGCAAAAGGTGCAGAACACTTTAACCAGTTATTGGCGGAAATCGACATCAATAGTCAGCGTGGTCAAAACCTGATTCAGGTATTCAAAACTGCAACGCGTATGGAAGTAGCATTCTGGCAACAAGGTCTGAATGCTCAGCAAGATTAATCGGAGAGTCTCATGTTAATTGAACAAATCACCCAAGCATTAACCGCAGTACGCCAGCAAAAGCCATTAGTCGTCAACATCACTAACTACGTGGTGATGAACAACACGGCAAACGCGCTATTGGCTATCGGCGCTTCTCCAATCATGGCGCACTCCAAGCAGGAAATGGCAGAGATGATGTCGTTCGCGGGCTCACTGGTTATCAACATTGGTACCTTAGACAGCGTTTGGACACCTCGTATGAGCTATGCCGTAGAGCAAGCCAATGCCAATGGTAAAATCGTTATACTCGACCCAGTCGGTTGCGGAGCAAGCTCACTACGTACAGAGACATCACGTGAAATCGCACGCCTTGCAAACAAGTTAATCATTCGTGGTAATGCGTCCGAAAGCATTGCTCTCGCTGGTGAGCAAGCACAAAGCAAAGGTGTAGATGCACTCGACAGTAGTGATGCAGCCCTTGGGGCGGCTCACTTCTTAGTTGAAGAATACGGAGCGAGCGTGGTGATCTCCGGCGAAACTGACTACATCGTGACAAAAGAGCAAACCGTCCAGCTGAATAATGGTCACGAGATGATGCCTTACGTAACGGGCATGGGCTGCACACTAACGGCACTGACTGGCGCTTTCGCAGCAATCGGCGACGAAACGGGCCTTGCTGCGGCAGCGGTGCTTGGCGTTGTGGGTGAAATTGCGGCTGAGCAAGCGCGAGGGCCAGGTAGCTTGCAAATGCATCTTTTGGATGAGCTTTACCAACTGGATGAAGAAACACTGGCAACACGCCTTAAATTACAAGTGAGATAAATCGCTTCTCAATGCTTTAAACGCCTCTCACTCCAACGAAAGTGGGAGGCGAAAGGAAACACAATGAACGCCTATCGTTTGTATTTGGTCACCGACGACCAACAAGATTTAGCCACACTAAAACGTGTCGTGAGAAAAGCCGTGGAAGGTGGCGTGACCATGGTACAAGTCCGCGAAAAACACGGCGATGTGCGTGCGTTTATCGAACGTGCTCAAGCCGTCAAAGACATCCTTAAAGATACCGATGTTCCTTTGATCATCAATGACCGCGTAGATGTCGCACTGGCTGTCGATGCTGATGGGGTTCACCTCGGGCAATCAGACATGCCCGCAACTATCGCTCGTGAGTTGATTGGACCAAACAAAATCCTCGGCTTATCCATCGAAAATGAAGAGCAGCTTGCAGAAGCGGACTCTCTGCCGATTGATTACATCGGTTTGAGCGCGATCTTCGCGACGCCAACCAAAACCAACACCAAAAAACATTGGGGTATTGATGGTTTGAAGATGGCGCTGAACACCACGCCCTTACCAATCGTCGCGATTGGTGGCATCAACGAAACCAACATTCCTGCCCTGAGTGCGACAGGTGTGCATGGTTTGGCTTTGGTTTCTGCCATTTGTCATGCAGAAAACCCAACCAAAGCAGCAGAGTACTTACTTTCTCTGATGGATTAAGGCCCCAACGCTTAAGGATGAGCGCCTTTACCCTCCGGATAAATGTCATCAATTCATCACTCAACCTTCATTCTCTCGTCAAATTGACAGAGCGTTGATAAGTTTTTCACGCCAGATAACGTAAGATAAGCCCCTTATTTTCACGTGGTTGAATAACCCTCAATAAAAACAAAACGCTCTCAATGAAAACCAAAAAATATGGATTGATGATGCTCGCCTTGTTTGTTCTTGGCATCATCCCAATGTCGCTGTTTGGCTCTTATCACAATCTCACTTCACAGGTGCCTGAAAGTCTGGGTATTACTTTTACTTTGCTCACAGATTCTGCTGGTAGCAAAGGTTTTTTAATTACGTTAACACTGCTACTGCTTTCTTTATTTCGCTTTAAACCAAGTCGCATTGAGTGGATACAAAAACTCTCAATGTTAGGGTTGTTACTGGTGATTGGTTTTGCCAGCAAAACGGGGCTAAAACTGATGACAGAAAGCCCGCGTCCCTACGCCGAACTGCTTGCTGCAGAGCAATTGATTGAGCACCCAGAAGCGTTTTATCAGTTGGATACAAAGCAGCAAGCCAACGTAATTAACCAGATTTCTGAACACGTCAGTGATTGGCGAACGCGCCATTGGCAAGGCGAGAAAGACTATTCTTTCCCATCCGGCCATACGATTTTCGTTTCGATTTGTTTGGCTTTCTTTGGTGGTTTGTTCTTACAGAACAAGTGCTATATCTCTGCACTGTCATTGTGGATGTGGGGAATGAGCGTCGCATATAGCCGCTTATGGCTGGGCATGCATCGCCCTGAAGATTTAATAGGCTCGGTCTTGTTTGTCGCGATTGTATTTACTTTACTCCCGACATTTCAGATTAAGAAACAGATGCCGTTTGTTTCTCTCGCTTCGCGCTAATGTGAACGATGACTAGATAAAAAGAAGCCAGCGATTCGCTGGCTTCTTGCTTTCAATCGCTACTTTTTTCTAGCCATTTCTTGGTGGTTCAAACGCTGTTAGTTCTAATTCTGGGCCAGTGTATTTTTCAATACGAACCAGTGCCGAGTTCGCCGCACAGCCGTTTGCAAGTCGAGAGGTCGGAATATCCAACGTTAACACGTTACAACCGCCGTTCTTACAAATGCCGGTTTTAGGATCCAAATCCGGCCAACCGCCTTCATGAATACACACTGAACCTTGCTTGATTCGGTCAGTCACTTCTGCACCAACCAATACTTGGCCACGGTTGTTAAACGCACGAACTAGATCGCCCGTTTTAATACCACGCGCTTTCGCATCTTCAGGGTGAATCCAAATAGGTTCACGGTTTGCAATTGCGTACTCTTCGCGAATCTTCGCGTAGTTGAATTGGCTGTGTAGACGATGCGCTGCGTGCGCGGTCATTAGCTGCAACTCGCCATCTTTCGCAGTACCCGTGTACTCGGTTGGTGCCATCCACGTTGGATGTGGAGGACAGTCTTCCAACTGATAGCCTTCAATGGTTTTCGAGAAGATTTCGATCTTACCACTTGGTGTACCGAGTGGATTCATGATCGGGTCTTCACGGAAATCTGCGTAACGAACAAACTGTGCGTTCTTCTCGTTCCACTTCATCTCGATCAGTTGGTTATCTTCCCAGAACTTGCTGAAGTTCGGCATTGCTACGCGAGAGCCACGGCCACCTTGTTGCGCCGCCTTGTAGAAGCCGTACAGCCATTCCATTTCGGTTTTGCCTTCGGTGTATACGTCACGGCCACCCGGAGCTAGCATCTCTGCCATGTCCGCGAATACATCGAAGTCATTACGCGCTTCACCTTGCGGCTCAACCACTTGCTTCATTGGCACCAAGTGTTGGTTACTGTAGTCACCCGTCATCGTTAAGTCGTTACGCTCGAACGATGTGGTGATTGGCAGAACAATGTCCGCGTGCTTCGCAGCCGCCGTCCAGTAAGGCTCTGAAATCACGATCAGCTCAGGCTTTTGCCACGCTTTGATCAGACGGTTGGTGTCTTGGTGGTGAGTAAAGTTCGCACCACCTGCCCACCAAATCATCTTGATGTCCGGGAACGTCAGTTCATGACCGTTATGATGGTAGGATTGACCTGGGTTTTCCAACGCCTCGACAATACGCGCCACAGGGAAGCTTTGCACCGCGCCAGACACCGCCCAGTCGTTCCCCGCAGAAGAGCCGCCACCCAGCGATGCCGAAATCGCAGGAAGTACGCCAGCATCACGAGCAGGGTTACCACCGTTTGAGTAGTGATAAGAGAAACCAAAACCACCGCCCGGTAAACCGATTTGACCCAACATCGTTGCCAGTGTAACCAGCATCCAGTGACGCTGCTCACCGTATTGTTGGCGCTGCATGCCCCAACCCGCCATCAGCATGGTGCGGTTTTTACTGAAGATGTCAGCCAGTAGCTCAAGTTGCTTCGCAGGTACGCCACAGATTTGTGATGCCCATTCTGCTGATTTTTCTACGCCGTCTTCTTCGCCCATCAGGTACGCTTCAAACTTGTCGTAACCTGCGGTGTATTTATCGAGGAAGGCTTTATCGTGCTTACCTTGTTTCACCAAGGTGTGTGCGATACCCATCATCATTGCCACGTCGGTCATTGGGTGAGGAGCAATCCACTCCGCATTCTCGCCAAAGAATTCAATGGTTTCAGAACGAATAGGGTCAATCGCAATAACCGTCTTGCCTGATTTTTTCAATTGATGGAAGAATTCAAGACCAGCACAGTCTGTTGAGCTCCACGCGATTTTTAGAGTGTTGATCGGGTTTAAGCCCCAAAGCACAACCACATCGCTGTACTCTAGTACCACTGGGTACGTGGTTTGCTGCTCGTATACTTCGATAGAGCCCACAACGTGCGGCATGATGACCTGCGCAGCACCCGTTGAGTAGTCACCCAAGTGGCCTGAATAGCCACCCGCCATGCTCATGTAACGTTGCAGTAAGGTTTGTGCTTTGTGCAGCACGCCACTTGAACGCCAGCCGTAAGAACCAGCAAACACAGAAGCCGGGCCATATTCTTTACGAATGCGCATGTGCTGCTCGTGTATCAGCTTGTAAGCTTCATCCCAAGACACCCGTACAAATTCATCGCTGCCACGAACTCCTTCGGGAGCTGATGGGTTTGCCAAGTAACCTTTGCGAACCATTGGGTACTTAACACGCGCTTTAGTGTGCACTTGGTCAGGACCGGTGCTTTGTAGGCTGTTTGGTACCGTTTGTGGCAATGCGTTCGTGGTTGAAACCAGCTTACCGTCTTGCACTTCACACAGCATTGGGCCCATGCGGCCCGCTGTCAAAATGCCCTTGCCACGCTGGTTTGAAGACGCAACAGACATAGGTGCAAATGAAGTGAATGCCATTGCACCAGCCGCCATACCAGTGCCTTTTAGAAATCCGCGACGGGTCATATTAGTCATAATCTTATCCTTCTATTTATCGTTAGTGACCAACCACATCTTTCGCGTGGTGCTGGAAGAACTTGGTTAGAATTTCTAGGTTCTCGGCTGAAATATCAGTTCGATCACCCATACTTTTCGCTACCGGTCCCCATGCATTCACTGTGAAGTGATTTGAAGGAATTTTCGCGTGACAAGTTGCACAGTAAACGTTGTCCAACTCTTCTGCGTATGACCATACTGGTTCAAGCGTGTCAACAACTGGAGAATCAATAGCGCCAGTTAGAGAAACCGCGCGCCATTCGTTGCCGTAAACATCTGCCTCAAATTCACCAGTTTCAAGCGCTTGTTGGCCTTGCTCTGTTAGCGTTGCTACGATGGCACGTTGACCTTCTCCCATGTAAAGCACTTGCTCTGCGCCTTTCATTTGGAATGCGTTCAACTTAACAGTGCGGTTGTCGCCTTCAGAGCTGATTACTTCCAACTTCGTCGTTGGGTTAATTTTACCCATCTCACCCATTGCGATTTCAGTCACAGGGTAAACGACTTTGGCACCAGGTGATGTTTTTGTGGTGAAGCTCATCAACGTTTCAAATGCCTTGCTGTCTAGCTCTGCTTCTGGTGCAAAGTGCGCCACACCTTTATGACAATCGATACACGTTTGATCGTTTGCTTTCGCGTAAGCGTGCATCTTCGCCGCATCACGTGATTGCTCAAACTCTTCCATTGCATCGAAATCATGACACGAACGACACGTCGCTGAATCATTTTCACGGAACTGAGCCCATACCGTTTCAGCCATATCTTTACGATGTGCTTCATATTTCTCTGGCGTGTCGATCTTACCTGTCACAAATTCATGGTAGATATCTTTCGACGCGCGAATTTTGGTGATCAGGTAATCCATTGGTTCTTGAGGAATATGACAGTCAGAACATTCCGCGCGAATGCCTTTCGCATTACTGAAGTGCACTGAGCCTTGGTACTCTTTGTAAGGGGTTTCCATAGAGTGGCACGAGAGACAAAATTCAGTATCTGAGGTGTAATGCATTACTACCGCACTCCCCCCCAAAGTTAACCAGCCCACACCAATGCCGGCAGCAACCAGCAGGGCAACATATCGTTTTTTTATTGACATAATTAGCAACACTTCCAAATAAAATGTAATTATAGGTCGCAAGTTACTACTTTATGGGTAGTCCTCTCTTGATCCACATCATTTCCGTGTTGCTCTGTATGCCTCAAGTATGAAATTTTGTTATTTGCATCTCAAAGATGAATATATGGCAATAATCCATTACCCAGCCAACTATTTACCACATAAATCACTTTTATGAATGCAACTATTTGATTAAACAGATAAGAGGATGAGAGACTGAATCTCCACATTGATGCAGTAAGGACACGCATGTCAGTTTATATCGAGACGCACAGAAGCCAATTAAGACCCATCAAAGCCAGTGACTGGGAACTCTTTCAACGATTACTCTCCGAACAAGAGGTTATTGCGCTCTGTTTCGATCGTCCCAGCGAAACAGAAATAAGAGAAAAATTTGCTTCGCGATTATTACCATGGACCCCAAATTGCCAGCATTGGCTTTGCCTTGTAATACTCGATAAGCAATCTGAACAACCCATCGGCATCACTGGCTTTGCTATTGAAAACGGTAAGGCAGAGGTAGGTTACTTACTTTTGCCGGAATTTCATGACCAACAGTTTGGAACAGAAACTCTTCAAGCGCTTCTATACTGGGCAACCTCGACACATAACATCAACCACTTTTCCGCGACGGTCACTGAAGGCAATATTGCGTCAGAACGTGTCCTGATAAAATGTGGTTTCGAACTCATTGAGGTCATTCCAGACGCATACCAAATTGGTGGCAAACCCTACGCCGATAAAATCTACTCACTACAAAAATAAGGACGTATTTTGAATAAAGTAGTCATCATTACCGGCGCAAGCCGAGGCATTGGAGCCGCAGCGGCGAAAAAGCTGGCCGAGCAAGGCTATCGCGTTTGCGTTAATTACCGCACTCAGCAAGAGGCCGCCGACCAAGTTGTGGCAGAAATACAAGCAAACGGTGGCAAAGCGATTGCCATCGCCGCAGACGTAGCCGATGAGAAGCAAGTGCTCTCCTTGTTTGATGAAACAGAACGTGAATTTGGTGCAGTGACGCACTTGGTCAACAACGTTGGCATCCTATTTACTCAATCGCCTTTGTCAGAAATCAGCTTGGAACGCTTTCAGAAAGTAATGAACACCAATGTGAATAGCTGTTTTCTCTGCTGTCGAGAAGCGGCGAAGCGATTCAGTGCAGGCGGTGCAATTGTGAATGTCTCCTCTGGAGCGTCGCGCTCAGGCGCGCCATTTGAGTATGTCGATTACGCCACATCAAAAGGCGCGATGGATACCTTAACTAAAGGGCTCTCGCTAGAGTTGGCAGAGCGCAATATTCGCGTCAATGGCGTTCGACCTGGTTTCATTTACACTGATATGCATGCCGACGGCGGAGAACCAAACCGAGTAGATAGACTCAGCCCTCAAATTCCTCTTAAACGCGGTGGCACGGTAGAAGAAGTGGCAAATGCGATCGCTTGGCTATTAAGTGACGAAGCCTCTTATGTCACAGGATCATTTATCGATATTGCAGGGGGCAGATAGAATGCAAGTCCATATCCGACAAGCGATTCCCGATGATTTAGACGGAATTTTTCAGCTTAATTTTCAAATTAATTCACTGCATTTTGCGAATGCGCCAGAAGCCTTTGTTGCGCCTTCAGAAGCTGACCGTGAATTTCTTGCACAAGCACTAGAGAACAAAGAGCGACTCTTTTTGATTGCCGAACGCGAACAGCAAATTCTCGGCTTCTTAACCGCGATGATCACCCAAAACGACACCGTCAGTTTTCTGATCAAAGACCCAATTTGTCGCGTGGGAACAATTGTTGTCGATGAAGCGCAAAAGCAGCAAGGAATCGGCCGCCAACTGCTCCAAGCCTGTGAGCAATGGGCGCGCGATGCCAATGCCACACAAGTTCGATTGGAAGTGATGGAATTCAATCAGCCAGCACAGCGCTTTTACGATAATCAAGGTTTTAAAACTAACTCACGCATTATGCTGAAACATTTGTAACGATAAAGACAATTAAGCGCTTTTCACGACTAAACCCACCTAAATCGCATTTATCGATGCAATTTACCCCCCTGATTTTAGAAAAAGACGATATGATGTGCGGATAAGGAGATTCGAACATGATTTATCTTTTCGATTGGGGGAACACCTTGATGGTAGATTTCCCTCACGCACAAGGAAAAATGTGCGATTGGGAACACGTAGAAGCAGTTCCTCAAGCCAGAAAAACACTGGCAATACTTTCCCAAAATCATCCCATCTACATTGCGACCAGTGCATCTGATTCCAACATGGAAGAGGTTCAGCGTGCATTTGTTCGCGTCGACTTAGACCAATACTTAAATGGCTATTTTTGTTTTGCCAACCTCGGTATCGCTAAACACCAACCTGAGTTTTATCTCGCCATCGCAAAACAGTTAGGGGTTAACGTGAGTGGAATAACCATGGTTGGCGATTTACCTCACAAAGATATTTACCCTGCGATGAAAGCGGGCGTAAACACAATTTGGTTTAACCCAACGGGCGCTGATGCACCAGCCGAAGCCATTCCTAACCAAATTCGTTGTTTATCTGAGCTTATCCCCTAACCGTTACTAACCTGCACTAATCAAGGAAGATGAATGCAAATCAGATCCATCAAGGTGAGCGATATCGCGCGCTTCACCGCGCTGTGGAATCGAGTGTACTCCGAAGGGGAATTTTTGATTTCTCCTGCACCCGATAACGCAACGCTTCGCAGAATCCTGCAACGTGTGGAAAACGAGTCCATCCCTCAGTTTGTCGCGTTTGACCGCCAAAAACTTATCGGTAGTGTTGAAATCTACCCAGCTGAGATGTGCGGTTACGAAAGAGGGCAACGCCTTCGCGTCGGTATTCTTGGTATTCACATCGACAAAAACTACCGAGGCAAAGGATTGGGGCGGAAACTATTGGCAGTCGCGATCGCACGTGGTTGGGAATTTGGTTACGACCAAATCGCACTCTACGTATACACAACCAACACACCAGCGATTGCTTTATATGAACGGTTTGGATTTGAACATCAGGGGGAACTTGGGGAAGTGACCTTGCCAAATGGTAAAGTCTTGATGAGTCAAAAAATGGTATTGTATAAAGCGCAAAGCCCTTCGAAAAACCCCGATTTGTAGACTCACGATAACCGTTGTTCGCAACACTTATTCGGGATTAACACCCTTGAGTCACATACCCTCGAACAATTGAATCGTTAGAGGCTTGATTCACGTAGTAGAAATAGCATGCTTCTTCTGCCAGTGTGTAACCTTGCGGCCAAATGTACACCACGCGATCAACACCCGATTTATCTAAGAACTGATAATCAGGAATAGCGACAAAATGAGCACTGTTTGGGTGCTGCTGACCGATGATGCAAAAATCACTGCCTTTGCACGGCACGTCAATTTTCGAATAACCTCTGGCTGGTAGATCGATTTCTAACAAAGCTCGAATACTATCGGCACTCGCTTCTGGCATGCCTTTGCGTGTTTTGACATGTCGGTCAATGTAGTGAACGTGCTCTTGGCCGTAAGCGTTATCAATCACTGATTGAGCATGAAAGAATTTGAGAGCCGTACCCAAAGAAGACTGAGAACTGTGCAGCATCGCAGCGTATGCTTGGCGATGAATATCGAGTAGTACTGGTAAAGCAGCTAATGCGATGAAAGCCAAAGTGGTAAGCACTATGGTGATTTCCATCAGCGTAAATCCATTTGATTTCACGTTTCTTATCTCAACTAGCCCAAGACAATAGCCCCACATCCATGTGAGACCGAGCCAATGTATCGCCAATTTCTTACGATTAAAGGCTTAAGGGGTAAGAAGAGACAAACACCACTCAAACTTGAGAACAGCAGCCAAAGAGCAGTGTAACAAAACGACGCTATGTGTCAGATATTAGACGGTTTTTACTCTCTAGTTACTGAGTAAAGGCACATTATTTCGCACCAGACCACGACGAACATTCGTGCACATTTTGCCAAAACGACGAATCTCATCGAACTGCGGAACAATGCCGCGCTCCATGGCTGACTCCCAATAAGTGACTTCTGAATCGACCATTTCCAACAATTTCTTCGGACAGCCAATGCACTGCCCTTCTGGTCCACATACAAACGTTTCTGGTTCATAAATTGGTAGTTCCGCTTTTACTTGCTCGATGATGCTACGCATGGCGGTCATTCGATCTGGCTTTACCTTCATCATTCTGCTCCACGGATTAAGATGAAGCAGATTGTACCCACTGATACGCAAATGTCCCTACCCAATTTAGGTATATTCTGTTTGAATCGATTTCTTTATCGTCAGATCCGGCTTTTTAACCACCAAATACACCGCCGTAGCTGCCAGTACGAAACCAGAAATCCCCATCCAATCAAATGACTCTCCAAACGCGAGCCAAGCCTGAATCGCCGTCGTTGGCGGCACCAGGTAGAATACAGAAGCTACGCTCGATGCAGCACCGTTCTTAACCATGTACAGCAGCAGTAGAATAGCTACACAAGAGAGCACGACGACCAACCACAACACAGTCAAAATAAACTCCAGTTCCCACTGCACTTGCATGGTTTCAAACTGCATCGCAACGGGCAGAAACATGACGAGCGCGGCCAAATATTGCACCGTCGCACCACCCACCATATCCACTTGTTGGCAATGTTTTTTCTGATAAAGCGTCCCTAGCGTGATACCAACCAAAGCCAACAAACACAAACCAATGGCCAACACTTTATGCTGCTCGGATTGCCACTCCATTTTGCCCATCAACACCATAGCGATACCGACAAAACCAAGAGCCAAACCCAACCATTGCGAGGGTTTAAATTCCTCACGAACAAACACCACCAGCAAAGCCGCGGTTAAAATCGGTTGAATACCCACCAGCAACGAACTCAACCCAGCAGGCATACCCAAGGCGATAGCGAAATAAGTACCGCCCAGATAGAAACCGTGGATCAACGCACCAACCACACAGCTGTGCCAAAAATCTTTTCCTGTCGGCAACCTTCTACGCAATACCGCCACAAGAACCAAAAACAATAAGACATTGAATGCCATACGGATAGAAAGTAGTGTCGCTGGCTCGGCATATTGCAAACCAAAACGCGCACCAACGAATCCAGAAGCCCAAAGGATGACAAATACAAAAGGGATGGCTCGGATTAACATGATCGCCTCACTCACGCTTGTTTTATGTTTTGAGATACTGCTAATGTAATTAGGTACAGTGTTTTCAAAAAGTGACAGATGGAAGTGTTTTTATGGGTACAGATTTATTGGGAAGCGGTGAAGGGAATAAGTACCTCGTGGTGGAAAAACACCTCAAACAAGCCATTAATGATGGCGTTTATCAGGCGGATGATCGACTGCCCTCCATTCGCTCGTTGAGCCAAGAATTAAGCGTCAGCAAAAACACCGTGATTCGTGCGTATCAAGAGTTGGAAGCGCAAAACTTGGTGTACTCGGTTCCCAAATCGGGTTATCGAGTTAAAATCGCCTTGCCGACCTCTCGCTCAATTCCGGATCCGACTCGTGTGGATTTGCTCTCGATCTGCAAAGAAATCCTTACTTATCCTGAATACCAAGAGCGTTTGCCTACCGGTTCTGCCCACCCAAACATTGACTCCCCCGCGATCAAAAGCTTGTACGCCGAGATCGGCCGCCACAGCCGCCAGCAAACGCATGTACCGAGCCATTACCAATTACCACCCGGTGATCACCTCTTAATCAAACAACTGGCGAAAATCACACAAGATTTGGGCACGCCAGCCAAGTTGGATGAGATCATGGTGACGCACGGCGCGCAACAAGCCATTAGCCTAGCGCTGCGCGCAACGACACAAAAAGGCGATATCGTCGCGGTGGAGTCCCCTTGCTATTTTGGCAACTTATTGATGCTAGAATCACTCGGCCTCAAAGTGGTGGAAATTCCGAGTTGCCCACGCGACGGTATGTGCCCCGAAGCCTTAGCAAAAGCAATGGCGACATGGGACATAAAAGCGATCATCGTAACGCCAAACTTCACCAATCCAACTGGTGCCATGATGCCGCTAGAAAAGCGCCAGCGATTGCTCTTGGCATCTGGCAATATTCCTATTATCGAAGACGATGTGTTTGGCGGGTTAAGCTATGACAAGCCGTTACCAAGCTTGAGATTGCTCGATGACAAGCAACGCGTAATTTACGTGAATTCGTTATCCAAAACGCTCGATTCGCGTTTGAGAATTGGTTGGATGTTGGCGGGGCGATATCGAGATCAGATTGAGCAATATCTACTGTGTGAGAACATGGGCAGTTTGAACCTGATGCAATCCGCCGTGGCAACGTTTCTAACGTCAGGCAAGTATCGAACGCATACTGCGCGAATGGGTCGGGTTTATCAAAACAACATGCGCCGATTTATCCAGATGCTTCATCAATACTTGGATGAATACGAACCTCTAAAAAATCGATACCAGATCAACGCCGTGCAAGGTTCGTTCTTGCTTTGGTTGCGACTGCCCGAAGACACGGACAGCTATGCGTTGTATCAAGCATGCAATAAGCACAGAATCAGCCTACTTCCCGGCACCGTATTTGGCACTCAAGGGCAATATCGGCATTGCGTACGCCTCAGCGTGGCAAACTTTGGTCATGAAACCGATTGGAGTCACGCGATGCAAACACTGGCAAAATTGATAGCAAAGCATGCCTGTTAACTCGCTCTTACTAAATGAACTTATGCCGACACACGCAAACAGGTAACAACAAAAAACTCCACGCAAAGGTGGAGTTTTCTCGTATCGTTATCGCCCTCAGTGCGACTTAATTTGCCACATTCTCGCGACGTTTTCGGCTAAATTGGCAACGTTGACGTCGGCCTCTTTCATGGCCTCAGGTAAGCTCATCGCCCTTGGTACACAAGCAAACACCGCATCAATGCCGCACTCATAAACCGCCTGATAGTTGTCGCCCACACAGCCTGCTAATGCAATGACTGGTAAATTACACTGCTTGGCGACCTGAGCAACGCCCATCGGCGTTTTGCCATGTGCGGTTTGATGATCGATTCGACCCTCGCCTGTAAATACGATATCCGCATCCGCAACATGCTGAGCAAGTTTGACCGTTTCAAGCACAATCTCAATTCCCGGTTGCAAACGTGCTGGCGTGTACCCGAGCAAGGCCGCGCCCATACCACCAGCAGCACCCGCCCCTTCACGAGTCAGTACATGCTTACCCGTCGCTTGTTCCGTCAACTCGCCAAACTTGCGCAATGCGTTATCGAGCAGAGTAACGTCTGATACGGTCGCTCCCTTTTGAGGGCCAAAGATAGCCGACGCGCCTTTGTCACCACAGAGTGGGTTATCAACATCGCACGCTACCAACACTTCGCAAGTTGCTAAGCGAGGATCAAGACCAGAAATATCGATGGACGCAAGCGCCGCTAACCCGCCTCCATTTGGGGTAATTGCATGACCAGATTCATCAAGAAACGCCACCCCCAACGCGGTCAACATGCCCACGCCACCATCATTGGTAGCGCTGCCGCCCAAACCAATGATTAAGCGTTGAATGCCTCTGTCTAGCGCGTGTTTGATCAGCTGTCCGGTACCAATGCTACTGGTCAGTTTTGGGTCGCGAGCGTCACTCGGCACAAGGTGCAGCCCACTGGCCTCCGCCATTTCAATAACTGCGGTTTCGCCGTCGCCGAGGATGCCATAAAACGCTTCAACATCATTCCCTAATGGCGCGGTCACTGTTGTGAAGACTTGTTCGCCTTGAGTTGCATCTATCAAAGATTGAACCGTGCCTTCGCCACCGTCTGCGACCGGAACCGTAACAAACTCAGCATCATGCCATACGCGAGCAAGACCCGTTTTGATCGCCTCGCTCACTTGTTTGGCGGTTAAGCTTTCTTTAAATGAATCAGGTGCAATTACCACTTTCATACGTATTTCCAGAGACTTATAAGAGAACGAGGCTCAAAATGTACACTAATGCCATTGCCGTGACACCTTGAGCGAGCGTAGCCATGGTTTGCGCGCGGTACGCTAGGCCCACCGACATGCGACTAAACTGCGAAACTACCCAGAAGAAACTGTCGTTTGCATGAGAAACCGTCATCGCACCTGCACCGATCGCCATCACCGTTAATACGCGGCCCATTTCTGAATCGAGCCCCAATTGCGTGAGCATAGGCGCAACCAAAGCCGATGTGGTCACCAATGCAACCGTTGATGAACCTTGCGCCGACTTTAGCGCAGCCGCAACGATAAATGGCATGAAAATACCCACGCCCAGCGCCGATAGCGTCGTACCTAAGTATTCACCTAGCGGCGTTGCTTTTAATACCGCGCCAAAAGCACCACCCGCACCGGTAATCAAAAGAATAGGCGCAGCAGCCGTAATACCTTGGCTGATTCGCTCGCCAAATTCTTCAATCTTGTTGTCTGACTTGAGTAGGCGAACAGAAAGGAACAGGCCAATCACCAATGCCGTTAGTGGCTGTCCTAAGAAAGTCAGAACATCAAACACAAAACCTTCGCCCAGCGGTAGGCTTGGGAATTTCGCGATAGAGCCAAAACAGATCAATAAGATAGGAACAAAAATAGGAGCGAATGCTTGGCTCGCCGTTGGCAATTTGCCGTAAGACGCTTTGAGTGCTTGCCAGTCTTGCTGAATTTCTTCTGCGGCTTCAATGCCATCTGGTTCAACATGTTGAAATCGGTTCGCCCACAACATCCCCGCTAACGCCGCAACCGCTGCAACAAACACACCCACACCAATCACTAAACCAAGGTTAGATTCCAGGCCTAAGTTACCCGCAGCGGCAATCGGGCCAGGAGTTGGCGGCACAAACGTGTGCGTTGCGTATAGGCCAGTTGCCAACGCCACACTCATCGCAACGCTTGAGGTTTTTAAACGCTTCGCGAGCGATTCTTTGAGCGAGTTCAGAATGACAAAGCCTGAATCACAAAATACCGGAACAGAAACGATGTAACCTATGATACTCATGGTCAATGTTGGGAAACGCTCACCCAACACTTTGATGACCGTATCGGCCATGGTGATCGCCGCACCACTTTTTTCCAAAATAACACCAATGATGGTACCTAAAACGATAACCAAACCAATGTAACCAAGGATGCCGCCAAAGCCAGAAGCAATGGTTTTGGCAATGCTATCTGCCGGTAAGCCGTAAGCAAATGCCGCAAGGAACGCCGCGATGATCAGCGCTAAAAAGGGATGTAATTTGAATTTGGTGGTCGTGAGCACAATAAATGCGATCACCCCGAGCAGGATTAATATAAGGTTCATGATAACTCCATTTATTCTTATTTTGCTGAGCGAGTCCGTGTTGGCTCACTCAACATGTAGGGACGCATGAATTATTAATCGTTTGCTTTCGAATTCCTTTAGGCGGAGTGACAAATGATGTGGTCAAAAAATAACGCGTATTGTGCAAATGCACAACATCACGACATTTTTGAGAGCCGAGTCGCAATATAAAGCTCCGCTAACCCCACAAAATTGGTTGTTGGTAGCCCTGTTATCTCGGTGATTTTCTCTAACCGATAGCGCAGAGTGTTCCGGTGAATAAACAGCATTTTAGAGCATTCTGTTACATTGCCATTGCATTCAAACAGTGCATCTAGGGTTTTCAATAATTGCCCAGATTTGTCTTTCTCTTTCAACCGTTTCACACCATCAATAATTTGTTCACCTTGCCAAATATCCGCCAACGGCGCTAACAAAACAGGCAAACGAAGTTCATCGAACAGGTACTTACGTTTCTCTGGGTAGAACTGCTTGCCAATGGCTAATACCTGCTTCGCGCTTTGGTATGACAACGCGACATCTTTAGGCTCATTAAACAGCTGCCCTAGCGCAATGTGAAACGTATGCGAATCGTGATCGCTTAAACGCGACATCAACTTATCAATGCGCTCACTTTCAACTTGGCTATCCCACTGCTTGGCGGAATGACACGGTTTCAACACCACAATTTCATTCACCGAGACAATCGCAACTAGATTGTTACGCTCTGGGTATTCAAGCAGTTCAACAATATTGCGCACACTCTTCATGCTTTTTGAGGCCGACGGCGTCGAGACTTCAATCACCGTTGCCACCCGTGGTTGAGTAACATCGATAGAAAGACGCATCGCCCAATCTTTCAGCTCTTCATCGGTCAATTTGCCATTGATCCAAGCCAGAATAAACTCTTCGCGATGACGTCTGTCCCACTGAAATTTTTCCACCAGCGCAGCTTGCTCGATTGTCAATTCAGCGGTCATTTTAACCAGTTTGGCAAAATCTCGGATTTTCTCCGGCTCGCCTGTGACACCAACAATACCAACCACGTCGCCATGTAATTTCAACAACATATTGATACCGGGTTTGACACCCTGCAACGTCAAACATTGCTGCTCATTAAGCTCTAGCGAATCGCCATGATTCAGCGCCAGTACCGCGCCATCATGCACTTGCCCAACACGTTTAGGGTCGCCACTGCCAATGATGATGCCTGCCGAGTTCATCACATTCACATTGTGACCAATGATGGACATGGTTCGATCAACAATTTGTTGTGCTAAAGCGTGGTCGAGAATCACCATTTCGAGTTTCCAAATTGACCGTTTAATCACTCAATAAATCACAAATGGCAAACTATCGCGATGCTGCGGTTCTAAATAACGGAAGCAGCTCAAAGCATTATCCAATTAACCATATTTAAAAAGCGGATTAAACCTTCATTTTTAGCAGAGGGTTATATACTTAGAACAAAGGTTAGCAATGCATTCTTCACTGTGCATTGATGCCACTCGTCTACCTACAGAGGAGAGATCAACATGGAGTTACGGAATAAATCGGGGGAAGTTGCAAATATTGCTGATAACCTCACTTTGAAGGAAATCACAGAAATGGGCTACACCGTAGATTTATGCGATGAAGCATTTGCTCCTGGAGAGCATTGGAAAGCGGAAGGTAAAACGCAAGGTATGGGCGAGTATCCAGAGGAGTAAACGTCCTGACGAACCAGCGTACAAAAGCGTTCCACAAACAGAAAAGCCGAGCGACTTAACGCTCGGTTTTTTTACTTTTGAACTTCTTGAATAAACAAGCTCATCTCTTCAAGATAATTGCCGTTTGAGCATCCCCAGTCGGTGACCTCAATCAACTCTGTAACTAACTGTCCAGACTCATCATCTTGCACTCTCTGCACAAACGCTTCAAAACGTTCCAGTTGTGCCTGACTCTTAACGCCATGCACGGCATATTCTACAAGCAAGCCGTTGTACGTCTGCCAGCGCTGATCGCCCGCAACATCATTGCTTAAAATCACAGAACACTTTTGTTGAATGCTTTCAACCGCATCATTTCTTGGTGGCGCGACTGTGGAACATCCAACTAAAATCGTACCTACCGCCAATAACGTAACTTTTGTCTTATTTATCATATCGTTTCCAACTGTATCGCCACGATATGGAAATCTTATTACACCTGATAAGGATCATCGATAGCGCACCGCAGATTAATTACTTAATAAACTGTAAACTCCATTCCAGTCTTAACACTGCAAGCTCATAACTCCTATTAACTCACCCAAATGTAAACAAATAGTAAAATCACCTTTACGCGATGCAAAATCGACAAATGAGATTAGCGTTCCTTTCTCGCGACCAAGCGTGCAATAATCAACTGTCTACATAACGAAACCATTTGAAGGATCAAAATGACCGCAACGGATTATCTCAACGACCTCAATCAACGTTACCTTGCGATTCACCGCACCAAAGAAAATTTCTTTTGGGAAACTTACATGGGGATCAGCGATGACCATGATGACTCGACGCAAGCACAAACGGCATGGACAAGCTTTTTAAGCAACGCCGAGCAAATTACTGCCATCAAACAACAGCTTGAAGCCGCGGACTCAATTACCGACCCACAAGAGAAACAACAAACCATTACGGGTCTATCTGGTTGGCTGGCGATGTTTGAATCTCACGCTATCGAGGGCGAAAAAGCACAAGCGTTGAAAAATCAGCTCATTGCCTTTGAAGCTGAGCTCTTCGAGAAAAAACAGAACCACGTACAAACATTTACCGATGAGAACGGCGAGCAAGTAGAAGGTTCACTGCCCGTATTAAGCTCAACCATTCGCACCAGCAATCATGAAGAAGTTCGCCAATCGGCTCATCAAGCGTTGCTGAACCTTGAACAATGGCTACTGCGAAACGGCTTTATTGAACTGATCAAACTGCGCAACCAGTTCGCTCGCTCACTGGGTTATGCGACTTTCTTTGATTACTCCGTGCAAAAAACGGAAAAGATGAGCTCCGAGCAGCTATTCGAAATTTTGGAAGATTTCGAACAACGCACGCGAGATGCGCATCTAAACAGCTTAGAAAACTTGGCGAAAGAGAAAGGCGCAAGCGCACTAGCAGGCTACAACTTTGTTTACTCATTCGCGGGTAACGTTATGCGTGACCTTGACCCATACGTGCCGTTCTCAAAATCTCTGAGACGCTGGGTAGAATCATTTGGTCGCCTAAATATTGATTACTCTGGCGCGACGCTAACGCTGGATTTACTAGATCGCAAAGGTAAGTACCCGAATGGGTTCTGCCACGGCCCTATCCCTTCTTTCTATAATCAAGGCGAATGGGTCGCAGCGCAGGTGAACTTCACCAGTAATGCCAAACCAGACCAAGTGGGCAGTGGATACGATGGCATTAACACGCTGTTCCACGAAGGCGGCCACGCAGCACACTTTGCGAACGTAAAAATGAACGCGCCTTGTTTCTCGCAGGAGTTTGCGCCAACGTCAATGGCTTATGCAGAAACTCAGTCGATGTTCTGTGATAGCCTGTTAACCGATGCCGATTGGCTAAAACAATACGCACTGGATGATGAAGAGAATTCGGTTCCTGATGAGATTATTCAAGCGATGATCAACAGTCGTCAGCCATTCAAAGCTTATGAAGAACGTAGCATCTTGGTTGTGCCGTACTTTGAACGCGCGTTATATCAACTGAGCGATGACGAGTTAACGCCAGAACGCATCACTAAGCTGGCTCGCGATTGTGAAAAACAGATCCTTGGTTTGGAATGCAGCCCTCGCCCACTGATGGCGATTCCACATTTGCTATCCGACGAAGCGGCGTGTGCGTATCAAGGTTACCTACTCGCGCACATGGCGGTGTACCAGACCCGTGCATACTTCCTTGAGAAGTTTGGTTACCTAACGGATAACCCAGAAATTGGCCCACTGCTGGCAAAACACTACTGGCACGCAGGCAATCACTTGTCGCACAACGAAACCATTGTCAGCCTGACTGGCGAAGGCTTCAATGCCAAATACCTTGCAGACGTGTGTAACCTGTCACAAGAACAGGCATGGGAAGTGCAGCAGAAGAAAATCGACTCACTTGCGACGCGAGAGCGAGCACCAGTCGCTTTACTGAACGCCGCGATTAAAGTCGTCGACGGCAGTAAAGAGCTGGCAAGCAACGCCATCTCTGACGAACAAATGTGTGACGATTTTGAACGTTACATCGTAGAGACTTACGGTCGATAACACGCAGAAAGCCAGGAGCTCGCCTTCTGGCTTTTTATTCTTTAGCTAATGCAATAAGAAGGAAGAACCATGTACCAAGAAGTCATCAAATTTTGGTTCGAGGAGCTATCGCCCCAAAATTGGTTTGAAAACAACCCAGAACTGGACAAGCGTATTGCATCGCGATTTGCCTCGGTATTAGAACAAGCGGCTCGTTGTGAGCTGTTTAATTGGCGTGACAGCACACAAGGACGATTGGCCGAAATCATCGCCCTCGACCAGTTTTCACGTAATGTGTATCGCAACACCCCAAAAGCGTTTGCACAAGACCAACTCGCATTAGCACTGGCTCAAGAGGCAATTCGGTTAGGTCACGATAAAGAATTAGCGCCTGAGCAGCTAAGCTTTTTGTACATGCCGTTTATGCACAGCGAATCTCGCCTCATTCATGTCGAAGCTGAGAAATTGTTTCGCGCATCAGGGCTTGAAAATAACTACGATTTTGAGCTAAAACACAAAGCCATCATCGACCAGTTTGGACGTTACCCACATCGCAACGCCATCTTGGGTAGAGAAAGCACACCTGAAGAGTTAGCATTTTTGCAACAACCTGGGTCAAGTTTCTAAATAACAATGAATAATGAGTTAACCATGAGAGCCCACGCAGTATGCTGGCCATGCTTGCTAAAACTAGACGGCGACGATGAGCTGATCTATACGCATTCCCAGTCCGACTTAGACTCTGAATGCGAAGCCCTCATTTTTGGGCAAGATGATTACGTTATTGACTCAAATGGCAACACGTTCGAATTGAAAAACAATGGTTCGAACACCACTCTTTTACACCCAAAAGAACGAACGCTGTCCGTAGAAGAGGTTACGTCATTAATCCAATCGCATGAATTCAGCCTCGCGCAACGGTGCATTATCAAGATTCATTTCACCTCGGTGAGGCAAGCTGTTGAGGCCTTAGCTCACTAACTCAATCCCAACATGTACAACATTAAATAAAATTATCATTTTTATAATTTATGATAATTTCATGTAATCAACATCACGCCATATACTCTCCCACATCGAAACAAGACAACGTTCAAACACACATGTTGGGAGCAAACAAATGAAAATGAATCATGTCGGTATTATGGTCGGAGATATGGACAAAGCGGTTGAGTTTTACACGCAAGCGCTAGGTCTAAAAGTCGTTATGGGCAACACGAAAGTGATTGAAGAACGCGAAACGGCAATTGGCAGAATGTGTATTGCGGTCTTTGGGGAAGGCTTTAAAGGCTTCAACATTGCGCACCTTGTGACAAGTGATGGCATTGGCCTTGAGTTATTCGAAATGAAAGAGCGTCAAGAGCGCCATGAAGTGGATTTTTCTCGCATCGGTATCTTCCATTTCTGTTTGCAGACAGACGATTTTGAAGGTGCTATCAAACGCACCGAAGCACTAGGTGGCAAAGTTCGCATGGACATCATGCGTTACCACCCAGAAGACGATAATAAGCCTGCGAAAATGGTTTACCTAGAAGACCCATTCGGCAACCTATTCGAGCTTTACTCACACACTTACGAAGAAACTTACGCTTCTGATTACGAGTAATAGCCCCATCCATATTCCAAAAGGCTAGCAATACGCTAGCCTTTTTTGTTTGCTTTGAGTTGCAGTGTTTCTGCACTCGCTCTAGAAAAAAAACATCTGGAATTTGATCATTTCTCTCACCACTTTTAAGGTCACTTTATACTTACCTCAACACAATGCAAAAAGGAGTGAAGCATGCCCACCAAAAATCCAATCGCCATCAAAGCGCTTGATCATGTTGTTTTAAGGACCTGTAACCTCGATGCTATGTTGCATTTCTATCGAGACATTTTGGGCTGCCCTGTCGAACGCGAAGTAACGGAACTTGGTTTAACTCAACTTAGGGCAGGTAACGCATTGATTGATGTAGTGACGGTAGACAGCGAATTGGGCCAACTCGGCGGTAAGCCACCAGTTCAAAATGGTCGTAATATTGACCATTTTTGCCTGCAATTGGCGCCTTTTTCCGAGGATGAATTACTGGAATATCTGCGTGCGCGCGGCATTGAAACCGAAGAGTTTGCGAAGCGGTATGGCGCACAAGGGTTCGGTAGATCACTCTATATACATGATCCGGAAGGAAATGTCGTCGAGTTAAAACCTCAAGTGATTGATGAGTAAGCGAGTAAAAACCTTGTTATATTTTTAAAATAACAAGGTTAACTTCTCAAATAATTATTGAAGTAAGAACATATTATTAAGTCAAAATTCTAGCTGGCTCACCTATTTCTTTTTCTCGCCACCACTGTTTATTTATATGTTCTTGATGAACGTAAAAACTCTCCCCCGGCATTGGCGTCAGCAGCGTTATATGTTCTTTTTGACAATGGGCAAGCAAATCTAAAATCGGTTCGTCCCAACGGTGAGTAAATAGCTCGTATGTAGCCCAATGTACGGGCAACAGTTTTTTCGCATTTAAATCGTGAAACGCTTGCACGGTATGGTGAGCCTGCATGTGTCCCCAGTTTTCGACCGGATAACCTTGGCCTTTCACATCGGCAGCCACTTCCAAACAGGCAATGTCGATTGGTCCACATCGCAGTGCGATCTCGGAAAAATGCGAATCGTAAGCTGAATCGCCACTAAAATAGAGCGTCTCTTCTTTTCCTTTGATGACCCAAGAAGCCCACAGGGTCGCGTTTTTATAGAAATAAGTACGACCCGAATTATGGTTAGCGGGCGTACAAATCAGTTCGATTCCGGCATAGTGCACGCTATCCCACCAATCGAATTCCACGATGTTGTCTGCGCAAACGCCCCACTTTATCAGATGCTTGCCAACCCCTAAGGGCACATAAAACGTCACGGGTTTATCGGCGTAGAAACGTATGGTCGATGCTTCTAAATGGTCGTAATGATCGTGCGAAATCACGATAATTTCAGGAATCGGCAAACAATCTCTGGCATGGGTATTGGGAATATTGCGTTCAAACCACGCTTTTGCGATGAACGGAGAAGCGTAATCAAATACCGGATCAGTCAGAATTCGAATGCCATCGACCTCCACCAGCATGGTGGAATGGCCCAGCCAAGTAACGCGCATCGATTCACTTCGCTGCGCAAACTGCGTAGGTTGAATTGGGAAATGTGGCAGATGTTCGTTAGGACTCAATGGCGTTCTACCACCAAGATAGCTCCAACACACCTGCCAGAATGATTGCGGGCTAGGGACATTTGGCATCTCGTTTTTAACTCGGCCGTTTTCAAATTGAGGCGAGTGGTGAACACGGTGCGCCAACTGCGCATCGTAGGTTTGAGGGGAAATCAGTGAACTTGGCTTTTGTGTCTTTTGTTCACTTGTTAGGTATGTGCGCTTAAGTATCGTCTCAGACATATCGTAGTTTTGTCTCGCTTGTGAACGCTCAACAGTAGGTTTATTAAAACGTGCGTGTATGTCTATTTCGTGACCAAAATGAGGTGTAAGATGAAGATTCAGTTTCAATCAAACGTCTCCTATTTAAGGATACGGTTCTCAAACCTTCTGAATACTGCGTCGGTTTGAAAGGAGAAAACTATGGTGACTTGCAGCCAATACGATTTTATTGAAATCGCCTGTATGTTTAAGCTCCCTATCGAGATCACACTAAAAAATGGTGAAACTCATCAGGGCAACGCGTTCGACACAGGCTACGACATGCAGCGACAAGAGTGCTTGTTTTTAGATATGGATGGTGAGCACACCGCTTTCCCGACTGAACAATTAGTCGCAATGCGCGCGCTCAAAACCAATCCGCATTTTGACGAAGTGACGTTTGAGTAAACGTCCTTCTTTCACTGGCACTGTCCAATAAAAAACGCCTCTCAAGCTGACACAACTTGAGAGGCGTTCTCTTACACTATTCACCGGAACTTCATGTTATTCACGCGACCGAATGAAAACCAGCATCGGCATCATGCTCACGAACATCACTCCCACAAGCTGGAAGGTGTGCACAAACGCGACCATTTGCGATTGCTGCTGCAACATCTGTTGGTATTGGTCTAACGCAACCGGGTCGGTAATAGAAAGCCCCTGATTGGCCGCCCAGTCATGCAAGTTAGGATTATAAGGATTAATACCCTCTCCCAGTGCATGCCATTGCTGCTGACTATCACGATATTGGAACGTGGTGGCGATAGAAATACCAAACGAGCTACCAATGGTACGGAACAGATTGTAAATACTCGCCGCCGCAACAGATTGCTCTTTCGGAATCGTTAAATACGCCAAGGTGGATAGCGTCGAGAAGGTTAAACCAAGCCCCATCCCCTGAATCATACTCGGCATCACAATCCAAAATGTATCGATCTGCAGTGAGTATTGCGTCATCAAATAACTACCAATCCCGATGCAGCTTAAGCCAAAGACTATTTTGATTCTGGGATCGAATTGCGGATTGAGCTTAATCACCAAAATCAACATCGCCGCTGACGCCAACCCACGCGGTGCCATTAATAAACCAGTGGTTGAGACCGGATAATCCAGCAAGCTTTCCAACAGCATTGGTTGTTGAGTCGTCAGACCAAACATCGCCATCGACACCACGGCAATCATCAATGACGAGACCATAAGGTTTCGGTCTTTCAGTAGCCACAATGGCGCTATTGGACTTTTGGTTTTCCAACTGCGATAGATCCACATCACCAATCCCATGACTGCGAGCAATATCGCGGTCTGAATCATACGTGAGTCGAGCCAGTCGTCTTCATTCCCTTTATCCAACACAAACTGCAACGCGCCCACACCTAACGCCATGTAACCGATGATCCACCAGTCAAAGTTAGGTTTGGATTTGTTGTCGATATGGATATAGCGATAAATCAAAGAGGTACAGATCAAACCGAATGGCAAGTTGATGTAAAAAATCCAGCGCCAGTTAATGTTGTCGGTGATCACACCACCTACAACTGGGCCCAAAATAGGACCAAGCAAAATGCCGATGGAGAAAATCGCCATCGCTTTGCCTTTTTGCTCATACGGATAGATCTGCACTAACGTCGACTGCGCCAATGGAATCACCGACGCGCCGAAAGCGCCTTGGATAATGCGAAATAGCACCATCTCTTCAAGAGACTGTGCTTGCCCACAAAGCGCACTGGCAATCACAAAACCGATCACAGCAACCAACATGACTTTGCGTTCACCAAAACGCGACACCCAGAAACTGGTCATCGGAATGAAGATCGCTTCCGCCATGCTGTAACCCGTCAACACCCACGTAATTTGGTCTGCCGTTGCGCCCAACGCGCCCATCATGTGCGATAGCGACACGTTCGCAACGGTCATATCGATTAACACCATGATGGCAGAAAGCATCACGGCGACGGTGGCAATCCCCCGTTTGTCTGCCGTAATTTGATGGCTCATTGCACGCTACTTTGCAAATCAATGGTGACTTCTGAGCTCGCACCCACGCGAAGTTGCGGCGCATCGGCCGGTACTTCTAATGCCAAACGTACAGGGAAACGCTGTTTGATTTTAACCCAGTTACCCGTTGCGTTTTCTGGTGGCATCAAGGAGAACGATGTACCACTCGCAGGCGATAGTTGTTCTACCGTTGCTTTCCACACCACGTCTGGGTACATATCAATCACCACATCCGCATGCATGCCAGGTTTAATATGAGTAAGATCGGTTTCTTTAAAGTTCGCGCGTACCCAATAGCTGTCTTTTAAAATCACAGGGAACAACGTTTGACCCACGCTAACGACCGAGCCTACGTGCGTATTGATCTCACCGGCAATGCCATCCACTGGTGACGTAATGTCGGTGTAGCTCAAGTTCAGCTCTGCTTGCGCTAACTGTGCTCCCGCTTGTTGAACAACCGCAGCCTCTGCGCCTTCTTCACCACGGTTCGCAATGGCTTTTTCTACCGTCGCGCGCGCTTGCTCCAGGCTCGCTTGGGCATTGGCTAGTTTGTTTTTTGCCGTATCTAAATCTTGGTCCGACGCCAGTTTGCGTTTCACCAAGGAATCCGTACGTTTGTACTCCACTTGCGCTTCTGTCAGGTTAGAGCGCGCCGCATCTAAGCCCGCAACGGCTTCAGTTACCTGCTTATCGGCAACGTCATGTTGCTGGACCGCCAATTGGTATGCCGCTTTTGCTTGCTTCACTGCCAACAAATATGGGCGTGAATCTATCTTCAGCAGTAGGTCACCTTTGTTAACGGATTGGAAATCTTTAACATCCACAGAAACCACTTGGCCTTTTACCTGAGGCGCTACCGACAAAATTTTTGCCCTAACGTAGGCATCTTCCGTGCTTGGATGACTGTCAGAATACTGCCAAGACCAATACATCGCACTAAATGCAATAACACAGAGAGTGAAGAAAAGAGTTTTTACCAACTTAGATCTGGAGGAAGAATGCTTTGCGATGTCGTCGCTCATTTATATTGTCCACTTGTTCAATTATGTGATCAGTGTAGGACTTTTCGATCTTCCGACAATAAAATGATCTGCAAGGTAAAGATCCAATTTTGCATGTTGCTAAGTGGAGTAAATGATGTGCAATCAAAACGAGGATAAAAAAGAGGGGCAGTCCCCGTAACCACCCCCAAAGTCATGCCAATAATAGTAATGTGCGTGTAACTACTGGTTTTTCTTAGAACTTGTAACCGCCGCTGATCATAAATACCCAAGGGTTAATTTTGACGTCGGTTTTTTGCTTCACTCCACTTGCTTTATAAGTTGCTTCTGTCTCAATGTTTGCGTACCACGCAGCGGCGTTGAGGAACCATTGATCGTTGATCATATAATCCACACCAATATTCGCTGCTAGACCGAATGAATCATCTAATTTCAAATCTGACAGGTCAGCGCCTTTACCCGTACTATTGAAATCTTCATCAAAGAATATGGTGTAGTTCAGACCTGCACCAACGTATGGACGGAACTTACTTTGAGACTCGCCAAAATAGTACTGCACCATTAGCGTTGGTGGTAAATGTTTGGTTTTCGCGATATCACTACCAACCAAATCTGTCGAAATGTCGTGGCTGAATGGTGTTGCTGCTAGAAGCTCTAAACTGATGTTGTCTGTGAACATGTAGCCAAACGTCAAACCAAGCTGCGTATTTGAGTCAACTTCTAACTCTTCTTGAGAACCAAGAATCTTATCACTGCTGTCATTTGGAACGACAGACGCCGCACCAACACGAAGAACGAAGTCACCTTGTTTATGAGCGAAAACACTTGGTGACACGAGTGCAGCAACCACTGCTAGACTGCAGATTGTTTTTTTCATTTTTATTTCCTTTCGTAGGGCTTCGTTATGTCGTACCCAAAGGGGTGCCTACTAACTGATCTGAGATTTCAAGTAAACTCAGCGCCTTGAAGCACACGGGTATCTATATCTTTTTGAGCTGTGCGCAATCTAGCACATAGAAACCCTACTATTTTGATGGAAATCAATTTGTGAAAAATATAGGTTTTTTGTATAGAGAAACGCCATACCGATCAACAAATTATGCAAATCGGATACAATTCTGTAATGCAAACTGTGCGTGTGAGAAGCTATGCATGCTCAAAAACACGAATCCTCTCGCTAAGGTCCGTAGCCAGCAAAAACTTTTTTCTTCCTCTACGTCTTCTATTTTCAAAAAACAACCCACTTAAAACGCTCGTTTGACCCCTTAAAATCGCGATTTGAGGGGTTTGTAAAACACTGAAATACAAGAAGTTATTTTTCTGGAAAATCAGTCACTTGGAGTGCTAGTCTGCTCGCAGCTAAGGAGAAGACATGTTAAAAACCGATCTCATTTTTGAACGAGAAAACTTTTCTCATCACGATTTTCAGAATGCTACCTTTAAAAACTGCCACTTTTATATGTGCTGTTTCGACCATGCCGATCTGCGCGATGCTAAGTTCATCGACTGTCGCTTTATCGAATCCAAAGCGCTAGAAGGGTGTAGTTTTCGCTTCGCGAACTTAAAAGACGCTAGCTTTACGAACTGCATGTTGGCGATGAGCCTGTTTAACGGCGCAAATTGTATGGGCTTGGAGCTGCGTAAGTGCGATCTCAAAGGGGCAAACTTCCAAGGTGCGAACTTTGCTAATCGCGTCAGCAATACCATGTTTTTCTGTTCTGCTTTTATTACTGGCTGCAACCTCACCTACTGTAACTTCGAACGAGTGTTACTAGAAAAATGTGACCTCTTTGAAAACCGTTGGAACGGTGCGAACCTCGCAGGGGCAACTCTCAAAGGCTCGGATTTATCTCGCTGCGAATTCTCGCCAGAACAATGGGGAACCTTTAACGTTGAGCAGTGTGATCTGACTCATGTCGAACTAGACGGGCTAGATGTTCGCCGCGTTTCTCTGTTTGGTGTTAAAATTTGTGATTGGCAACAAGAGCAATTGCTTGCGCCTTTTGGACTGATCATTCTCTAAGGAAAGGCCATGAACCTGTTTAAAGACTTACCGAATAACCTCGACGAGGAAGTGTTCGAAGACCTGCTGACCCACAAAAACCTGCGTATAGAACGCATTGTCTCAACGGGGCAAACCTCGCCCGAAAGTGGCTGGTACGATCAAGAAGAACATGAATGGGTCTTGGTTCTTAAAGGAGCTGGAGAGCTGACTTTTGAATCAGGTGTAGTGCAACGACTTGAGGCAGGCGATCACGTTACGATTCCAGCTCATACCAAACACAAAGTGAGCTGGACTGACCCAACGCAAGAAACCATCTGGTTGGCGGTGTTTTATCAATAAACACAAAACGATCTTAAACCAAAAAATAGGCGCTGAATTTGCTCGATAATACTAAGCCGTCACTGGCACTGTTTGATTTTGATGGCACCATCACCCGAGAGGATATGTTTAGCCTTTTCCTCCACTATTCTGCTTATGGCCTGCGCAAACGAGTAGGAAAGGTCGCTATCATGCCATTTTATGCGCTGTACAAACTCGGAGTGTTACCCGCTCGTGTTATGCGTCCTCTCAGCAGTTTTATTGCATTTTCAGGGAAAGAAACGCAGAAAATTGAAGCGATTGGCACTCAGTTTGCCCATGAAGTGATCCCGCTGTACTTACGGCCAAAAGCGATGGAAAGGTTGGCGTGGCATCAGCACAGAGGCGATACCATTGTGGTGGTGTCGGCATCACTCAATGCGTATCTCAAGCCTTGGTGTGAAGCGAACGGTTACCACTTGCTGTGCAGTGAACTGATCTCAGAACAGCCAAAACTGAGTGGCTTTTACCAGCAAGGTGATTGTAGTTTAGAAAAAAAAGTCTCGCGCGTTAGGGCCACGTTTTCGCTCGACGAATTTGCGTCTGTTTATGCCTACGGTGATACACACGAAGACATTCCGATGCTAAAACTGGCAGACTACGCGATGCTCAACTGGAGCGAGTGGAGAGCAAGCGAATAACGATATGTGCTCTGATTTTCAAGACAACCACTCGACCAAAGTGATCGTTTTAGGCTAAAAAAACAAACCCTTCTAACATGAGAAGGGTTTTATTGTTCAGAGCCCGAATAACTGGCTTAACGCCATACACCCCATTGGCCTGTTGTGCCTGGTTCCTCACCAGACGTCCACCACTGGGCAGTCCATTCTTTGCCGTTGTGCGTCACCACATCACCTTGGTTGTATACGGCCGTCTTGTCCCACAAGTTGGTTGGTTCAACTGGTGGCGTTACATCCGCTTTGATCAGTGACAACGCATAACTGAAGTCTGCACTTGGCGCTAATACTTGGTTCGCATTCACGTTGTTACTATCGAACATGTAGTGGCTCATCTCTTGATGCCAAATGCCCACGTACCAATCGCCCGTTTGCTGCGCATTAAATTGATCCGCAATTTCTGCCGCCCAAGTCGCCGTATTGTTTGCACTGATTGGTAGTGAAATATCGACAATTTCATTGCCTGTCGCATTAAACGTACGAAAACGAATGGTGTCACCCGCTTCTACTGGTCCGAAACCTTGCTGAACAAAGTAGCCCAGAGATGTCAGATTATTGCCCGGTTCGGTTGGATCAACAGGGTCAGTCGGTGGCGTCGTGCCCGTTCCGTTTAACGTAATGTCACTACAGTTGTAGAAACCTTCCCCAGCGACATCAATGCGCTGCCAACGAGTATAAAGCACCGCATCGCCGGAACGATCAGCAGGGAAAGTCACCTGAATACGGTAGCGTTTTTCCGCATCAACATACACATCACCTGCGGTGTCGATCAGCTCTAAATCACTCCAAGTAAGAGGCTTTGAATCATCATAAGTTGGCTTGGTGAGATAGAATTCCCAGTACGATGGGTTGTGCGGCGCTTTGCCGTAAAACACCAATTCAATCTGGTTATTTGCATCTGGCGTAACATTGGTGCGCTGCCAGTTTGGAGAAGGAAAGTTCAAGCCTTTCTTAGCGGCATCGCCAGCAGAACATAGCTCACCGTCGCGAACCACGGCTTTCACATGCTCCATATCTCGGTAA
Source organism: Vibrio sp. Vb1755 (assembly GCF_033338635.1). NCBI lineage: Bacteria > Pseudomonadati > Pseudomonadota > Gammaproteobacteria > Vibrionales > Vibrionaceae > Vibrio > Vibrio sp. Vb1755. The sequence goes on along the minus strand of NZ_JAWOTA010000034.1, from coordinate 8,761 downwards.
TTTGGTACGTTTGCTGCAATTTCACTGCGCTGCACAAACGGGTAAGCACCAGATTCTTCAAAAGCCGCTTTACACGCTTGGTTAGGGATCTCGTTGGTCCAAAAACCACCGTCTAAATAACACGTATTTTGACGAGCACTTGGAAACTCTACCCAGCCATGGGCGTTGACGTTAAATGAGCTCAATGCGGCAACAGCGCTTAAGCTCAAAAGAGGAAGTGTTGCATGTGATTTCATCGTTCATCCTTAATTTTGCTGACTCGCCGCTCTGAAACACAAGCGGTTTAAGCAAAACTAGCAGGATGGGATTATTTAGAAGGTGAGAATAAATATGGAAATTGTAAGAGTGCCATCTGCTTTCCAGCATTTGTTGTGAACCATTCTCATACTCGACTGACTCTTTCGAGTCACTTCAAATTCATGTGCCACAAAAACTGTCACTCTCGTTTGGCTATCGCTCGTCTTTTGGTGTGTCCATCACCACCATCGTTGTGATCGACTTGACGTGTTCGCACTCACCCAACACATCAGCATGGAACGCTTTATAAGCGGCGAGATTTTGCGTCTCTACGCGTATGAGATATTCGTTAGATCCCGTAATGTTGTGACATTCCACCACCTCGTTTACAAAACGCACATGCTCTTCGAAACCCAGCTGTGCCTGCTTAGAGTGCGAGGCCAAACCAATCGACACATAAGCGACAAAACCCACGCCAAGTTGCTGATTATCCAGTACTGCTCGGTAGCCTTTGATCACGCCTTTACGCTCTAAATCTTGCACTCGGCGTAAGGTTGCAGACGGAGATAAACCAACGCGTTCCGACAGCTCCACATTGGAGATTCTTCCGTCTCGTTTGAGCACTTGCAATATTCTTTCGTCAAATCTATCCATGATGATGTTTCATTGCTTATTTAGTTTCTAATCATCAAATAAAAGCACAATATTGACCTCAGTTCTACTTATAGTTGTTCTCAACTTATCGAGAACTGATTCAAGGAACAATCTATGGAATATCATCAACTGGGCGCTTTGGCGTTGTTCGCTTTTGTCTCCACTTTTACGCCGGGTCCCAATAACATTATGTTGATGACCTCAGGGGCAAATGTCGGCTTTAAACGCACTATCCCACATATGTTGGGCATTACCTTTGGCTTTGGTGCCATGCTAATTTTGGTGGGCATTGGCTTGATGAGCCTGTTCCACGCATATCCAATTACACACTCCATTTTAAAAGTATTGAGCTTGAGTTATTTGCTGTACTTGACGTACAAAATCGCCACCAGCGACAAAACCGAAGCAAAACACGATTTTCGCCCGATGTCTTTTTTAGGGGCTGTTGCATTCCAATGGGTGAACCCAAAAGGTTGGTCGATGGCGTTGACGGCCATTACGGTATACACCAGTGGCGGTTCTTGGCTCGAACTGACTTTTATCGCCGGTATCTTCTGTTTAGCCAACTTGCCATCGGTGACATTTTGGACGGCGGCAGGCATGCAATTGCAGCGTTGGTTGACCACCGATAAACGCGTTAAGGGGTTCAACTACAGCATGGCCGCTCTGTTGCTTTTGTCTACGATTCCAATGATATAAGTCCATTTATGGTTAAAAACGACTCACTTTACGTAATTGGGAAAGGACAGATACTGCATTTTGCTTGAGGCTTTGGCGTTAATTCACAGTGTAAATTTGTTTAAAGACGCTACCCTCTTGTTAGGGAACTTGATAATCTTTAAATGAGAAAGAGAATAATTATCGAGTAAAGTAACAATGAAAAAGAAGCCTCAACCTAAAACGCTTGTTGTCACAGACACAGAAACCATCACTCCAAACATGCAGCGCATTACCTTGCAAGGTGAGGCGCTGAGCCACTTTCCTCGTGACTGCGAAGGCAGTTACATCAAATTACTGTTTAACGATATGGGCGGCGCGGATCTGAGCATCCTGTCAGAAGACGACCGACCAATCATGCGCACCTATACAATTCGACGCTTTCATCCAGAAACCAGTTCAATCGAAGTGGATTTCGTCCGACACGTAACGCAAGATCTGCAATGCGGATTTGCCGCACGTTGGGCAATGGCCGCGCAAAAAGGCGACACGATCAACATCGTGGGGCCGGGTAGCATTTCCAACTTAAATACTGAGGCGGATTGGTTCTTCATGGCTGCCGATATGACGGCACTTCCAGCGCTTTCTGCGAAAATTCGCACGTTGCCAGAAGAGGCCAAAGGCTACGCTGTGATCAGCGTGATGTCTCCAAACGACATCCAACCCCTACACGCGCCAGCAGGCGTGGAGTTGATTTGGTTAACCGAAGGGCAAGCCTTGGCTGATAGCGTTCGCGAACTCGAGTGGTTAGATGGTAACGCTTCGGTATGGTGTGCGTGTGAGTTCGATTCAATGCGCGCGCTGCGCCAATATTTCCGCAACGAAAAAGAAGTCGATCGCGAGAATATCTACATCAGCAGCTATTGGAAAAAAGGCGTGTCTGAAGATGGACACAAAGTGATTAAACGTGAAGACGCGGAATCCAACCAATAGTGATTCATGTCTTTTCGATTCCAGCTCTCATCCTAATAAAAACGCCCGGCATCACTGGGCGTTTTAGCAACTTCAGTTGTATTAAAGTTCATGAAAACTCTAATCCGCTAGTTCCTGCGCTAAAAAGTCGATCAACAACCTCACTTTGGGCGATAAATTTCGGCTTTGTGGATACAGTGCCCAAATGCCTTCACGGTCGTCTCGGTAATCGGTCAGCACCTCGACTAGCTCACCGTTATCTAGGGCTTCTTGAACGTAATAGTCCGGCAACTGCACTAAACCCAAACCACGTTTGGCGGCGCCCATTAGCGCAAAACCACTATTGCATTTAATCCTCCCCGACACGCGCAAAGACTTATCGCGTTTATTTTCCTTAAAATGCCAATAATCGACCGAACCAACCAAGCACTGATGTCGAGCCAGTTCGGATAATGTGTGAGGCTCGCCAAATCGCTCCAAATACATAGGGCTAGCACACACGTAATTTTGACGCGACGAAAGACGCTTTGCGATCATGCTGGAATCTTGCAGGCGGCCAAGACGAATCGCCACGTCTACCCCTTGCTCTATCAAATCCAGTTTTTGATTGGTCAGCACTAAATCGAGGTCCACACGCGGGTACTTCTCCAAAAACTGATGCAAGAGCGGCGCGAGGTTCATTTCCCCATAGGTCACAGGCGCTGTCACACGCAGCAAACCTCGCGGTTCAGTCTGCATTTGCGTTACAGCAAGCTCAGCCAGTTCTAGCCCTTCGACCAAATGTTTGCACTGCTGATAATAAAGCTGTCCAGCTTCAGACAGAGAAACTTTTCGCGTCGTGCGATGCAGTAACTTAACCGCAAGACGCTCTTCAAGTGCCGATACGCGGCGACTGATTTGTGCCACTGACGTTTTCAGTTTAGCCGCGGCAGCTGTAAAGCTGTTAGTTTCCGCTACGGCAACAAACTCGCTGACTCCTTCCCAATTCGCCATGCTGTATTCCTGTCGACCTCTTCTAGACAAATAGTGATTACATTGTTCTCGTCGCGCTACGCTTTGAAAACTGGAGAACTTTACGCGTCAGGTAACGGACGAAGATCGTCGTATTGCGCATCAAGCTCAATACCAAAATATTCTTTCAACGCATCCAGGTAGGCTTGACCTGGCTCTAGCTCTATTTCTGTTAGCGCTTCATGATTGGTGCATCTGAGTGTGTAGTTAAGCAGCGTCACCAACCCACTTTCTGTCGCTCTAGCAGCGACCCTTGCGCTAGTAAAACGCGAATTAGGCGAAGTCGAGGTAAAGAAGTTGCTACATGCAATGTCACCAGCAAACACAAACTCTAGGTCAAAGCTGTATAGATTGTTCCACGTGTCCGTTCCATCGGTTGAAAGCACTTGGAGGAAATAACCAAACTGAGCATCTTTGACAAAACGGAAGGTTTGTAAATCCGTCTGAATCACTTGGTCAAGGATAAATGGCAATGGCGCTCGAGGGGTATTGGAGCCAAAACCCACATCGACAATCCATGTTTGTTCCTCTAACGTCACTAACGTGATTTGATGACTACGACCTGTTGGTGTACCAGACACATGTACACGCCCTAGCAAACTTCGCGCTTCAAACCCAAGAGTGTTGAGCACATCAAGCATTAAACCATTTAATTCAAAGCAGTAACCACCGCGAGAGTGGTACACGGTTTTTTGAATAATATCTTCAATCTCAACAGAGACGCCTCGCTGCAATGCGATGTCAAAATTCTCAAACGGCAGGCAACGATGCTGCGCCACGTGAATTCTGTGCAATGACTCCAAATCGGCGGGCAATTCACTAGGCAAGCCTAGCTTGGTTAAATAGGCACTCAGATCCGTCTTATTCATAATCACTCTTACTTAGCTGATGGTTTGACAGTTTTCTACTTTAGCCCCTCTATCTAACTTCAGGTCAATCACCTTTTCCATTTCCCTTCCGCTTTAAGGAGGCATCGCACTCTTTTTACACGCTCACCTTATCATTATTACGCATATGTAAAAATCATTTTCAAAATGGACGGATTATCATTTTTACTGAAACACCTACAATGAGCACCAACAAAACGACGAAGCGCGGTAAGCAAACCTTAACTACGCTTATTACGTCACTCCATATACTGAAAATATAAAGGAAACATCCAATGTCGCTTGAAATCAAACCTGGTCAAACTCACATAAAATCAAAAGCAATGGTCGCTTGGGCTGCAGGTGAGCCGCTTAAAATGGAAGAAGTTGATGTACAACTTCCAAAAGCCGGCGAAGTGCTAGTACGCATCGTAGCAACTGGTGTTTGTCACACTGACGCATTCACACTATCAGGTGACGATCCAGAAGGTATCTTCCCTTCAATCCTTGGTCACGAAGGTGGCGGTATCGTTGAAATGGTTGGCGAAGGCGTAACAAGCGTTGAAGTTGGCGACCACGTTATCCCACTTTACACTGCTGAATGTGGTGAGTGTAAGTTCTGTAAATCTGGCAAAACGAACCTATGTCAGGCCGTTCGTGAAACGCAAGGTAAAGGCCTAATGCCAGATGGCACAAGCCGATTCTCTATCAACGGCGAAACTATCTTCCACTACATGGGGTGTTCTACTTTCTCTGAGTACACGGTTCTTCCAGAAATCTCACTAGCGAAAGTAAACAAAGAAGCACCACTTGAAGAAGTTTGTCTTCTAGGTTGTGGCGTAACCACTGGTATGGGTGCGGTATTAAACACAGCTAAAGTTGAAAAAGGCGACACCGTGGCAATCTTTGGTCTAGGCGGTATCGGTCTTTCTGCAATCATCGGTGCTCGCATGGCTGGTGCCAGCCGCATCATCGGTGTAGACATCAACGAAAGCAAATTCGACCTAGCGAAACAACTTGGTGCAACTGATTGCATCAACCCACAAAAATTCGACAAGCCAATTCAAGAAGTGATTGTTGAAATGACAGACGGTGGTGTTGACTACTCATTCGAATGTATCGGTAACGTAAACGTGATGCGCCAAGCACTTGAGTGCTGTCACAAAGGTTGGGGTGAGTCAGTCATCATTGGTGTTGCTGGTGCAGGTCAAGAGATCTCAACTCGTCCATTCCAACTGGTAACTGGTCGTGTATGGCGTGGCAGCGCTTTCGGTGGCGTTAAAGGTCGCTCTGAGCTTCCAGAAATCGTAAACCGTTACATGGCTGGAGAATTCGGCTTACAGGAGTTCATTACCCACACAATGGGATTAGCAGACGTCAACAAAGCGTTTGATCTGATGCATGAAGGTAAGAGCATCCGAACAGTTATCCATATGGATCAATAATGCTGCCTCAGGCTCTCCTTTTGGGGAGCCTGAATTCCTTCTGCTAATTAGAGAGTTTATTCATGACCATTGAAAATGTAAGCCAAGCCAAAGTGTTTGGCGGTTGGCACAAGCAATATACACACGAATCCAATGCCCTAAACTGCACCATGCGCTTCGCGATATTCTTGCCACCTAACGCAACGAAATCAAATCCCGTACCCGCGCTATACTGGCTCTCTGGTTTAACGTGTACCGATGAGAACTTTATGCAGAAAGCGGGCGCATTTCGTATGGCGGCCGAGCTTGGCATTGCGATCATTGCACCAGACACAAGTCCGAGAGGCGAAGGTATCGCTGACGACGAAAGCTATGACCTAGGAAAAGGAGCTGGCTTTTACCTTAATGCGACGCAAGCACCTTGGTCACTGCATTACTGCATGTACGACTATGTGACCGAGGAGTTACCTGCGATCATCGAAAGTAACTTCCCTGTCTCTGACGTGAAGTCGATTTCGGGTCACAGCATGGGCGGCCACGGAGCGCTCACCATTGGTCTGAAAAATTCAGAACAGTACCGTTCTATTTCAGCGTTCAGTCCAATCAGTAACCCAATGCAATGCCCTTGGGGACAAAAAGCCTTTACTGCTTACTTAGGCAAGGAGCTTGAAAGCTGGAAGCAATACGATGCAAGTGAACTTCTAAAACAACAACAATCACCATTACCAATTTTGGTTGATCAAGGTGATGCTGATGGTTTCTTAAATGAGCAGCTTAGACCGGAAGCGCTGATTGCTGCGGCAAAAATACACGATTCAAACCTAACCTTGAGAATGCAACCAGGCTATGACCATAGCTATTACTTCATCTCAAGCTTTATTGAAGAGCACCTCAACTTCCATGCAAAATATTTGTTTGCATAGTTAATTTAAGTAAGCTCATGAAATAAAAAATAAAGTCACCAAAACTAGGTGACTTTATTTTCTTTACGTACTAACAAATACATATCTGAATATCGATGATTTAAATATGTAAAATAATGTAACTTAAGAACAAATTCGACGTCCATTTCTCGCCTTATTAAATTCTCATTTCCGACACAGTATCTTTATTAAAAATGAAACAAAGCTGCACTAAAAACCAATTAAATACCGCGAAATCATTACGAAACTCTACCATCATCCCAATACTCTGAGCTTTTAATTAAGAAGCAACTTAATAACCTTGACGTGACGTAAACCGACAGTTATTTTTGAAACATAACGTATTATAAAATCTCATCCGGTTGGCTCTATAATTATAAATAAATTACCGCTAGCACCTTTGTCCTAGCTAAGAAAAAAGAATAAAACTCAAAAGGGCATATGATGAAAAAGATAGTCGCGCTAGGTCTGTTTTTTGTTGCGCCATTCTTGTCTGCAAATACGATCGTATTTAGTAGTAGCCAGCAGCCTAGTGTCATACTGGAACTGGAAGAGATCCAAGCTTTACCTGCCACTAGCTACACGATGACATTGCCTTGGCTTCCTGCCTCGTCAGAGTTTTTAGGCGTTAAACTCAGCACGCTTCTTACACACGTCTACGGAAAGGTACCAGAGCAGGTTGATATCAGCAGCTTAAACGACTACCACTCGACATTGTCCCGACAAGATATTCTTCGATATCAACCAATACTGGCTTATCAACAAGATCAGAATTACATAAAAGTCAGGAATAAAGGCCCTTTCTGGGTGATATATCCACTCAATCTCTATCCAGAGCTAAACTACAATAAATATCATGCGCAAATGGTATGGCAAGTAAATGAAATAAAAGAAAAATAATAAGAATGAAGTTATCAGAACCCTATTCTAAGAAACAAAGAATATTGCAATATTCTACCACCAGCAAAATGCTGCTGGTGGTGTTTGCCGTTTCTTTGCTTCTCGCGAATGTCGTGCTTTTACAGCAAACACGTTCACTCTCACAAAATTTTAATAACGAACAAAAACAAGCGACTTGGTTTTTATTCCAACTCTCCAAAGAACTATCAGAACTTGTCGGCGAGGCCAGACGGTTAGATGAAAACGTATTGAATATTGACGGTGCAGAGCTTCAATACGAGTTAGCGTGGAGTCGCTTTGACTTATTGACCAGTAGCACGAAAGCCAATAAGTTCTTTTCTCGGAACAACATGCACCTTTACTTCATTAACCTTTTTGAAGAGTTCAAAGAGCTAGAAAAACAACTAGTAGAAGCTAGAACAGGTGATAGCCAAGCTGCTGCTGCATTTTATCGTTCAACTCAAACACTATATTTAGGCTTAATAGACTTCGTTAATCAAAACTTCCGTCTAAGTAGTAAAGCTTATGAAGCACAAAAAGGTCAAACCCAGCGCTTAATGCAAGCACAATATATGCTGTTTGCGACGTTCGTTTTGTCGATTATCTCTCTAACTTATTTCTTTTATCGTGAATCCCATTTTCATAGAAAATTGGCGCTAAGCGACCCTTTGACGAACCTAGGGAACCGCAATGCACTATTCATTACCCTAAACAAATTTACTCAAGAAAAAAGGCCCTTTTCTCTCTGGATTCTAGATTTAAATGGTTTTAAAGAAGTCAACGACACACACGGACACCAAGTTGGCGACACTGTACTGCGGGAAATCGCTAGGCGGCTTAATTCTATGACACTCAATGATTTTACTGTTTATCGCATGGGAGGAGATGAGTTCGCGGTTATACTTGAAGGTGAACATCTCAATGAAGAGAACGTACGTGAGCAGATAAATACCGTCTTTGATGCACAAATATTAAACTCCGATAAAGTCTCAACACTTTCAACGAGCATGGGCTTAGCGCAATACCCTAAAGACAGTGACAATGTTGACTTTCTTATCAGCATAGCGGATAAGCGCATGTACAAAATGAAATTTCAACGTTAAACGGTATATATGAT